>NZ_JABXKO010000069.1:0-13839 GCF_017114965.1 Nostoc sp. JL31
AAATCAGTTGTAAGTCATCACCGAGGTTTTTTTAAAAGCTTCAAGTTTTTGTGTATCTTGTTTACGATTACGAGGACGTGGAACCTTTAGTTTTGCTTTGAGTTGATAACGTACTAAATGATGTACTGTGGCATATTTGGCTTCTATTCCTAAGATAGTACCAAGCCAATGCTGAAGAAAGTTTATACCCTGCAAAACCAATTTCCGGCTCCTCTAGTTGTTTCTTGAGACTTTCAACTGCCCAATTCGGTATTACTCGTGTTCGACCTGTACTTACACCAAATTCCAGCATCGTCTCGATTCCTGTTTGACGATAATCTGCCAACCACCGTTGTACTGTGCTTCGATGCTTCCCGAGTATTTTAGCGATGCCTTCGGCGGCAAGCTACGCACACACGCTGATACCTTGATTTTTAATCATGTAAAGCGTTTGTAACCGTTCTTTGAGTCGTGCATTATTCTGCTGACGTATCAACTCCTCCAGTTCTTCGATACTTTCTTGGATATCGATATGTGTTAACCCTGCCATCGCTCACCCTAAATACTACCTCTCTATACATTTACCATCTGTCGCATTCTTTTTTCAAATTGGTATTATTTGACAAACTTGCAGAGTATGGTTTGTTTGCTGTGCGTAAGGGAGAGTTGGAGTCTTGGCTTCTTCAACTTGGTGCAACTGGACACGGACCCAATTGGTTGATTAACATCTTTGAGAAAATGGGAGAAGATCCAGAATCGCAAGATTATCTCAAACCATCAGATGATGATGTATGGAGTTTTTGTAGTGAAATAAAACAATGGTTTACTAATCCAAATAGGAAAGGCATACCTTCATAGAGTCTTTGATAATTCCAATTCCCTCAACGTTGTTCTTAAGCAAAGATTCGATAAGCCAAAATACCAATGGCATAAGATGTGTGAAGTACAAAGTTTAGTTGATACGTAACGCTATGGCTCGGCTGCTTTTTTGCGTTAAATAGTTACAGGTTACAATAATAAGTAACTACAATTCTGTTGCCAAAAACAGTCCATGAAGTTCAATGTAACAATCTTGCAGGCGAATGTCGTTAAATCCTAATTTAACTAGGCTGTTGTGGCTAAAATCATAATAGTTGAGCCAGTTACAACAGCGATCGCACAATCAGGCATCCCGTTGATATAATTTACCTCTAAACTGAGTTGAGCAATTGTCAAAGCTTTTTGGTACAGTATTCTAGAAAATCCATATCACGAAAATAGGCGATCGCTAATTGCAATTGCCAATTTATTGCTCAAAATCTAGAACGCAGTTGCTATGATCAAACGCCTGCTTGTAGTAGAGTCTCCGGGAAAAGTCAAAAAACTTAGTCAAATTCTGGGTTCGGATTGGAAAGTTCTAGCCAGTTGTGGCCATATCCGAGAACTCAGCAATGAAGGGAACGATTCCTTGGGCTTTGTCATGGACGGCAGTAATGTCCGATGCAATTACGTTCCGCGTGACCAACGAGCGAAAGAAACAATCCAGAAGCTCAAGTCTGCGGTGAAGCAGGTTGATGAAGTTGTCTTAGCAACTGACCCAGACCGGGAAGGCGAAACAATAGCTTGGCATCTCAAAGAAACGCTGGGTTTAAGGGAACCGAAACGAGTAATTTATACTGAGATTACACCATCGGCGGTGCAAAGTGCGATCGCTAATCCCAGAAAGCTAGACCAAAATTTAATCGGTGCTGGACTGTGCCGAGATTGCCTAGACAAGTTGGTGGGTTATAAAGGTAGCCCTTTAGTTTGGGCATTGAATAACGGCGCTAAAAGTGTTGGCAGAGTTCAAAGCGCGACGTTGCACTTGATTTGTCAGCGAGAAAACGAAATTCTGGCTTTTGTCCCCCAAGATTACTGGAGTGTTTGGGTAGATTATGCTGAAGGATTTCGGGCTTTTTACAAAGGGACGGTCGATTCTGCGAAAGATGCAGCAGAGCAAGAAACTGAAACTAATGATGACGCAAAGGTAGGTAATACTCCAGAAACACCGGAGTCTAAGCGTGTTCTTTCGGAAGCAGAGGCGACACGTTTAGTTGAAGAAGCACAGCGGCATCCTCATCAGGTGATTCATTTTGAAGGAAAAATTGTTAACCGCCAGCCACCGCCACCATTTACAACCTCCAGCCTTCAGCAAGCAGCCGGTTCAAAGTTGAGGTTTGCTCCCGACAAAACCATGATTGTTGCCCAAAAGCTTTATGAGGCAGGGCTGATAACATATATGCGAACAGATTCAGTAATGCTGAGTCCAGAATTTTGTGCCAGCGCCCGTAAATGGTTGGAGCAAAATGATCCGCCGAATGTACCGCAGCAAGTCGCCAAGCATCGTAGTAGCAAATCGGCTCAAGAAGCACATGAAGCCATTCGTCCAACTGATGTGTTTCGTCCCTCAGTTCAATTGCGCTTAGAACTTCCTGATGATGAGTTTAATCTGTATGTGATGATTTGGAAACGGTCAATTGCTTCTCAGTGTCGTGCTGCCCAATTGCGTAAAACTTTGGTTATTACTCGGTCTGGTTCTCTACTGTGGTCAGCCAGAGGGCAAGTAATTGAATTTTACGGTTATGCTCGGTACTGGAACAATCTCAGCAAGGATAGTGTTTTACCTTCATTACAACAGGGACAAGCATTAAAACTGGAGAATGCTGGACATGAAAAGAAGCAGACGCAGCCACCACCCCGTTACAGTGAACCAAAATTGGTGCAACTGATGGAACGTAAAGGAATTGGTCGCCCAAGTACTTATGCTCCTACTGTTGCTACTTTAAAAAAACGAAATTATGTCGAGTTGAAAAAAGACCATCTGCAACCGACAGCGTTAGGGTTAGAAGTTGATGCATTTTTGCTCAAAGCACTGCCTGATTTACTAGAGGCGGAATTCACAGCGAAAATGGAGGATGCCCTTGATGCAATTTCTGAAGGGAAAAACTCTTGGCAGCATTATTTAACTAGTTGGAATCAGAATTACTTTATCCCAGCGCTTTCCAAAGCTAAAACTGTAGTTCCAAGTTCCTCAATAGTAAAAGCTAATGTGATAAGCGATCGCAAATATGAAACTTCCAAAACGCGATGCCCTGAATGCAAAAATTTTCTTGCCAAAATTCCGAGTACTAAGGTTAAAAAGAAATATTTCCTCAAATGCACAAAAGGCTGTGAAAATGTCGTGCTATTTTGGAGCGACTTTAACAAAACTTGGCAGCCACCACAAACTAAAGCAGTCCAAGCTGAGAATCAACAAAAACCTCCCGTCAAGATGACAGCATATCCCTGCCCAATATGTAAGAAACCTCTAGAGGAGTACAGTTATATCAAAGAGGGGCAGAGTAAGACAATGTTACGATGTTCTGACTCACAATCCCGTAAGGATACTAAACATAAAGATGTGGCTTATTTCAGTACACCAAAAGGGTGGTGGAGTCCTAAGTTTGGGGAGATATCAAAAACTTAACTAATTTTAGCTATTAATGTTGCAGGTCATTAAATTTTAGTCTTTTACTTCTTCAGTTTCTTTAAAAATATCCTCATCATCTTCAATTTCATCAGATTCCTCTTCGTCCTCCTCAGAAGAGTCAAGCAAATCTCGAACTTCAGCAAAGGAATCATCTGATTCAGAAGATTCCTTTATCTGCTCATCAATAAAATCAACTTTAGGTAATTCTACATGAAAATCTTTTCTCCAAGTGGAAATCAAATTTTCATTCCAGTTAACCTCATTACTGACATCATCTTTAGTACGTTTTATCAAATCTCTCACCCCATCAGAAGAATCAAGCAATATCATTCTGACAAGATCAATACATCTTTCAACTCCAGATCCTGTAGTGATAATGGTTAGGTTTTGATTTGGGCGTACTAGAACATTAGACCAATGAGATTGATCTCGACTGAAAAAACCATCTTTATCCATTTTAGTAATACTAAGCGATATCGCATTAAGAATTGCTGGAATACGATACTCTATTCTTATCTTAAGTAAGAACCTTGAAACAGCAAAAAAAAGAATTTTTTGTCCTAAAAGAGTATAAAGAATGCTGGAATCTCGTAATTTTTTTATACTTGCTTTTTGACTTGCGTTTAATCGAGATTGCTCTGGTTGAATAGGAATATCTATACCTACGTGACTAATCTGTGATACCCAATCTTTGAATGGCTGAAGTTCAGTGAAAAACCACTTAAGCAATTCTTTTGTACCTATTTCTGGAAGTTTAGGATGAGACTCATAATAAGTCTCCAAAGCAATATTACGCTCAGTTGGTGAATTAAATGATTTCTTTAAAGCTTGCTTAGGATAATCTTTTAATAGTTCAATAGTACATTGACTAACCAAATCTAGAGTCGTTAAGTAAGGTTCTGATTGGTTTAGGCTTCTTGCTGTGGAAGACCATTTAACGAATCTATCTTCAAGCACTCCTTCCTCTAAAAGCTTTCTAGGAATTAATGCTGATATTTTACTATCATCAAGCAATAGCTGAGTTTGTTTATCAATTGATTTTGCAGTCTTGTTTATCACTGTAAAGATATTACGAGTTGCTTTAATGATCTCATCTCTTACAGTTTCGCTTAAGTCTGAATGGCCAACTCTGCCTAGATTGCCAAACACTAGATAAACAACTGGTATGTCAAAAGTTTCTGAACAACTAAAATTTTCTTTTATTTGTTGAGAGTTTAAAGGCTCTTTTCCAGTATGGGCGTTCCAATATCTTCTTAATGAAAGAAGTCTATGTTGACCATCAATTACAATTCTAGCTACATTTTTATATAGCTTTAAATTGACCCATTTTTCGACAGTTTTCCCCTGACTACTAACTGTAGAGAAGTCCCAAAACTCTCTTTGGTCATTTGAGTTGGGTAAAAGTACAACTACAATTGAATTAAAAAAGCGAATTCCACCCTGTGCTAGGTAAGAAAATATTTCTGTATTCGCTCTGTTTTCATCTAGTTTTCTTTGAACTCGTTCAGAGAAGCTCCAACTGCCTTGAATTTCATCAGCAAATCTAATATTTTCAACTGCATCACTTTGCTCAAGAGTTGTTATGAAGTACCTTACCTCACCAAACTCACCACTAATTGCCTTATATTCAATAGTCTCTGGAGACTGGTTATCTAATTCCATTTTTAACTCCTCTGTGTATTAAATTTAGGCTGACATAGCTGAATTAACAGGCTTTCCAACTCTCTAGAAATGTTTTTTGGGCAAGGTAAAAATACGAACAAAAATTCATCATTGGGTCTTAAGTTTGCGTACTTTGAGAAAAATCCATCATCTCGCTCCAAATGCTGAATGAATCTATCTCTTAAGTTGCTTGCAGTGCCAATGTAATCTGGGCGTTGGAGAATGCTACATGAGATTAGAAGATTTTTTAATATTCTTCGCTCTTTAGGCTGAGAAACAGCTTTGATAAATTGATCCATTTTTGGAGACAAACCAATTGACTCTCCACAAGTATCGACAATGAACTTACTTCTATTATCTTTCTCAGAAAACTTTGTTTTAAATACCGTATTTTTCATACGAGTATCTATATGATCAGATAATTTATTTTCTAAAAAATCAAATGCATGATACAAGGCATAAATACCTGATGTTTCAGGAAGATAGTCTGCGGCAGATATAGTTGCTGTAACTACAGTAAAGTTCTTGAAAAAGTTGTCGTGGACTGTTTCTTCCATAGATAGAAATCACAAAAAATTTAGATCAGAAAGCTCCGTTCCATGACTATGAGCAGAAAGCTATCCCTTTCCTCAATACCTGGCATTCAAGACGTTATCTATTCACGCCTGAAGAACAAGAGTACATATCAAAGACTAACAATGCTCCTAAAACAGAATATAGACTGTTTAGAGGTTTCAATGTGTACTTGAGCAGAAGTAAAGAGCAGCTAGAAGCTGGTGAATATGAGTCTATGTCTTTTTTAACACAGTTGACTTGCTTTAGCCGCAAGTTCTGCGGGGTTCATCTGCTCGTAGTGTTCAAAAGGTTGGTGAATCCAAGGGTTGTCAGCCAAGTAATCGACATAATAATCAGGTGCTATAACTGAACAAGCTTTATACCAAAGAACGGCGGTGCGAATTTCCTCAATAGGGAAATCAGTATTTTGCTTGAGCCAAGGTATAGTCTGTTGGAGTGTTACCCCAGAGTCTACCAAATCATCCACTAGGAGAATGCGCGAACCTAACTTTTTGGCAGTCATTGTCAAGTGGCGGGAGAAAATTAGATTATTTCTTTCTTGCTTGCCAGGACCACTGTAAGATGAGGTTGCTAAAATTGCCAGTGGTTGCTGGTATATCCGGGAGAGAATATCTCCAACTCTTAATCCTCCTCTGGCAAGACAGATAATTTGGTTGAATTCCCAACCTGATTGATAAATCTGAATAGCCAGTTGTTCAATTTTTTGGTGATAATCTGACCAAGAAACATAAAGGTCTGGCATAAGTCTAACGGGAGTGGTAGATGGCTGTATTGAATGCGATATCTACGACGGGCTATTCGGCGTCGCAGATTTTTTATTTTAGTATGAGTGCAAAGTTTTATGAATGATTCTACAGCTGATGGCGGTGCCAAACGAGATATTCTCAGTGAAAAACTCGACTTAAAAACAAGGCTGGCTTACGGCGCAGGAGATTTAGGGCCAGCAATCACCGCAAATATCTCCGTCTTTTTTCTGCTGGTTTTCTTCACGAATGTTGCTGGTATCCCTGCGGGTCTAGCGGGCAGTATTTTGATGATTGGCAAAATCTGGGATGGCATAAACGATCCGTTTGTCGGGTTCTTGACTGATAAAACGAAATCTCGTCGTTGGGGGCGTCGTCTTCCTTGGATGTTTTATGGGGCAATCCCCTTTGGAATTTTCTTTTTCTTGCAGTGGATTGTACCGCAATTTAGTGCAAATCAGAGTGAGAATATTTGGCCATTATTTTGGTATTACGTAGTCATTGGAGTGATATCTCAGGCATTTTACACGGTTGTGAATTTGCCTTATACGGCGATGACTCCAGAACTGACTCAAGATTACGACGAACGCACCAGCCTTAACAGCTATCGCTTTACATTTTCTATTGGTGGCAGCATTTTATCGTTGATTTTAACGCAAATTGTTTTTTCGCTGATTGCCGATCGCAAACAACAATATCTTGTTTTAGCAGCAGTTTCTACTGTAATTTCGATTTTAGGATTATATTGGTGCGTTTTTGGAGTCCGTGATCGCATCTTGGCTTTTGAGGCTAAACGCAGCCAAACCGAGGAACCTGCATCTCTGCCTTTCTTTGAACAGCTAAAAATTGTCTTTAGCAACCGACCTTTTTTATTTGTTATTGGTATATATCTTTGTTCTTGGCTGGGTGTGCAGGTAACAGCCAGCATTATTCCCTATTTTGTAGTCAATTGTATGGGACTCAAAGAATCAGATGTGCCCACAGTCATGATTGCAGTCCAAGGAACTGCTCTGTTGATGCTATTTGTCTGGGGAGCGTTGAGTAAAAAAATCGGCAAAAAAGTTGTTTATTTTCTGGGAATGAGTTTGTGGATTATAGCCGCCGCCGGACTATTTTTCTTACAGCCTGGTCAAATAGTTTTGATGTATGTGATGGCTGTGATGGCAGGTATTGGTGTATCCACAGCTTATCTAATTCCCTGGTCAATGATTCCAGATGTGATTGAATTAGATGAACTGCAAACCGGACAACGCAGAGAAGGCATTTTTTATGGCTTCATGGTTTTGCTGCAAAAATTTGGTTTAGCTTTGGGGCTATTTTTGGTGGGAAATTCTTTGCAAGTATCGGGTTTCAAAGAATCTGTAGCCGGAAGTCCACTACCCATCCAACCGGAATCAGCACTGTTTGCTATTCGCGTTGCCGTTGGCCCCATACCGACAGTTTGTTTGATTTTTGGCTTAGTTTTAACGTATTTTTACCCAATTACCCGTGAGATGCACGCTGAAATTATGCTGAAACTCAAAGAACGGCAAGATAAGAGGGGGAGTTAAGGGGGCTGGGGTACATGTTAAAGGTTACTGGGTTTGGGAAAATTCCATACCTTTACCCTTTTCCCCACAATGCCAAGAAGTCTATAAGATCAAAAATAAATAAACGCACAACGGCTTAAAAACAATTTCTCTCCAAAAGGGGTAGGCTAAAAAATAAATTATTAGTACACTAATGTTTAGTTTAACTAATATTGCGCTTATCTAATTAGAATCAATCGCAACCAACCATTTTGCGGAAGATGCGATGTCTAACGAGAAGCTAGTATGTTTCTGTGCTTCCCCTTTCCCCCAGATTGTTGATATGCGCTGTTTAGCTCCTGTTCAGACGATAAAGCCTTCGTCTTTGGCTGCTGAAACTGTTCCTCGTTTTCAGAGCATTATTCAAAGAGGGCGGTTCTCGCTACTTATATTAAGTCTAGTCTACTTGTGTAGTGCCTGTAATGCTTCCGAAGCCCAATCAAGTGGCAAAGAAGCAGGAAAAAAACGAGCTGTGCCAGTGGTGGTTGCTACTGCGACTCAAAAAACTATTCCAATACAGCTATCGGCGACGGGAACAGTGGAAGCATATTCTACGGTATCTGTCAAGTCTCAGGTGGGTGGTCAGCTTACGGGTGTCTATTTTCAGCAAGGACAGAACGTTAAAAAAGGAGACTTGTTATTTAAAATTGATTCTCGTCCTTTACAAGCTGCGCTGATGCAAGCTAATGCTGCCAAAGCGAAAGATTTAGCCCAAGTGAAACAGGCACAGGCAAATGTCCTCAAAGCGATCGCTCAAGTAAACCAGGCAAAAGCGAATGTAGTCAAGGATAAAGCCCAGGCAACAAATGCAGATGCACAAGCGCAACGTTATAGTAGTTTGCTCAAGCAAGGGGCAATAAGTAAAGAACAGGCCGAACAGTATCAAACCAGTGCTGATGCTCAACAAGCGACGGTGAACGCAGATCGAGGTGGTGTGGCAAATGCTCAAGCAGCAGTGGCGGCAGCCCAAGCAGATGTCCAAAACGCCCAGGCACTAGTAGCATCAGATGAAGCTGCGATCGACAATGCCAAAGTTCAGCTTTCTTATAGTTCTATTTACTCGCCAATTGCCGGACGCACAGGTAGCCTAAAGCTAAATCAAGGCAACTTGGTACAGGCGAATGCTACTGATCCACTAATTACAATCAGCCAAATTCGCCCGATTTACGTCAACTTTTCTATTCCCCAGCGATTGCTGCCAGATATCAAAAAATACAGTGCCAATAACGGCAAGTTAAAAGTCGATGCTTTACCTCCTAAAGATGCAGGGCATCCAGTACGGGGCGAACTCACTTTTGTTGATAGTGGAGTCAATACCCAAACAGGCACTATTCAACTTAAGGGTACTTTTGCCAACGCTGATGAGCGTCTGTTTCCGGGGCAGTTTGTCAATGTAGTACTCAAACTCAGCGAAGAACCAAATGCCATTACTGTTCCTTCTCAGGCAGTACAGAGTGGACAAAAGGGGCAGTTTGTGTATGTAGTTAAACCTGACAAAACAGCAGAAATGCGTTTAATTACCGTCGGCGACACCATTGGGAATGAAACGGTAATTAAGCAAGGGGTGAAACCAGGTGAGCAAGTAGTTACTGATGGGCAATTTAACCTCGTGCCTGGTGCCACAGTCCAAGTGAAACCGGAAGTGGGAAGCAGGGGGGCAGAGGGGCAGGGGGCAGGGGGGAAATAATAACTCCTAACTCAGGACTCAGGACTCAGGACTCAGCACTCAGCACTCAGCACTCATAACTCAGCACTCATCCAAGGGAACGCGATGAACATTTCCGAGCTATTTATCCGGCGTCCAATCATGACGACTCTAGTTATGGTTGGCATTTTGATATTTGGGCTGATCGCTTACCAACAGCTACCTGTTAGCGACTTACCCAATGTGGATTATCCAACACTCCAGGTAACAGCTAATTTGCCCGGAGCTAGCCCTGAAACGATGGCTGCCTCAGTCGCAACTCCCTTAGAGCAGCAATTTTCTAGCATCGCAGGATTGAGTTCGATGAACTCTACGAGTTCTTTGGGTACTACACAGCTGACGCTGCAATTTGATTTAAATCGGGATATCGACGGCGCAGCCCAGGATGTGCAGTCTGCTATTTCTAAGGGAGCGAAGCAGTTACCGACTAATATGCCTAATCCGCCATCTTACCGAAAGGTAAATCCGGCGGATCAACCAGTTCTTTATATCTCCCTGAATTCTTCTATTCTGCCCCTCTCAACTGTAGACAAGTATGCTGAGACATTGCTGGCACAACGCCTGTCAATGGTAGATGGGGTGGCGCAAGTGCAGGTTTTTGGTTCTCAAAAGTACGCGGTACGAATTCAACTCGATCCCGAATCGCTGAGTGTAAAGGGAATAGGAATTGATGAAGTAGCTGATGCGATCGCTAATGGAAATGTCAATCTACCTACTGGGACACTTTACGGTCAACAGCAGAATTCTACCATCCAAGCAAATGGTCAACTTAATGATGCTGCCAGCTATCGTTCCCTGAATGTGGCTTATCAAAACGGCGCACCAGTGCAGTTAGGTGAACTAGGTCAAGTTCTGGACAGCGTGGAAAATGATAAGATTGCAAGTTGGTATTTTCCTGTCAAGAAGGAGAGTAAAGGCGCACAGGAGAAATCCTCAATCCAAAATCCAAAATCTAAAATCCAAAATTCTGGTGTGCGGGCGATCGTTTTGGCAATTCAGCGCCAACCGGGAACTAATACTGTTCAAGTAGTAGATGCAATCAAGAAACTGTTACCCACCTTTCGGACACAGATTCCGGCGGCTGTGAACATGGATATTCTCTACGATCGCTCTCAGTCAATTCGGGAGTCGGTGGATGATGTACAATTCACGCTGTTGCTCACCATCGCTCTGGTGGTGCTGGTAATCTTTCTGTTTCTCCGCAATATCTCTGCAACAGTCATTCCCAGTTTGGCAGTACCGCTTTCGATAGTAGCGACTTTTGGAGTCATGGTGCTGCTGGGCTTCTCCCTCGATAACCTATCGCTGATGGCGTTAACCCTATCAGTAGGTTTCGTGGTTGATGATGCCGTAGTTATGTTGGAGAACATTGTCCGCCACATGGAAATGGGTGAAAGCCGGATGGAAGCGGCCCTAAATGGTTCTAAAGAAATTGGTTTCACAATTTTATCTATGACCATTTCTTTAGTAGCAGTATTTATCCCGATACTGTTCATGGAAGGTATTCTGGGGCGATTATTCCGCGAGTTTGCTGTTACTATCAGCGTTGCAATCTTGGTATCTGGCGTAATTTCCCTCAGCTTAACGCCAATGCTGTGTTCCAGATTCTTGAGTCCACCTCATCATGAGCAAGAGAGTGAGGGGGCAGGGGAGCAGGGGGGCAGGGGAGCAGGGGAGCAGATGAGCATGGAAGAAATTCTTAATTCTCAGTCTCCAGCTCCCAATCCCTTATTGCCAGAGGAGGCTTCACCTTCCCCAGCCCCTAGTCTCCAGTCCCGAATCAAAAATTTCAACCGTCGTCTTTATAACTTTTCAGAAAACATTTTTAATGTGATATTGGGCGGATACGATTGGAGTTTGAAGAAATCACTCAAGTATCACCGCACGACGATGGTGATTTCGGGAGCGATTCTTGTAGCGACAGTGTATCTATTTATCATTGTGCCTAAAGGGTTTGTTCCTAACGCAGATGTTGGACAAATTACGGCAACTACTCAGGCATCAGAAGATATATCCTTTGATGAGATGGTAAAACATCAACAGGCTGTAGCTGCGATCGCTTACCGCGATCCGAATGTCGATTCCATCAACTCTAGTGTCGGGGCTGGCGGCCCAAATGCTTCCGCCAACGCGGGACGAATTTTAATCGAACTCAAGCCCCGCCATGAGCGTCATCTCAATGCTGATGAAGTAGTGCAGGAACTCCGACCGAAGTTGTCAGTTGTGCCTGGAATCAAAGTCTTCTTGCAAAATCCCCCAGCCATCAATGTCGGTGGACAACAGACAAAAGCACAGTATCAATTTACTCTGCAAACTCCCAATATTCAGGAACTTTACCAGTACGCTCCAGCTTTAGAAGAGAAATTGCGATCGCTATCAGATTTACAAGATGTTAACAGTGATTTGCAAATCAAGAATCCGCAAGTCAAAGTAGACATTAACCGCGACCAAGCTTCGGCTCTAGGTTTGACCGCCAATCAAATCGAAACTGCTCTGAGTAATGCTTATGGCACTCGCCAAGTTTCTACCATCTACGCCCCCGATAGCCAGTATCAAGTAATTATGGGCGTGGAACCAAAATATCAGCAAAATGCCGATGCTTTAGATTTACTCTCAGTTCGCGCCCCTAGTGGACAACTTGTACCTCTTAACGCTGTCGCAACCTTGAGCAAAGATGTGGGTCCCTTAACTATCAACCACAAAGGGCAACTAGCATCTGTCACCTTCTCCTTTAACCTCAAACCAGGAGTATCACTCGGTAACGTCACTGGCAAAATTGAGGAACTCGCCCGTCAAACCCTGCCACCTACTATTAGTACAGGTTTCCAAGGTTCAGCGCAAGCATTTCAATCTTCAATTCAGGGTTTAGGATTGCTACTGCTAGTTGCCATCTTGGTGATTTATATCGTGCTGGGGATTCTCTACGAGAACTTCATTCACCCACTGACAATCCTTTCTAGCTTACCCTCCGCTGGATTTGGGGCAATACTCACCCTGTTGCTGTTTCAAGTTGACTTGAATATTTACGCCTTCGTGGGCATTATCCTGCTAGTTGGCATCGTGAAGAAAAACGGGATCATGATGGTTGACTTTGCGATTATTGCCCGTCAAAACGGTAAAACGCCCTATGAAGCTATCTATGAAGCCTGCTTAGTGAGGTTCCGTCCAATTATGATGACCACAATGGCAGCACTTATGGGTACGCTACCCATTGCCCTTGGTTGGGGAGCCGGAGCAGATACACGCCGTCCCCTTGGTTTAGCTGTAGTTGGGGGATTAGTGTTCTCACAGTTTCTCACACTTTATTTAACACCTGTTTTCTACACCTACATGGAGTCTTGGCAAACAAAGCTCAAAAAGCGCAGTTGGCGCAAACAGCCAATTTGAAACTCCCCCGACTGAACAAATAACACTTGGTTCATTTGTTCAGTCGTGTTTAAACGATTCATTGTGGTAAAAATAGGATTTTTTATTAAGCCTTTATTAAATATTTGCTTAACAGTCTTATGTACAGTGACTAATTAAATGGCGTTGAGACAAATTCGTGTCATCAACTTAAGCCATGCCACTTTAGCCTTGCAACAATTTGTGTTGATACAGCTTGCAAGTTCTCTCTGCTGATTCTAAGCTTAACGCTAGACAATTCAAGCTTCACACCCTTGATGATACTCATTGCAACTGCCTTGCTGTCCCCAGTAATCATCTTCGGGGTGATTCCTAGCAGTTGCAACTCTTTGAGGGTGTCAGCGATGCCAGCTTTGGGCGGATCGAAGAGAGCGAGGTAGCCGAGAAATGTCATGTTCGTTTCATCATCTTTGCTGAAAGAATCTTGATTAAAATCACGATAAGCCACACCCAAGGCTCTAAATCCCTTACTGCCCAAGTCTTGGGCCTGTTGGTGGAGTTTTTGTCGCTGATCTGCAATAGTGATCGCTTTTCCCTCACCAGTCTCAACAGTTGAGCAAACATCCAAAATATTTTTCAGTGCGCCTTTAGTGATAATCAGATGCGTACTTTCTTTCTTAAACAAGATGCTTAGACGTTTGCGGTTAAAGTCATAAGGCAACCTGAGTTCGGGTTAAACATCTGAAGGTAAAAGCCACTCAAGTTGAAGGCTAG
>NZ_JABXKO010000064.1:0-13375 GCF_017114965.1 Nostoc sp. JL31
CCCAGCCATACACAGATACACCCCTCTCATACGAGAAGTAGATTACCATATTTCGGTATTAGTGGGATAGGTTCATGCCTCCAGGTAACTCATGAGCGTAGTGATGTTGGCTTCATTGTCTTCTGCTAACAAAATTTTGGGGGTTTGGGCTGATTCTGCCGCCGCCATGACAATGGCAGCTTGTGGGTTGGGCGATTGAACCTTTGCGAAAATGCGGTTCAATGCTTGATAAAACTTTTGTCGCGAGAGAGGTTTTAAAAGATATTCAGTAGATCCTAACTCTAAGCTGCGCGATCGCTCATCCACTACTGAAATGAGAATAATCGGAATATTCTGAGTCTGGGGATGTGCTTTTAACTCCCTTAAAACTTCCCATCCAGAACTCTTAGGCAGCAAGATATCCAGCACAATCACATCCGGCTTGACTTGTAGAGCAACTTTCAATACACCTTCCCCAACTGGGTGAATTACACTAGTTGCGCCTAATTCCGCAAAATATCGTTTAATTTGGTTGGCAGCCACACCGGAATCTTCCACCACTAAAGCTTGTTGGATTTCACCTTCGTTCAATGGGGCTTCAGGTAATGGTGAGTCATCTTGTTTAAATAAGGGATGCCACGGCAACATGACACTAAAGCAACTCCCTCGTCCCACCTCGCTCTCGACGTGGATGCTGCCACCATGTAAATCGACAATACGTTGGATAATCGATAATCCTAGTCCGGTTCCTGTGTAACGTCGTGATAGGGAACTGTCTAACTGAATAAACGGCTGAAATATCTGGCTCAAATTTTCTGGGGAAATCCCAATTCCGTTATCAGTTACCCGAAATTCAACGGCTTGCTGTGGCGAGTTCATCTTGACTTCAAACTTAACGCGACCTTCATCGGGCGTAAATTTCACCGCGTTTGTCAACAAATTGACCAACACCTGAAGCAATCTACGTTCATCAGCTTCGATCTCGGTGATGGTTTGATCGATTTCGCAGATTAATTGAATTTGTTTTTGTCGAGCTTGTTCTTTAACAAAATTGAGGCTAGATTCACAAACTGAATCAAGCGAGACTGGACGTAATTCAATCTCCATCTTGCCTGACTCAATTTTAGATAGGTCTAAAATATCGTTAATCAATGCCAGTAAGTGTTCCCCACTCTGTTCGATGGTCTTTAAAAACTGGCTTTGTTTCGGGGTTAAGCTACCAAATACTTCTTCCAATAGGGCTTCAGATAATCCGAGAATTGAATTGAGAGGGGTACGCAACTCATGACTCATATTTGCCAGAAATTCGTCTTTGAGTCGGGCAGCTCTGGCTAATTCTGCATTGGCTAAACTGACACGCTCACTACTATGACGCAGTTGGGCTTCTGCCTCCTTCAGCTTGGTAATATCTCGTCCCACAGATTGAAATTCTGTACATTGTTTTTGTTGATTAAATATCATCCGGTTGATCCACTGAGTCCAGCGAATTTCCCTGTTGATAATGACTCGGTTCTCAACCGTGACGGTGGGATTTTCGGCACTCATAGAGTTTACCAACCGAGTCACCATTTCCCGATCCTCTGCAAAAATCACAGGTTGAAAACTCTTACCAATAATTTCCTCTGGTTTTAGCCCAAAGTAACGACAATAAGCACTATTAACAAACTGAATGGTGCTATCTGGTAAATACCGGGCAATCAATTCTGTTTGATCTTCAACAATGGCACGATAACGGGCTTCACTCTGCTGCTCTAGTTGGGTATAAGCATTAGCTTGCTGGAGGGCAATTCCCAGGTGAACTGCAAGTTGTTGTAGTAATTCAATTTCCATCGATTGCCACGATCGCGGGGCAGTACAATGATGAGCAATCAAAAGTCCCCACAAATGGTCATCTCGCAGAATGGGAACAACTAAATTTGCCCATACCTGAAACTGTGCGAGAAATTCCACATGACAGGGAGCAAGACTGCCGTCATAAATATCAGATTTTGCCATCACCCGCCCTTGCTGATAGCGTTCTATACAACTTTCGGCAAAGCAAGGGTCATAGATTTTGGCCGACAGGACTGCTCGCCATTCTCCGACAACAGATTCGGCGACAACAATGCCATTTACGTCAGAATCTAACTGAAAAACGATAACGCGATCGGTCTGGAGAAACTGGCGCACCTCAGTTACAGTAGTTTGGAGAATTTCATCTAGTTCCAGTGATTGGTGGATTTGCTGGCTGATTTGTCTAGTCAATCGTTCTCGTTCAATCTGCTGTTGCAGTTGGGTACGGATCTGTAGGCTGGCGATTGCTCGATTCATTGCCAGGTGTAACCCTTGTGCGCTAATTTGCCCTTTGACTAGATAATCCTGTGCGTCGGCTTTCATCGCCTGAACTGCGATCGCTTCATTGCCCTGTCCTGTTACCATAATCACCGGGAAACATTGCTGTTGCAGGCAGGATTGTAACCGAGCCAGAAATTCCAGTCCATCCAAATCGGGCAGTCGATAATCAAGTAAAACGACATCTGGCTGGTGTTGCTGCCATAGTTCCAGACCTTGTTTACCCAGTGCCGCCTCTAAAATAGTATGGGAATACTCCCGATCGCTTAGTAAATACCGCCGATAGAGTTCTCGGTCTTCTGGGGAATCATCGACAATTAAGACAGTGCGCGATCTCTGACTCATGACTAATCCTTGGGATAATCAGGCAGTGTCGTCACTTCAAACCAATATTCCACAAGCATCTGAATATCTCGTTTCAGTTGAGTAAAATTGATTGGCTTAACAATGTAGCTGTTGACACCATATTGATAGCATACTTCAATATCTTTAGGATTGTTAGAGGTAGTAAACACCACCACCGGAATCATCTTCAAGTTGTCATCCTGTTTAATTCGGCGTAACACTTCTCTTCCATCGGTTCCGGGCAGATTCAAATCAAGCACAATCAAACCGGGACGGGGCGCACTCTGGCGCTCCACATAACTGCCAGTGCGATAAAGAAACGCCAAGGCTTGTTCCCCATTTACACACCTCTGAATAGCGATCGCAATGGTAGAACGCCCTAGAAATCTTTGCAGTGCCTCAAAGTCTTCGTTGCTATCCTCGACAATTAAAAGTAGTGGCGTTTCCTGCATCGGGAAGGCTGAAATCCGAGTCATGTATTTGCCTCCGCTGACAGGGTGAAGTAAAACGTACTACCTTCAGTGGGGGTTGATTCCACCCAAATTCT
Source organism: Nostoc sp. JL31 (assembly GCF_017114965.1). NCBI lineage: Bacteria > Bacillati > Cyanobacteriota > Cyanophyceae > Nostocales > Nostocaceae > Nostoc > Nostoc sp. JL31. The sequence continues at coordinate 3,203 of NZ_JABXKO010000064.1, forward strand.
ACCACCGTGACGCTCCACGATTTTGCGGGCAATGGTTAACCCTACGCCAGTCCCACCGCCAAAGTCATCCCGTCCATGTAAGCGGCGGAAGATTTGAAAGATTTTGTCGAGATGTTCTTGGGGGATGCCAATACCGTTATCACGAACATAGAAAGTTAGAGAAGTAGAAGCAACTTTGCTTTCTCCATTGCCTTCGATGAAACCAATTTCGACCCACTTCTGGGGTTTATCGTTGTACTTAATGGCGTTGCTAATCAGGTTGCTGAAGAGTTCATTGATCTGAGCGCGATCGCCTTGAACGCTTTTCAGGGGTTGAGGAATGCGGAACTCAACTTCGCTCTGCGGTCGGGAAATGGTCAAAGTGGTGATTACCTGGGGCACTAACTCGTTTAAATTCACTGGTTGCCGAATCAGTTCGGCGCGTCCCAACCGCGAGAAATGGAGGAGGGAATTGATCAGGTCTTCCATTCGCTGCGTCAGCCGTACCAAGGTTTGCAGTTTCGCCATTCCATCGCTATCTAGTACGTCTGCATAGTCTTCCATTAAGAAGTTAGCGTAGTTGTGAATGCCCCGCAGCGGTTCTTTTAGGTCATGGGAGGCAACATAAGCAAAAGAATCAAGCTCTTCGTTACTCCGTTGTAATTCAAAATTCATCGATGCCAGTTTATCTGCCTGCCGCAATACAACGCCCACAACTAGACTTCGCAGTTCAGTAACCGCCTCTATTTCACAGGGTTTCCAGGGCAGGGCAGATCCTTGCACCGTTTCTTGCCATAATTCAAAGGATTTGCGAGGAGACATTCTTAAACTACCATCTGAGAAAACTTCCACAGGCTTGTTGGGGTTGCCGCCCCAATTCACCGTTTGAATTACCTCTGGGCGAAACCAGAGAATGTAATTGTGGTGAACTTTGGAAATTTCCAGGGCTAACACGCCACTAGCGATCGCTTTAAATGACTCAGCAGCAAGGTAATTTTTCGTGAGCGATCGCGTCTCAAACAAATTATGATGCAGTTGAGGTTTAATCCAATCAAGTAAAGCGTGAACCTCTGACTCCGAGGGCGTTTTACCGACTCGAATATACTGGTCGCCACTACATATCACCGCTCCTGTGGCACTAACCAGATTGAGTAATTGAGATTTCATTTGCACCATGCCATCCAGGAAATACTCAGCCTGAGACAACCCTTCCACAAATTGAGTTTGTAATGACTTTAATTGACTTTTGTAATCAATATCTTCACTCGCTTCTTTATTTGCCAGTTCCACAGACATCACCTGTCCAATGAACTCGCAGATGGTGCGGATATTGTAAGAAATATATTTGGGTGACGAATGGTGACAGGCAATCAATCCCCAAAGCTTTTGCTCGTGCATCAGAGAAATAGACATAGAGGCAGTCACGCCCATATTTTGTAGGTACTCTAGATGAATTGGAGAAACACTCCGCAACACCGAGAGACTGAGATCCAACGGTTGATTTGTTAAAGGATTGTTCGCTGGAATTAAGGTGACAGGCTGGTAGCTGGCATCTGGAATCAGCCGCAGCCAATTAAGGGTATATAGCTGTCGGGCTTGCTTAGGAATGTCAGAAGGCGGATAGTGTAAATCCAAATAGGGCGTTTCCTGATTGGTGTCTTCAGCGATGACGCTGCCTGCCCCTTCCCGATCAAATCGATAGACCATGACACGCTCGAAGCCAGTGATTCGCCGAACTTCTGTCACCACAATCTGGCACATTTCTAGCAGCGTTGGTGCTTTCTGAATCCGGGTGATGGTTCCTCTTACCTGTTGATAGAAGTCAAAAAAGCCTGTTTTATCCTTCGCTTTTTTCGGCTCTAATTCTAGAATAATAATATTATCTAAATGATGGACAATACCATCAAAATAAATTGATTTATTTTGATGTTTGATGGACAGATTTAAGGGATTGACGCTCTCAAAATCCTCGGCGAGACATTGTTGAATCAGCTGAATATGCTTGATATCAAGTAAATCTGACAACGGCTTGCCTAGCAATTCATCAGGTTGACGACCAACAACTTTCTGGATGTTGCTACTCACCTGAAGGATTTCCAGGGTGGGATCTTGCAAAACTAGTAAAACCCCGTGACGCTGGATCAAACTTGGAATGTGGATCGGTTCGCGATCGCAGTTTGTCAAATCAATGATCTCATCAGTCATTCTCTGTTTATCCAACTCCTCATTAGAACTCTGGCTTAAAGGAGGCAGAAGGCAGAAACTCTTTATATCTGAGATTTTGAGTCCTGCATTTTATACCTCACTTAAAAGCAAACTCCTATATTCACACTACTAGCCTAAACTCAAACTAGAGTCTCCGGTATCTACTCTTGGCTTAATGTTTCAATCAACAAATCTACCTGTTGCTGTCGCTGTTGCAAAAAACCTTCGCACTGACGCAAATACTCCACAGCAGTTGCAAATTGGTCAAACACAGCTTCCAACTCCAACTCACCCGCCTCAATGCGAGTAATAATTCCCTCTATCTCAGCAACCTTCGCCTCATAATTCCAACCTTCCTCAGAACTAGAAGCACCCTTACGTTTAACCATTCAACTCTCTGCGTCCTTGGCGTCTTGGCGGTTCGTTCACTTCCATAACTTTCACTTTAACGCTACCTTGCCCCAATTCAATCAACAAATCTTCCCCCACAGCCAACTCCACCGCCGAACGAGCGATCGCCCCATCTTCCCTTCTCACCACCGCATAACCACGCTGTAACACCGCTTTCGGGTCAAGAGTTGCCAACTTCTGCCGCAATAATTCTAAATGCTGCGTTGCTTGCTGCGATCGCCCCATCGTAATTTGCATCAAATGCTGACGCTTCCAAGCAAGCTTTTCCACCTCCTGCTGCACTTGCCGATCTAACCGCAAACGTCGCAAACGATTACGTAATACTTGCAGTTTATTCTCAGCATTTTCTCTAAAGTCATGCACCGCCTCATGTAAAGCCACAATTCGCTGTCGATGTTCAGTATACAACTCTGAAAGTGCTGGTACAACCATTTCCGCCGCCGCAGTCGGTGTATGCACACATACATCTGCAACTAAATCTGCTAAAGATTCATCTCGTTGATGGCCGATCCCAGTAATTACAGGAATCGAACAACTAGCCAGCGATCGCACCACTCGTTCATCATTAAAGCAAGCCAACTCTTCCACCGCGCCACCACCCCGCGATAAAATTAGCACTTCGGCGCGGCCATCTCTTTCCACCCGCTCAATTGCTTTGACGATAGATTCAGGTGCTTGCTCACCTTGTACGGTCGCCGGAGAAAATAAAACGTGTAAACCTGGATACCTTTGCTTCAGGGTTTTTTGAATATCACCCCAAGCAGCAGCCGTTGGTGAAGTGACGACAGCGATCGTTTGAGGGTGGGTGGGGAGCGATCGCTTTCTTTGCGCGTCGAACAATCCCTCAGCCAGCAAGCGGTTTTTGAGTTGTTGATAGCGTAATGCCTGTAAACCAACACCAGCAGGTAAAGTCTGCCAAACTGATAACTGATACTCTCCCCGTTGTGGATATAGGCGAATACTACCCAAAATAATTATTTGCTCACCAGGAACAGGCATTTGGGCGAGTTTTGGCAATTGGCTATTCCATACTACACACTTAATTCCGGCGGTGCGATCGGGATCTTGCAGTGTAAAAAATAAACCACTGCGATGGTTGTTAGCACTGGAAACTTCACCAGTTACCCAAACTTGCCGCAATTGTTCATCTTGCTCTAACAGCAAGCGGATATAGTCAGTTAATCCAGAAACTGAAAGCGCTGTATCGAGTATCAGAGAGTCGGGAAGGTCGAAAGTCATCAAAGATACCTGAAAGCATTTGTGCTGGAGAGATTCTAGCATTTTAATGAAAACCAAAGGTTAATCCAGTAAACGCTTCAATCTTTTGTAGACATCATCATTACGCTTACCGACTAAAATCACTTCAATCTTTTGTAGACATCATCATTACGCTTACCGACTAAAATCACTTCTATTAAATCGCGATCGGGAAAATACCTGTAAATAATTCGATATTCACCACTATCAACTCGATATAAACCCTGATAACCAGATAGCTGCTCACTATCAGCGGGTAAAGGCTTAACATTCAAAGCCAAAACCTTTTTTGCAATCTGTGCTGCTATCTTAGGCTGTAAACCGTTCAGAAAATCAAGATACTTGTTTACCTGTATTCCAAGTTTTCTTCAGTTCTCTCCTTAAGACTTTGAATATCAATCTCTGTATAAGAGCATACTGGGCATATTAGTCCGCTTTGTTTGGGGCTTGCTGGATGAACACCATTCAAAAAGCTCTGTTCCTCATAAGTATGATATAAGCAACACTCTTGATGAAACGCTTGTTTTATTGATGATGTCAATCTCCAAGTTACATGTGTTGCTTTATCTCTATGGTTATGGGTTAACAATCTAGTTAACAAGCATATATCAGAACGACCTATATAAATTGGATAAAAACGACTAAGACCTATATTTCCTAATACATATACACCAATCTTATCTTTTGGAATGAGACTGCGTAGTATGTCTGGAGCTAGTTGATATGCTCTTTCCATTACTGATCATCAGCAAGCTTCTTAATATACTTCCTTAATTGAACACCCCAATAGCTTCTAAGCTCGGTCATTACTTCATTAATTGTCGGATTATCTAGATCAATCATGCTTTCAGCGCGGCCGTAAGCCATAAGTAGTAAATCGATTGCGTACCTAATCACTAGAGCTGTAGTCTGTGTATTTTCATCAGTAGATTGCTCCAGTTCTTCAAGTTTGTTGTAAATTTCACTAAAAAATGGATGTTTTTTGTTAAAGGTTAGAACAATTTGACCATTACCTATATGGTCTGTCTCCATAAACTCTGCACCTGCCATTGCTTTTGATTTGATTGATATTGGTAGTGGGCTAGGGCCAGCAACTTTTTGGCGCAACACTGTTTTCTCATATTCAGGAAGTTCTGGATCTTCTATAACTTCTCGTCGTTTATCTTCTTTTTGTTCTGTAGATAAAATTTTTCCTGCCTGAACAGCAGGTTTAACAGTTTTTTCCACCTCTTTAACAATATCTTCTGCTGGTGTATGAACACCTTTTTCTTGAGCGTTTGCAGCATCGACTCTCTTCCAGTATTCCTGAATCTCTTTCCTTAAATCAAGAACTTTTTTGCTGAGTAGTTTTTTAATAGCTTCTCTGAGTTCAGCTATAGGACGAGCACCGCGTTTAACATTTCGGATTTCCCAGCATTCATCTAAATCAGGTTCAAAATTAATCTCACATCCCCACCATCTATCTATTTCAATAACACTAGGAAGCATAGGATAGAAATTTCCAAATGCAACCTCTCGTTTATGTCTAAGAAGCGAAATACCTTCATTTTTATCAATTCTTCTCTCTGTTGCAGGAGGTTCACCACCTGCACCACGTTTGGATCTCAAACTTTCAGGTAGTAGTGTAAGAGTAATTTGTATTTCAGAAGTTTTATTAGGATTACTTGGAATTTGCCACTCTAGCTTGTGAGAAAATTCTACTTTAGCTGGCTCATCCTCTGAAAACCTTGTACCTTTTGGATTAAGATAAAGTGGATCATGAGCAATAATTGGCTTGCCATTTAAGTATATTTCTCTTCTATCCCATAAAAAATATTTATATGCACGCGATACCCATTCTTCAAGCTCATCCAATAAAAGCTTTGAACTTATGGGCTTTCCATTAGGATCAGTTTCTAGCCGATCGCATTTATCCCATACAATAATTGTCCCAGAATCTTGATTTATAAGAGGATTTATCTTTAGAGGTAGTTTTGTAATTACAGGATATGGTATCTCTAATTGATCTTTTTTAGCAATTTCATCTATATCAATATATGTTGATAAAAAATTACCTGTAGATTTATCACGCGAGAAAACAGTAATTTTTTTACACTGAGAAATAGCTGCGAGGGTTGCTCCTACTCCAAAGCGACCAATGCCTTCCCTATCATTATATCTTGTAGAATAACCTAGCTGAAGACAACTATGAAGTACATCAGCGTTCATACCATAACCATTATCGATAATGGCTACTTGCTGGATAACAGGTAACTTTTTTTTAGAGTTAGGGTTATCTTTCTCTACCGTCTTTGTAATAATCTCTATCTTTGTTGCCTGTGCTTGAATAGCGTTATCAATCGGTTCACCAACAGCAGTTGAGAAATCGAAACCAGAATCCCTCAAAGAGTTATATGCTGTAGCTAGTTCTAGTAAAGGTTTTCCTGATGTTGTGGGCATAATTTTGTCTTTAATAAACAAATAGATGGAAATTTATCAGTGTATCACCCTGATCTGGACGCATAGACTGACAGATTGCCATTGGTTGCACAGATACAGAGGAAGCAGACTAAATAATTGCAGTATATCTTCTACCAAAAGTGGTATTTAACGCTAAATCTGTCACTAAAACAATCAGTGAGCATTGAGTGAAGGTAAGAATTAGCATTTACGCCAGATAAACACACCTATAGCTAAAAGCTGAAAATAATAGTACGATGCTTAGATATTATAATACCAGCCCAGTCGTTCGGTTTATACCTTCAAGCCCCTAATCAACTGCAAATACCCTTGCTCCTTAAGCATACTGAAGTAAAAGCCAAAGTTGTTTCATAGGTGGAAGCAACCCAAAACCTTAAAATTCCTTCGCTACCACGCTGGAAGCGATATACATCCTTCTTTAACCAATGAAGCCGTCGTTGTCGATGATATACTAATTCGGATGGCGATCGCTCCTAATTGAGCAACCTCCGCAAATGCTCACGAGTACAGTTATACTAACAGGGTTGTTTAGGTAATTTATTTTTTCTTTGAAAACCCTTGCTTACCCAGCCAAAAAAAGCTATCTCTGAATGCAAGTTGGTATCATTGTGCAAAACTACCCTAATCTGGTAGCGATCGAGTTACGATCTTGTCACACCCTTTTTTGATTTGAGAAGTCCTATTCCAGAATTTTCTGGTTAAAATAGTATATCTGTTCTACTCAAACTCCGAAACCAACACTCCTTAAAACCATATATTTAGATTAGAGGCATTAGAGGCAGAAATGGCTATCAACACCGATACTTCCGGCAAGCAAAAAGCACTGACTATGGTGCTAAACCAGATTGAGCGCAGCTTTGGTAAAGGGGCAATCATGCGCTTGGGCGACGCTACCCGGATGCGGGTGGAAACAATTTCTAGTGGAGCGCTTACCCTAGATTTAGCATTGGGTGGTGGTTTACCCAAGGGGCGGGTAATAGAAATTTATGGGCCAGAAAGTTCTGGTAAAACTACAGTAGCGTTACATGCGCTCGCCGAAGTGCAAAGAAATGGCGGTATTGCTGCCTTCGTTGATGCTGAACACGCCCTTGATCCCACTTATGCTGCTGCATTGGGTGTAGATATTGACAATTTGCTGATTTCCCAACCTGACACTGGCGAATCAGCTTTGGAAATTGTCGATCAGCTGGTTCGCTCTGCTGCGGTTGATATTGTAGTCATTGACTCAGTAGCAGCACTGGTTCCCCGTGCTGAAATTGAAGGCGATATGGGTGATATTCACGTTGGTTTGCAAGCGCGGTTGATGAGCCAAGCCCTGCGTAAAATTACGGGCAACATTGGTAAATCCGGTTGTACAGTAATTTTCATTAACCAGTTGCGGCAAAAAATCGGTGTTACCTACGGTAGCCCAGAAACCACGACTGGAGGTAATGCATTGAAATTTTACGCTTCGGTGCGCTTGGATATTCGTCGAATTCAAACCTTGAAGAAAGGTACAGATGAATTTGGTAATCGCGTTAAAGTCAAAGTCGCCAAAAATAAAGTAGCGCCGCCCTTCAGAATAGCGGAATTTGACATTATTTTTGGTAAAGGGATTTCTACCTTGGGTTGTATTGTAGACTTGGCAGAAGAAACTTCCATTATTGTCCGCAAGGGGGCTTGGTATAGTTACAATGGCGATAATATCTCCCAAGGGCGAGACAACGCTATTAAGTATCTAGAAGAAAAGCCTGAATTTGCTGAAGAGATTAAGAAACTGGTGCGTGAAAAGTTAGATAAAGGTGCTGTTGTTTCTGCTAACTCTGTAGCTAAAGCTAGTGAAGAAGATGAAGAGGAAGAAGTCGATTTAGAGCCAGAAGAATAAAAAATGTGGATTTATTAATCTGCAATTGCTAATAGATGGTGCGTTACAAAGACAGCTAACGCACCTTATTTTTTCTCAAAATCTCTATTTTGGTATATAAAATGCAAGCCTAAATCCAGACAGTGAATAGATTTGGACTGATAAACGCATCCTACTTGATATTTTGGCGTAGACGTAGCCCGTCTTAGATATCGCACTGGTTTGTCACTGATGAATCCATCAATTTAAACTTGACAGACTACATATTAGGGAAAAATGAAAAAATACTAGATCGGGGTTTCAGCCTTAGATTGACACTAATGACCAGCTATATGGTAATATTTCATAGCATTATGCTAAAAAACTTTGTTTATAATCAAAGAGTAGCCAACCCATGAGTTTAGCTGTAATTAAGTTCTCTTCAGAAGAGTGCGGCATCTGCCACAAAATGTCTTTTTATGACAAAAAGGTGGCTGAAGAACTGGGTTTAGAATTTATCGATGTAAAAATGCAAGATACGACTGCTTACCGCAAGTATCGCAAGATTTTGTTGACTCAATATCCCGATAAATCAGAAATGGGATGGCCTACTTACATCCTCTGCAATTCTCCAGAGGGAGAATTTCAGATTGTTGGTGAAGTGAAAGGAGGCCATCCCAAAGGGGAGTTTAGAAGCCGTCTGCAAGAGGTTCTGGATTCCACAGCTAATCAGAACTAATTACCTCAAAAGATTTGACCTCTAAGGCAGGGCCAATCATGGCAGTAGTCATGATATCTTCACGCACCTGTCCTTTCACTTTTGCTTTTTGTCCGGCTTTGAGTAAGTCTTTGTCAGCCCCTCTGAGGATTTCGTAAGTAACACCCTCTTCTGTAACTAACGCCCATGCGCCTGTACCAATATCACGACGTTCGACTGTACCTGTAAGTGTAATGCTCATAACAGTTCTGAGTGCTGAGTGCTGAGTACTGAGTGGGGAGTAGGAAATTAGGAGAGACGCGATTAATCGCGTCTGTACAAGAGTTAGGAGTTATAAAAATTGATTTCCCATTCTCAATTTACGCAATTTTCTCTTCGTTTTTCAATGCTAAACCGAAGCCCCTTGTATATCAAGGTTTTTTGGCTCTGATCTATAATTCTACTCATTTGCTACTCATCCAGAGCATTTATAACCCCGTTTTGAGGATCTTTGCAGAAGTTCGCACTGCTAAAATGCTACTTATTTTCGTACCTACTTTGAGTAAACCTAATTGACAAAAAACCTAACCCGCATTCAGTGTTCCCGTTGCCACGAGTGGCATACTTACCGTAACGGCTGCAATCAGTGCAAGGACGGCATGATTCAGCGTTGGTATTGTCAAGATTGTGATCGCTCTTTTTAAGGCTATCGCCGTTGCCCGTAGTCGAAGTGACAAAACTTAATTTTTGTCACTAAATTTTTAAAAACTCTTGGCAGTACAAGAGAACTACTTTAAATTGTAAGAACCTAAATATTTTTTATTGATGACTAAACCAACTCTAGTACAAATTTTAGGAACAGGCACAACACGACTGGCGAATGGAGCTACTACAGCCAGTGCGGGACTATTTATTCCTGATGCTGCTTTAAGCGCTGCTGGATTGCTAGCCCTACAGATGGAAGCGCTGAAGCTCATTTAGTGGCTTTACTTTTAGCAGCTAAATCATATTTATCTCAAAGTAATTTTGATGCAAATATTGATCAATCTACTATTGTTGCTGAAGGATTTCCATCTTTTACGACACGTGGAACAACACAATATAGACTCGACCAAATAACTTTCTCTTTAGCAAAAATTGACAATATATTTTTGCTGCGTGAGCAGTATGAACCCAAAGACTTATTTGATGAAATTAAGCTCTATATCAACTTAGTGGGCGGCACATTAAGCGGAGATGATACAGTAATTGATAAGCCATCAAGTGACCTCAAATTAACAGAATTAACCCTCTTTTGTCACTCTAGGCAGAGGAAAAATAGAAATAAGGTATATTGAAGTTT
>NZ_JABXKO010000080.1:0-82357 GCF_017114965.1 Nostoc sp. JL31
ATGCCCAATGCCCAATGCCCAATGCCCAATGCCCAATGCCCAATGCCCAATGCCCCATTCCCATTTGCTTTATGTACCTGACGCAAAATTCAGTGCAGCAACTGCCCACTTTCCGATTGAAATTACCGTTTACAAGGGAAAGTAAGGGCAGTTATTATACGCAACCATTACCAGGATGCCCAAGAATGCCTCCGTCTCTGCAATTGCGGCAATATCAGCGACAAGCGATCGCTAGCTGGTTTACCAACAATGGCAGAGGGACGCTGAAAATGGCTACTGGTAGTGGTAAAACAATTACCGGATTAGCGATCGCTTGTGAATTGTACCAACAGATTAATTTACAAGTCTTGTTGGTGGTGTGTCCCTACCGCCATCTTGTCACCCAATGGGCGCGAGAATGTGAAAAATTTAATTTGCAACCCATTTTAGCTTTTGAGAATTTACGCACTTGGCAAAGTCAACTTTCTACGCAAATTTATAATCTGCGTTCTGGTTCTCAACGCTTTGTCACCGTAATTACTACGAACTCCACTTTAATTGGAGATGGTTTTCAGTCCCAACTCAAATATTTTCCTCCCAAAACTTTAATTATTGGGGATGAAGCGCATAATTTAGGCGCACCCAAGTTAGAAGAAAGTTTACCGCGCAGTGTGGGGTTGAGACTGGCTTTATCTGCCACACCGGAAAGATATTTTGATGATTTTGGTACGCAATCTTTATTTGATTATTTTGGCCCAGTTCTCCAGCCAGAGTTTACTTTAAGGGATGCGATTGCTCAAGGGGCTTTGGTACATTATCTGTATTATCCGGTGTTGGTGGAACTAACTGAAGCTGAAAGTATTGCCTATTTAAAGTTAACTAAAAGAATTGGGCGATCGCTACTTTACCGAGATAGAGAAAATGGACAAGCAGGAAGTTTTGAAGACAATGAAGATTTAAAGCCTTTGTTAATGCAAAGGGCAAGATTAATTGGTGCGGCAGAAAATAAATTAAATGCTTTGCGCGATTTAATGATTACTCGCCGCGAAACTACTCACACTCTTTTTTATTGTAGTGATGGTTCCCAAGATGTGGGACAACGTTCATCGCTACGCCAACTCAAAGCTGTTGCTAAAATTCTCGGAGTAGATTTGGGGTACAAGGTAAGTACCTATACAGCCCAAACAACTTTGCAAGAAAGGGAAATATTGCGCCATCAATTTGAAAGTGGAGAGTTGCAAGGTTTAGTCGCAATTCGTTGTTTAGATGAAGGTGTTGATATTCCAGCAATTCAAACTGCGGTCATTTTATCGAGTTCTGGTAATCCTCGCCAGTTTATTCAGCGACGGGGGCGAGTTTTACGTCCTCATCCAGCTAAGGAACGCGCAACAATATTTGACATGATTGTTTTGCCACCAGATTTAGATAGAGAAACTATAGAAGTTGAGCGCAATTTATTGAAAAAGGAATTACGTCGCTTTGTAGAGTTTGCTGATTTAGCTGATAATGCAGGCGTTGCAAGAATGAAGTTACTTGATTTACAAAAGCGATATGGTTTATTAGATATTTGATGATGAACTATATAGTTGTATTATTTTGTAAAATTTTTCGAGTTTTGAAAAAAGAAGCATTAAGTATGAAATAATAAAATTATGAGTTAGATAATAATAGGATGTAAGTGGCTTTAAAAATTTTACTTACATCCCATTATTATCTAGACTGTTAATATTAATAATAACAGAAGACAATTCAATAACAAAGTCTTTTTTCAAAGATAAATTATAAATTTGAAAAAATAGTTTTGGCAAAATTAAAGATAACGCTAACAGTGGCTTTACGGAGGTAAATGTAGTACTAGAGAAAGTTAAAATATAGAAAAACTATATTTCCAAACCGAAGATGTCACAAAATGCGAATATCGATGATGTACAAGAGCCAATAAACAACGCTCCGCCGGAGGTACGGCGAATTATTGAGCGGGTATGGAAGCTGGAAAAAGGCAGGCTAGATAAGAAGATTAACAGCCATATAAATGATAATATTTTGGACATTATTAAGGAAGAGGTGCGATGAAGCTGACTTCAATCAAGCTATGCAACTTTCGCTCCTTTTATGGTACGACACCAGAGATGATTCTGGCTGGTGAAGATGTTCACAACACGACGATTATTCATGGTAATAATGGCTCTGGTAAAACTAGTTTACTGAATGCCTTTACTTGGGTATTATATGAGAAATTTAGTGCAGCATTTGCATCGATAGAACAGTTAGTTAATAAGCGTGCGATCGCAGAAACTCAAAAAGGTCAAGCTGTAGAATGTTGGGTAGAGATTGGCTGGGAACATGAAGGTAAACGCTATCGAGTTAAACGCGCCTGTCGGGGTTATAAAAACGAAGGTGATTTTGATGCTGGCAAAACTCAATTAACCATGTGGGTTGGTGCAGATGATGGCAAATGGAATATACCAACTCAGCAACCAGACGATATCATTAATCAAATTTTACCCGCTACTTTACATCAATATTTTTTCTTTGACGGCGAACGAATTGAAGAAATAGTTCGTTCTGACAAAAAAGCTGAAATTGCCGAAGCTACAAAAATTTTCTTGGGTGTAGAAGTAATCAACCGTTCCATCAGACATTTGGGAGATGCTAAAAAAGCTCTAGAAAATGAGTTAAAAGCAATTGGTGATTCTGAAACAAAACAGCTATTACGACAGCAAGAAAAGATAGAACGAGAACGAGAACGCATTACCAAACGGCAAACGGAAATTAAAGAAGAGTTAGAATACCAACAAACTTTTAAAAAAGAGACAAGTACTCGTTTACGAGAACTTAGTGCAGCGAAGGAGTTACAAGAAAGATGGCAGGATTTAGAATCGCAGAAAGCAGCGAATCAAGAAGAATATAAAAAAACTAAGGAAGCGCTAAAAAAAGTTATTTCCGCGCGGGGATATACAGTTTTACTGTCAGAAACTACATCTCAGTTCCGAGGAATCATCAATGATTTGAAGCAGCGCGGAGAGTTAACATCAGGAATTTCGTGGGAATTTGTGAATGATTTACTCAATTCTCAGCGCTGTATTTGTGGCGCAGAATTACACGAGGGTAATCATTCTCATACTCATGTAAGTACGTGGTTAAATAAAGCAGGTTCCTCGGCGGTGGAAGAAACTGCAATTCGGATGATAGCTCAAGTAGATGAAATTGATAAGCAAGCTATAGGTTTTTGGGAAGAAGTTGATAGAGAACAAGCCAGAATTAATCAGTTAAGGCAAAGCATATCTCAAATTGAAGGCGATTTAGACAATATTCAAGAACGCTTACGAAAAGATGCTAATGAAGAAATTAGCAGTTTGCAAAAACGCTTAGATGAAATTGAAAGTAAAATTGATGAGTTAAATCGAGAACAGGGTGCAAATCAGCAGCAAATTGCTCAATTCACAACTGAGATTGAAGGTTTAAATAAACAAATTGCCAAGCAAAAGCTGAATGAAGACAAGCAAACTCTAGCACAGCGAAGAATTAACGCCACTCAAGATGCAATCGAGCGGTTAACGGAAGTTAGAAATCGTCAAGAACAACAATTTCGCCTGCAACTAGAAAAGCGAGTGCAAGAAATATTTACAGAAATTTCTGTGACTCCATACATTCCTAAAATTAGCGATAAATATGAACTGACATTAGTAGAAAATACCACGGGTATAGAAGCACCAGTTGCAGCTTCCACCGGGGAGAATCAAATTCTCAGTTTATCCTTTATTGCCAGCATCATTGACAAAGTACGGGAATGGAGTGAGAAGCGAAAAATGATGATGATTCCCGATAGTAGCACTTTCCCGATTGTGATGGATTCACCCTTTGGTAGTTTGGATGAGAATTCGCGGCGACACATTGCGAAGACAATTCCCCAATTAGCGAATCAGTTGATAGTTTTAGTTACTAAGACTCAGTGGCGGGGTGAAGTTGAAGCAGAAATGACACAGAGAATTGGTAGAGAATATGTGCTTACGTATTATTCATCTAAGCCAGATTGCGAACAAGATTATATTGAGTTGGGTAGAGAAAGATATCCTTTGGTGAAACAAAGTCCGAACGAGTATGAATATACTGAAATTATTGCGGTTGAACGTAATTTTTAAAGGATAAAGTTATGGTTGCGAATCCAGACGGAAAGTATATGACTCCACAGGAATACTTAAAATGGGAAGAACACCAAGAGATTAAATACGAATATATCAATGGTGAAGTCTTTGCCATAACTGGGGGTACAATTCCTCATACTAGTATTGCCTTAAACTTAGCTTCGGCATTAAAAAGTCACCTCCGAGGAAGTTCCTGTCGTGCTTTTATGGCAGATGCAAAAGTAGGAGTAACTGAGAACGGGCCATTTCACTACCCGGATGTTATGGTGAGTTGTGATGAAAGAGATAGACAAGCTATTAAATTTATTCAGTATCCTGTTTAGGAAACTAGCTATAGACGTACAACAACGCATACAAACTAAAATCAACGACTTGGCAATAGAACCGCGTCCAAATGGGGTAAAAAAATTACAAGGTGATGATAATTCATATCGTGTTCGAGTAGGAGATTATCGAGTGGTTTATGAAATAGGTGATGATGTTTTGATAGTAACTGTAATTAAAATAGGACATCGTAGCGAGATTTATAAAGATGAAAGTTAGCGGAGTCGGGAATATGGTGCTACTAATCCTGATGAACCGCAAGTGTATCGACGTGGTGAGGTAGCTGAAGCTGAACCCACAGTGCCAGGATGGACTATGTTAGTGGAGAATTTGTTTGTTTAGCGATCGCCCACATACTAGTATAAAATAATGCGTTAATAATTACTATCGCTTCTAACTTTCGGTTAAAATAGCAACAATGTAGATATTAAAACAATGGCTGCAAATAGAATCAGGGTTGCTAAAGATAAGGCTGAGTTGGTGAAATCTCTAGTCGCATCAAAAGACACAACTGGGCCTTTTCAGACTTATGTAGAAGTAATGGTGTTTGCAGCAGCATTGGGCGTTAAAAATAAAAAGCGCATTCCTTTAGACGTAATTTCTAAAGATTTATCCCCACTGCGACAAGATTATTTTACTAGCAGCTTCACTCTATTAATTAATTTGTTGGCTATCACCGAAACAGAAAATATTAAGATTATAGGTGATGATAATGTAGCTGACGAGCAACGCATTCACATTTTTGAAGAGTACGCTAATGCTGGTTTAGAGATTATACAAAATGAACTGCGTGGAGCAGTAGACTATTCAGAGCGACTTTTATTGATTCTTAGTTATGAAAGAACGAATGCAGAGCAGCAAGATGAGGAATTTGATCTAACCAAATTCCTATCTTGATTTTTAAATAATAGTTAAAAGCAATAACTTTACATCCACCCCACTGTAATTTTTACTATTTTGACTGCATCTGTTACTGCACTAACAGTAGCAGATATTCTATATGGCTTCTCTGGATTTTTAGGTTGGGTATCTATTCTAATTACATTATCCTTCCAAAGTTGGTTTTCTCTTGACCAATCTAACTGTGCTAGTTGTGAAATTTTTTCTTCATTAAAATAATTGTTTTCTGGCTCATATATATAGTGCAATAAACGCCCTAAAACTTCCAGTCCAACGCTTATACCTAGAATACAATCTTCTTTAAATGCAGTGACTTCATCTGTTGTTAGTTCTTCAACAGTTGTATCAGCAATATATTCAGTGTTACTACATTCTGAGAAAAATCTATTAAGACAAATAACTAAAGCATCAGATGCTTGATAAACATCATAATCTCGAAGCTGATTACCTGGATCGTTAGTAAAAACGCAACTTACAAACCTAGCTATAAAATTGGTTGTGTAAATCAGCTTTTGTTTAGTTGCAGGACTTGATTTAATCTTCTCGGTCTTGCCTTGAAACATTGGCACTCGTTTTATTAACTCTTTAGTAATGCCAACTCGACCAGAGAACTCACCAAATGATAATAATAATGATTTATCTAGTTGTTTTGTTTGAGCCATGTCTCTGAAATCTGCCTGACACTGCTGAAAATCACCCTCTAAAACTAGAGTAATTGCAAAATCATCATTACTGATTAAGTGGCTTTCAGTACTTTCTATCAATTCGTGAATTGCACGTTTACGGTGTTGTCCATCAGTTATATCCAACTTGACTCCACGACGAATAACAACTAGACAAATACCCCTACCCAGTTCAAGAATTGTGATGTCTTTTGGAGCTACATTCGCAGTCAAAGTTCCTACAATCCAAGGTTTTTCTTTTCTGGAACGGTCAACAATATATTTTTTAATTTCATCAGCATGACCTTTAACCTCTGGGCGATTTTTACCAGAATCAGGATCATTCCCAGTGGATGGTTTAGCTTGGAGAAGACCAGAAAAGTCACTCGCAGGTACATTAATTTGCAGCATTGTCCGCTTTCCCTGCTGAAAAATCAGCCCCGGATAACAGCGATCGCGATGATATTGTGAGAAGAATGGCTCAATAAAGGAGCTAAACTGAGCTTTTATCTGAGGAGAAATGCTATTATTGTCGTCCTCAATCGGTTGAGCCATATAAATACCTAATATAAATTAGTAGATGTTAGCAAACATGATATGCAACCCTTATGGACTGTAGCATCGGTAAAAACCACACTGCAAAATCCCTACTTAACTTTGCTAGTTGAGAATATGTGGAAGTCCTACAGCTTTTGGATCAACAAACTTACCATCAAAACTTATAGTTTTATCTTCAACAGTCCTGGCATCAGCCAAAGCTTTACGAAGTTCAGCACGTTCCATCTGTTCCTGAATTCCACCCAGAATGTAAACTAATAACTTCGCTGCCAAATCTCGTCCAGCAACCTGCACCCGCTTTTTATTTGGGTCATACAAAACCCCATACCAAAGAGATTGGGGATATTCCATACCACTAAAACCACCTTGCTGGTCAAACTTCCGCAGTTTCTTAAAAATATCTGCCAGGGAAAAACCTTTTTTAAAAACTAAAATTCCCAAAGCTTGCGCTAATGCAACTTGAGCAACTGGACGGAAAAGCATATTTCCTTCACCTCCATCCTTCTCAAAGCTGAAGCGCCGTAAAGCTGGTGTATCCTCGTGTTCTAAAATTTTATAACTAGAAAGACTAGCCAAAGAATCAAATAGCTTTTTAAATTCCTCAATTCCCTGCTCAATTTCTTCATCCTCTGGACGCATGGGAATTAGACCTTTCTCCAAAGGTTTCCAGTGAGGGAACTTTTGAGCCAAATATCGCTCAGACATATCTTGCAGAGCTTGCAAAGTTGTCAAAACTGTAGAATTGGAGGCTACTGTTGCACTATTCCAATTAACACGGGGATTGCGCTCTTGTCGTTGTTCTAATAGTGGATGTGTAACTGCAATTTTTCTAGCAACGATCGCAAAACCATCATCCTCATTCAACTGTGTTAGTTGCCCTTTAGTCAAGGGTGCAGCCATCAGGTTGACATGAACAAAAATTGATCTCACCCTCCGCCTCGCCTCGGTGCGAGTTTCCCCAGCCGCTACCGCACAGATGAACTCAATACCAATTTTTTCCTTGGGTAAATTTTGCAAGTAAGCAAGGTCTACTTGGTACTTTTCTATCAAATCATTGACTGTAATAAAACTGTCATCAGCACCTTTATCTTTTTTATAGCGCTGGAGTTTGCGAGTTTTAATTAACTCCATCAACCCCTGTACACCCATTAATCGGTGTTGACCATCTAGTGCATAAATAGTTACATCATCCTCAGAAATATTTAGCATACCTACTTTAGCGTCTTTATCTAAGGGGACGAAATCAGTAGTAGACTTGGTGGCGCGTCCTTCACTATCCCACTCAGCAGCTTTAGGATTATCCACCCACGGTTGATTAATTACTACCAGCACTGGCGGAAACTTATGGTTGTGTCGAGCCGCCAAATACTGCACTAGTGGCGCTTGACGTGACCAATCAAGGGGACGCTGTTGAATTTCATCAATACTATCCGCGTCAATCTCGACATTATCAGTTTCAGGATTATACTTTTTTTGAAACAGAGGTAAGCCAGAGGCGAAGTGAACCCGACCGGCAAACCATTCCAGTGTAACAGAGCTAACATAAGCCTCAGTACCACCCATCTCGGTTTTTTGAACGAGAATCTGATCTTTTCTCCCTAAAAACTTCTCTAGGAGTAAAGCTAGTACCTGTTTTTCCTTGTCTTCCCGTTCCAGGTATTCTCTAGCAATGTCAGCAGTAGGGTCAGATGCACTATCTTTCATGTTAAATTTTAAAAACAGAATAGGATTATGTCGTTTAATTATCCAAAAATTTGGATATTAGTAGTAAAGTTTTTAAAAACTTTTCTTCAACCCAGATCGGCGGGTTTTATGTATGTAAACGCGAATTTTATTCGCGCGGATATTAAGCCAGTGTTTCCAGAGATAAGGAGAAATGACTACAGCACAACAAGCAGAAAATAAAGGTCAGCAAACACGTACTGTAGCAGAGTTAGTGGACTACATCCAAGCTCTCACCATTGAAATTCAAGAATTGTATTGTTTAGATGAGATACCTTGGGTTTTAGGCGTGTCTTGGGGAAAAGATTCTAGCACAGTATTGCAGCTTGTATGGAATGCGATCGCATCTCTTCCTCCAGAAAAAAGAACTAAAACAGTATATGTAATTACAACCGATACTCAGGTAGAAAACCCTGTAGTGTCTGCTTGGGTTCGCAAATCCATGCAGAATCTCAAGGTAGCTGCTAAAAAACAGGGAATGCCAATTGATCCACATCTACTGCAACCAGTAATTGAAGACACATTTTGGGTAAATCTTATTGGTAAAGGATATCCAGCACCTCGTAACCAGTTTCGCTGGTGTACACCACGTTTAAAAATTAATCCTGCTAATCAATTCATCCGTGAAATAGTTAGAGCTAACGGTGAAACAATTCTTGTATTGGGTACTCGTAAAGCAGAAAGCGCCAAACGTGCTGCCACAATGAAAAAGCATCAAGTTGATCGAGTACGCGATCGCCTGAGTCCTAATGCCAGCCTACCCAACTCCTTAATCTATACCCCTATAGAAGATTGGAGTAATAACGATGTCTGGATATACCTAAATCAGTGGGATAATCCTTGGGGACAAAGTAATAAAGAATTATTTGCTATGTATCGAGGTGCAACAGCCGATAATGAATGTCCACTAGTTGTTGATACTTCTACTCCTAGTTGCGGTGATTCCCGATTTGGCTGCTGGGTTTGCACACTAGTGAATAAGGATAAATCAATGGAGGCAATGATCCAAAATGATGAAGAAAAAGAATGGATGCAGCCATTATTAGATATCCGCAATGAACTAGATATCAAAGATGACCGAGAAAAAAGAGATTTTAGAAGAATTTGGGGAGATGTCCAACTATTTGAACGCAATAAAAACGGGGAAACCTCCATTGAACCAATCCCTGGCCCCTATACCAAATATTGGCGGGAACATTGGCTCAGACGATTATTAGAAGCGCAAACAAAAACCCGTCGGACAGCGCCAGAAAATATGCGCGATATCACCCTAATTACTCTCGAAGAAATGAGCGAAATTCGCCGCATTTGGCTAGAAGAAAAACACGAATTTGATGATAGCTTACCCCGAATTTATCAAGAAGTGACAGGCGAAGAATTTCAAGATACCCGCCCTGGTGCTGACTATAGCCTACTAGGTCGTGATGAATGGATAGTATTAGAAGAAATCTGTGAAGGTGATGCGATGCACTTGGAACTCATGGCGAAATTGTTAGACACAGAACGCCAGTATCGCAAAAAGACTCGTCGCGTGGGAATATACGAAACCCTAGAAAAATGTTTTAATACGAGTTCCCGTTCTCCAGAAGATGCGATTAAAAATGCTCGTTTGAAACGCGAATTAAGCGAAGCCGTTAGTCAAGGTGATATTGCAAAAGTCAAGCAGATGACTTTGGGCGATGTTGCAGCAATCAATGAAGTCGATGAAGGTAAAAGTGATGAAGAGGTAAGTTGGGCAAGTATGAAATTTAAAAAGGAAAACTCAGAATAATAGAAGACGGGAGTCAACCAAACTACTTAAAGAACGCTTAACAAAGTTGGGTTATCTTAAAAAAAGCGAGGTTCTATGATTCAAGCCATATACAAATTAGTAACTTTTGAAGATTTTGCAGCTTGGCGGACTGAGGGTGGGAGATACGAATTACATGATGGCGTGATTGTTGAAATAGCACAACCAGTGGGAGATCATGAGGATGTTGTTGGTTTTTTGGCGCTAAATATATCTATCGAAATTGGGCGGCAAAAACTTCCTTACTTCATTCCAAAAACTGTATTAGTCAAGCCATTTGAAGATGAATCAGCTTATTCACCAGACATCTTAATAATCAATCGACCAAATTTAGTGAATGAGCCTTTATGGAAAAAAGAATCAACGATATCTCAAGCAATATCTATTACCTTAGTTATTGAAGTTGTTAGTACTAATTGGCGAGACGATTACTACAAAAAATTAGCTGATTATGAAGCTATAGGTATTCCCGAATATTGGATTATAGATTACGCGGCTATAGGTGCTAGGAAGTTTATTGGCAATCCTAAGCTGCCTACTATATCCATTTATCAATTAATTGATGGTGAGTACCAAGTTACTCAATTTAAAGGCGATACCCATATTGTCTCGCCTACTTTCCCAGAATTGAATTTAACCGCCGAACAGATTTTTCAAGCTGGAGGTGTGCAAATCTAGCCACGCTTACCAACACCGAGACAGATACAATCGCATTTCTTAACAGTTAGTGATGGTATTATCTATATTTCATAGACAATATTTTTTATCAATGCGTCAGACAAAACCATCTAATTAATTTTATCTGATTCCTTTCATCATAAACTTTCTGCTTCTGCGATCGCTGTCGAACTCATGTTAATCTTAAAAATCAATGATATTTCTTGAACTCGTTCTACAAAACTTTGGCCCCTACAGTGGAAAACAGGTAATCAACCTTAACCCAAAAATGGATGAGGAAACCTCACACCCAATTATCCTTTTAGGTGGTATGAATGGCGGCGGAAAAACCACCCTTATGGATGCGATTCGTCTCGCCCTTTATGGCGCTCGTGCCCAATGTTCTACCCGTGGTAATTTAAGTTATAGTGATTTTCTCAATCAATGTGTTAACAACAAAATAGATCCAGTTGCAGACACCCGAATTGAGTTGCTTTTTGAACATATTGAAAACGATAAACCAATAAAATACCGTGTTGTCCGTAGTTGGACAAAAAATCCTAAAGACGGTAAAGATACATTAGGTATTTTAGGTGACAGTGATACATGGCCTGATGCTTTAGTTAATATTTGGGATGAGTATATTGAAAATCTCTTGCCATTAGGTATTTCTAACTTATTTCTCTTTGATGGTGAACAAGTTAAAGAACTCGCAGAACAAGAAACACCACCACCAGTTGTAGTAGATGCAATTCGTGGACTTTTAGGTTTAGAGTTAGCAGATCGTTTAGCAGTTGATTTAGATATCTTAGTTAATCGTAAACTTAAAGAAGTTGGTAATAGTAAGGATTTAGCAAACCTAGAGGAAATTGAAACTAGGTTAACCCAACAGCAAGAAGATTATCAAACCACAGAAGAGAAAGTAGAAATTCTCAAAAATCAGGTAGAAGAGTTAGAACAAAAGCAGCAAGAAGCCTTTGATAAATTCATTTCTGAAGGTGGGAAGATTGCAGCAGAACGCAATCAACTAGAACTACAGCAAAATACAAAAACTGCGGAAATTGAACAAGTACGTCAGTCAATGTGTGAATTGGCGGCTGATGTTTTACCTCTAGCATTAATTCCCAATTTGCTTAATCAGGCGCAGACACAGGGAGAAAAGGAATTTCGCCATCAACAGGTACAAATTTCTAAAGATTTGTTACTTGAACGAGATCAGCGTTTACTCGCTTGGCTAAATCAAGTAGAAATTTCTCCGATACAAGTTGAAAAAATCCAATCATTTTTAATCCAAGATGTAGATAGTTTATATGCAAAGACTCTCCAGACGGAAGCACTTTGGTTATTAGCCGATGATGAAACTTTAAGTCAACTAGATAATCTTATATATCACTTACAAAATTCTAAACTTTCTGCAAAAGAGAAATTAGCTATTCTCAGAAATAAAGAAGAAGAAATTCATACTCTAGAAAGGCAAGTGCAAACAGCAGCAGCACCAGAAGATTATACAAAGCTGCGTCAAGCACTAGAATCGGCACAAAATCAAGTCGTTGAAGCTAAAGCAAATTACAAAACAATCCGCCGCCGTTTAGCTGAATTAGAAACTATTATTGCCAAGTCCAAAAGAGAATTAAGTGATTATACTGTAGAAAATATTAAACATAAAAATAGCGAACATATTATTACCTCAGCAGCGAAAGTTCAAAACACGCTCAAGATTTTTCGTGAAAAATTAACTCTGCGAAAACTCAATAAATTAGAGGAAGAAGTTAAAAATTGCTTCCTTTATCTCCTCCATAAATCAGACTTAGTGCATCGTATCACCATTGATACTAAGACTTTCAGCCTTTTACTTTACGATTTAAATGGTAAACCTGTCCCTAAACATCGTTTATCAGCAGGTGAAAAACAACTACTTGCGATCGCATTCCTCTGGGGTTTAGCCAAAGTCTCTGGACACCGCCTACCAGTAGCAATCGATACGCCATTAGGTAGACTAGATTCCTCTCACCGCAGTAACTTAGTTGAACGTTACTTCCCATCCGCCAGTCACCAAGTCATTTTGTTATCTACGGATACTGAGATTGGTAAAAAAGAAGTAGAAACACTGCGAGAAAATGAAGCGATCGCTCGTGAATACCTCCTTAAATACGACTCTTCTACCCGTCAAACTACAGTGATAGAAAATCAATATTTTTGGTAGTAGATATCGTCTAAAAAAGATATTTACAATATATCTAACGACCTTTGGAAAGTAGAGACGATCAATAAACTTTCTTTCATCTTCCATAATTTTCCTCTTGCATCAACCGACACATATAAAGATAACTCACTCAATCTCTGGATAGACGCTATCAACGAATTACCTTTGGTTGTAACTGTAGTTGTCGGTACGAAAGGAACAAATATTAAGCGTGATTATCCAACTAATATATGAGTATCTCCAAGTAACAGTGGATTGCAACTAGAAACAGTATTTTTATGTTTTCAAATTCGTTCTTTAGATCAAAATCGCTTTCCTGCTGACCCAGCTGGCAAGATTTCTGACTCCAAGATGCTTGAAGTTGAAACTGCGATTCGCTACTGTTTGGGTTTATGAGCGAAAAATACCTCAATTTTTAGGAAGATTATGGAATCACCAATCGAAAGAATAAAACTTTCTCAAACAGCCAAAGACCAACTTACCAAACTTAAGCGCAGCACCAAAATTGACCAATGGAATATCCTTTGTCGTTGGGCGTTTTGTCGTTCCCTCGCAGAATCAACCACACCCTCTCCCGTCCCAATTCCCCAGGATAGTAATGTCGAAATGAGTTGGCGCGTTTTTGGTGGGGAAATGTCTGATATTCTCCTCCTCGCCCTCAAGCAACGCTGTCACGATGACGGTTATCCCACCGATAAAGAAACCCTTGCTACTCAATTCCGCTTACATTTGCATCGCGGTATTGGTTACTTAGCAGGCGATCCAAATATCAAGAAAATTGAAGATTTAATTGAACTAGCGGTTAAAAATTGAAAGGATATTAGTTGACTGTTAACTGTTCACTGTTAACTGACAACTAATATTATGCCTGAAGCGCTAGAAATTGAGCGTCATAGAGCTGCGATCGCTCGCATTGATATATCTCGCCCTGTACGATTGGCTATAGAAGGGTCAATCCTTAATCAAGACACCACTTTTTTTGACTACGGTTGCGGCTACGGTGGTGATGTCCAACGAGTTAAAAACTTAGGCTACACCAGCACAGGCTGGGACCCTTACTACTATCCCGATGTCCCACGCACCCCTGCCGATGTGGTCAATTTGGGCTATGTTCTCAACGTCATTGAAGACTCAGAGGAACGCCGTCAAAGCCTAATCCAAGCTTGGGAACTCACCGGGAAAGTTTTAATTGTCGCGGCTCAAATACTGATTAACGCTCCCAGTAAAACCCAACTTGCTTACAATGATGGCATTGTGACGCGCCGCAATACTTTTCAGAAATATTACGAACAACAAGAACTCAAAACTTATATTGATGAAGTTTTAAATGTTGATGCAGTACCGATCGCACTAGGTGTTTACTTTGTTTTTCGAAATGAAGCCCAAAAAGAAAGCTACAAAGCTATCCGCTTCTTTTCTGCGACTTCTACACCGCGAGTCCGAATCCCCGTTAAGCGGTTTGAAGATTATCAAGAACAGCTGCAACCACTCATGGCTTTCTTTACCAAGCGCGGTAGACTACCTGTCAAAGGCGAATTGGAAAATGAACAGGAATTACTGAATGAATTTGGTAACTTCCGCCGTGCCTTCGGTGTAATTTTACAAGCTACTGATGAGGCTGAATGGGATGCGATCGCTTATCGTCGTTCTCTGGATATCCAAGTGTATCTCGCCCTGACCCACTTTGATAAACGTCCTGCATGGCAGAAACTAGCCCCAGAAATGCGTCACGATATCAAAGCCTTTTTTAGTAGTTATGAAGAAGCTTGTCAAGTAGCCGATCAAAAGCTTTTCAGCTTAGGTAAACCTGGGGTGATTCAAACTGCTTGCGAAAAAAGCAAAATTGGTAAACATACACGCGGTGCTATTTACGTTCATGTTTCCGCACTAGCAGCACTTGACCCCGTACTGCGAATCTGTGAAGGTTGCGCTAGCCGCACCATTGGCCGTATCGACGAAGCCACGTTGATCAAATATCACACTGATAAGCCGCAAATATCCTATCTGTCTTACCCCGAATTCGACACTGATCCTCATCCAGCGTTAAAAGCCAGCATAGGTATTGATTTAAAAACCCTAGTCGTCACTCATCGAGACTATGCAACTAGGGAAAATCCACCGATTTTGCACCGTAAGGAAACATTTGTTACCAGCAACTACCCACACTACAAAGAATTTGCTAAACTCACCCAACAAGAACAGGAATTAGGGCTGCTTAACCAAAAAAGCGACATTGGTACGCGTGAAGGTTGGGAAAAATGCCTTGCCACACACAGAGTAGAAATCAGGGGGCATCAGGTTTATCCAATTCAAGAAAGTTAATAAAACGCTAACAGTATAAGGTTATCCTGAATTTGTATTTAACCCAAGTAAATCTTGGTAGTTTGTCATGTTTGCAGGAAATCATACAGCAGCTATGGCAGGTTTCAATACCCGATCGGGATTAATAAGGAACTGCTGCCGCTCCGATAATTCAAACCTTTATAGGTACTAGTTACATGATACACTTTTGCATTTCCTCGTTGTATTTTATTGATATTTCCTCAAAAGAGGCAAAAAGTTGAGAATATGAGGAAAATTAAATCGCTGCTGGGAGTTTTCGGTAGTCGCAAGATGGCGGCTTTATTATTTTTAGGTTTTTCATCGGGTTTACCATTATTGTTAATTGGTAATACATTAAAGGCTTGGATGACCGTAGAGAAGGTAGATTTAGCCGCTATTGGTTGGTTTAGCCTTGCCAGTTTGCCTTATTCCTTAAAATTTTTGTGGTCGCCGTTGGTAGACAGGTTCACCTTACCAATTTTGGGACGACGACGGGGTTGGTTAATTTTGACGCAGATTGCTTTGATTGTAGCGATCGCATTCATGGCTTTCCAACAACCCAAACAAGCATTACAGCTACTAGCAATCAACGCCATAGTCATTGCCTTTATAAGTGCGACTCAAGATATTGCCGTTGATGCCTACCGTACCGACGTTTTAGAAAAGCTAGAAATGGGGGCTGGTGCAGCAGTTTTTATCTTAGGTTATCGAATTGCCCTGTTAGTCGCAGGTGCTTTAGCCTTGATACTTGCCGACAAACTGCCTTGGTCATCGGTTTACTTGTTTATGGCAGGGACGATGGTAATTGGTATTTTTGCCACCTTGTTCGCACCGGAACCCAAGGAAATTAGCCCTCCAGCTTCTCTCGTTGATGCTGTCATCTTGCCCTTTGGGGAATTTTTTCAGCGTCAAGGGATTATCAAAGCTATTCTCATGCTTGCATTCATTACCCTATACAAGCTAGGTGATGCTTTGTTGAGCAATATGACCACGCCTTTTTTGCTGCAAACAGGTTTTACCAAAACCGACATTGGGGCAATTCAAGTGGGGATGGGGTTAATTGCGACGATTGTCGGTGCTTTAGCAGGTGGTTCAATTTTGAGTGCTATTGGCATCAATCGATCGCTTTGGGTTTTTGGTATTCTACAAGCAGTAAGTAATTTAGCTTACTTTTTTTTAGCATACATCGGTAAAAACTACCAAGCTATGGTACTTGCCATCAACGTAGAACAATTTTGTGGTGGATTGGGGACAGCAGCCTTTGTTGCCTTTTTGATGAGTCTTTGTAACCAGCGGTTTTCCGCAACCCAATATGCTTTGTTATCCAGCTTAATGGCTGTCAGCCGCGATATTCTGTCGGCCCCTGGAGGCGCGATCGCCCAAAGTACGGGTTGGCCTGTATTTTTCTTAATTACCATCGCCGCCGCCGTACCAGGACTACTCCTATTACCAGTATTTGCCCCCTGGAACCCTCAGCCAGTGGCAGTATCCAGACCAGGACTTGAGGACGAAGAAGAGGATATATGGGGAATCAAGTAGTTATTGCTGTCGGCACATTCATCCTCTTACTCACTGGTTTATTACTTGGGTATGTTCTCTCGCAGTTAGTTCTAGGATTTCTAGCATTTAACCTTTTAACTTTTTTCGGAACACTCAGCCTAATTTTAATTTTTGGTACACTTTATTACGTTTTATTTTGGCAGTTGCGGAGAGAGCAATCCCGACCATCAACTCCATCAAGCATAAATCAAGGGATACCAACCCAGGTAGAGGAGGGTTCATCTGATAGTTATCTCAAAAACAGGCTAATCGCTAAATTATCCGGTGATACTGCCGCTGCCGAACGGTTAATTCAACAGGCAAAAGAGACTTATCCTGGGATGCCGGAGAATTGGTATTGCGAAAGAGTACTTGACGACTTGGAGAGCGATCGCCAGAGGGAGTAGGGAAGCAGGGGAGGCAGGGGGAGAGAAGTATTGCCCAATGCCCAATGCCCCATTTCCAATTCCCATGCACAGAAAATTGCTAAAATAAATCAAGAATACTTCACAAATCTTCAGCTAGGTTCTCATAAAAGTTCCTAGCTTCTTGCAATTAAAATATGGCTATTTTTCGTCAATACATCGCCCCACTGCTTGCAGTATTAGTATTTTTCTTTGCCCTAGTGGCAGTCAGCGCCCGCATCTTTTTACCCTCAGATATGGCAGCACCCGCACCCATTGAAGAGGTGGGGGTAAGTTCTCAATCTACTCCAACTGATTTACCACCAGCAGCACATAACGCGAGCTAGCTAAGTCAATAAATATCAGCAGTGTCTGAACAACTATTACCTGGATACATTATTCGCCGTGGCTCACTTTTGGAGCGATCGCTGCTGCTTAAATTCATGCAGCGAACTTACCAGGATCTATTTCCCAATGAGGATTTTTCCCACCTAGAGCAAACAGTTAAGCAATACTTTTCTAGCGATACGCCCTTGTGGTGGGTAGAAGAGGAAGGGGAGCAGGGAGCAGGGAGCAGGGGGCAAGGGGAAATTCCTCTCCATGTCTCATTCCCAATGACTAATGCCCATTCACCCATAGCCTGCCTTTGGGTGGGCAATGCTATAGATCAAGTACATGGGAACCGTCATGCTCATATCTTCATCCTCTATGTTGTACCAGAACACCGGCGGCGAGGTATTGGTACAGCTTTAATGCAATATGTGGAAAATTGGGCTATTCAAAGAGGCGATCGCCAAATTGGACTGCAAGTGTTTCAATCAAACAAACCCGCATTGAATCTTTATAATCAGTTAGGTTATCAAAGCCAATCCATCTGGATGGTAAAATTCCTGAGTGCAGAAAAATAAACTCAAGAATAGCGATAACATAGTGTAGCGTCTGAGTTATAGAGGTTCTCGTTTGGATAAAACTCAACGAGGAAGAAAGGAAAATGTATAAGAACCCAACTAATATATATAAAGCTTTAACTTATTAGTGCGGGGGATTATGTGTTAATCCCTTTTCGGGATTGAAATCAAATTATGTATGACGAAGACGATCTAAGCCTACTCGATATTGAGGAGGAGCTAGAAAGCCCCTTAGATAAAATAGAGCCGCTAACTGCCGAATCAGTTGTGGCAAAGCCCGATCCAGAACTGATGCTAGCCTTGCTGGAAAATCCCCAGGCCCAGCAAAGAATGTTAGCGGCACG
Organism: Nostoc sp. JL31; assembly: GCF_017114965.1. Lineage (NCBI taxonomy): Bacteria > Bacillati > Cyanobacteriota > Cyanophyceae > Nostocales > Nostocaceae > Nostoc > Nostoc sp. JL31. Next base: position 18,457 of record NZ_JABXKO010000080.1, read on the forward strand.
TGCTTTTTGTGATATTGAAGATGCGCGTGCTACTCCCCATCTGATTCGTCTGTTAACTGATACCTGTCCCTTAGTGCGGGTAAGTGCAGCTTATGGCATCGGACGCAATCCCAGTTTAGAAGCAGTGAGTCCATTAATTGCTCAACTAAACAGTGATTGGAATGGCTATGTGCGTAAAGGTGTAGTTTGGGCTTTAGGAAACTGTCGCGATCGCCGTTCTTTAGCACCTTTAGCAAACGCCCTCAGAACCGACATTTCCGCAGTGCGTTTGTGGGCTGCTAGCGCCTTAGCACAGATGGCAGAAGTCGGTTATGAAGCAGTTATAGGCGCAATACCACCATTAATCGAAGCCTTAGTCCAAGATCCCGTAGCAGCGGTGCGGAGTAACAGTGCTTGGGCAATTGGTCAACTGTGCCGCGAATTGCCTTCTAATGTAGTTTATGCCACAGCGATCGACGCCTTAATTCAAGCCTTTGCCGAAGATCAAGATTTGGGAGTCCGGGAAGACGCCAAAGCCTCACTGTTAGGAGTGGGTGATCCCCGTGGCTTGCAGCTGATTGAAACCCTAGAACAAGAAGGGTGGTTTTGATTGGGCATTGGGCAAAACAGTGCTGAGTGCTGAGTTAGGAGTAGCCCTTTCAAGGTGACAAATGAACATACGTTGTTTCAGCGCTACTATCTTGAATCCTCCGCTCAGATTTTGGGCTTTCTGAAAGTTGAAATAGCCAATCTTCGTTCCAAATTTCACCACCTTGAAAGGGCTAGAGTTAGGAGTTTTCTTTTGTCCCCTTGCTCCCCTGCTCCCCTGCTCTCCTGCCCTTACTGTCCTTCAGCTACAGGTTTGACCAAATTTAAGTCATAAGGGCGCTCAGTATCATCTTCACCCAAATATTCACCATTTTGAATTTCCAGAATAATTAGCGGAATATGTCCAGGATTTTCTACCTTATGTAGTGTTGCTGCGGGGACATAAGTTGATTCGTTTCGATTCAGTAATATTTCTGCATCGCCACAAGTCACCTTTGCCACACCGGAAACTACAACCCAATGTTCATTCCGGTGATAGTGAATTTGTGGTTTAATGCCATGCCTGGGCTTGATTTCCACACGACTAATTCTATAGGTTTCTCCCTCCTCGATTACCTCTACCTCACCCCAATATCGTGTACCTGAATGTGGAGACAATTCGTTGATATTTGACTGAGTATTATTTTCATTGGGAGTCATAATTCATTTCTCAACCAGATAAGTATTAGTATTTATCAGTAATTTACCGTAAAGGAGATAAACCTGGGTAGGAAGATGCAGTCACAACGTCTCTATTGATGACAACTGCTCTAACTTTACTTGAGGCAACAGATCCTATCCGTGAATTTTTAAATGTTTGAATACGTGAATTGTTCACTCCCCCGTATACTGAATCCGATAAATCCGATTATTGGCTTCTTCTGTTAGTAGTAAACTGCCATCTGGCAACACGAGTAAACCTACAGGCCGTCCCCAAGTGCTGGGTACAGAAGGATTTAGCAAAAATCCTGTGATAAAGTCTTCGTAGTAGCCAAGCGATCGCCCTTTAGCATCGAAGGGAACAAATACAATTTTATAACCAGTGCCGCGATCGCGGTTCCAAGAACCACGAAAAGCGGCAAAAGCACCGTTCTGGTATTTTTTCGGAAACGTTTTACCATCATAAAACTGCAAACCCAATGCTGCGGAGTGCGCCTGAAACAGTACATCTGGCGTTTGAGTACGGGCTACTAAATCAGGACGTTTACTTTTGTCATCCGTCTTTTGCCGCGGATCGAGGTTGTTTGGTGTTAGATAAGCATAGGGCCAACCGTAAAATCCCCCCTGTTTTACGCGTGTCAGATAGTCTGGAACCAAATCATCGCCAATTCCATCCCGTTCGTTAACAGTGGCATAAAGTTCCTTAGTTACAGGATGAAAGTCTAAACCAACAGGGTTACGCAAACCGGAAGCGAAAGTTTGCTGCTGGGAACCATCTAAATTCATCACCTGTATCGAAGCCCGTGGTAGGGGTTCCTCATCTACATTGGTTCCTGAGCCAACTGAAATATATAATTTATTGCGATCGGGTGAGACAACGACATTGCGTGTCCAATGATTGTTATAACCTTGAGCGGGCAAGTCGGCAATTTTTTCCCCCTTACCTGTAATCTTGTTTTGATCTTGAGTATAGGGAAAACGCACCACAGCATCTGTATTCCCCAGAAAAAAGGAATTATCTACAAAAGCCATTCCAAAGGGTCTATTGAGTCCGTTGTCACTACTAGCAAATGTTTCTCGAACGTCAGCTACACCATCCCCATTGCTGTCACGCAATAAACGAATGCGATTTTGCCCGGTTTCAGTCACTAAAACATCACCATTGGGGGTTAAAGCTAGCCAGCGTGGGGCATCTAAACCTTCAGCAAAGACGTTTACTGTAAAGCCTGGTGGTACGCGCAGCACCGGATTTTGTGGAATGGACACAACTTCAGGCCGCTTGGAGGCGCTTTCTGTTGCGAAGGGTGCTGGTAAATTCTTCAGATTGATGCGGATGGGTGTAGGTGAAAGTGCTTCAGTACGGACAATATTTTTTGGCTGTGTAGGATTCTGTGTCAGTTGGGTAGAAGGTACAGATTTTTGAGGTGTGGGATTATCTGAGTTAGCGCGAGTCTGGTTACAGGCTGCTGCCAAAATCATTAAAAAAATTGACAGCAAAAAACGCGCAGGAACTTTCATGGTGGTAGACACTATACACAATGTTCCTACTCTAGACTTGAGGCTTAATAATTGTCGCCAGTCAAAAGTTTGATTTTTCTTAGTTAGTCAATCTATTAACAATTCAAAAATAAAGCACTAGTACCGCAAGGCGGAATTAAAAATTAAAAATTAATACAGCATAAGGGTTTCGTTGATTTGAAATGATTGGTTTATTTCCACCGTGTTGTACTACTAATACCAATTCTGTATGAAGATGCACAGAATATTAAACGAACCGCCAAGTACGCCATCGCGTAGCGTCTCGTTAGAGAAGAGCGCCAATAATGGAGAGTTACTCATTTAGTGCAGCTTCACATTAAATTGGTATAACTAGATTCTATTCCCAATGCCCAATGCCTAATATTTACACATACAAGCATTTGTTAGTAAACAAGCAATTTTCAAATTCTGCTGCTGGTAAGGGACGACTAAATAGAAAACCTTGCATAGAATTACAGTTGTGTTGGCGTAAAAAACCTAGTTCTGCTTCTGTCTCTACACCTTCAGCTACTACATCTAGATTGAGATTATGAGCCATTTGAATTAATGCTTTAGTGATGGCTGACTTTTGCGAATCGTTAGCAACATTATGGATAAAATAACGGTCTATTTTTAATGTATTAATTGGTAAGTTTTTCAGATAAATCAAAGAAGAGTAACCAGTACCAAAATCATCGATCGCAATTTTTACACCCAAAGATTGCAATTTGCTCATAGTAGCGATCGCACTATTTACATCCTGCATAATCATACTTTCAGTGAGTTCTATTTCTAGGTCAGGTGGTTCTAAATTATTGACAGATGTAAAATTGACTAAATTATGAATGAAATCTGGCTGATTAAATTCAATTGCTGACAGATTTACAGCAACAATCAATGAATTAATTCCAGCATCACGCCAGCTTTTAATTTGTTTACATACCCTTTTTAATACCCATTTTCCAATCGGAATAATTAAACCTGTAGACTCTGCTAACGGAATAAATTCTGTTGGATAAATCATTCCTAACTCTGGACTTTGCCAGCGCAATAAACTTTCAGCACCTACTATTTTTCCAGATGCAATATCGACTATTGGTTGATAATAAATTTCAAATTCTTGAAAATTATGTTGTTTTATAGCTCGGTGTAAGCTAATTTCTAACAACTGCATTTTTGGAGACAAGTTATTATTTACAATCTGAGGAGATAAATACCGTTTTAAAGTAGCGTATTTTTCCAACCTGTTCATGATGGCACTCAATAACTCAGCTCGAGTGAATGGCTTAGTTATATAGTCATCTGCACCCATATCCATACCTTGACGGAAGTCAGATTTGGCGGATTTGGCAGTGAGAAAGATGAAGGGAATTGTTGCCGTTGATGGATCTTGACGTAATGCTGTTAACACACCATAACCGTCAATTTCTGGCATCATTATATCACAAAGAATTAAATCAGGAACTTCGGAGATAGCCAAATGTACCCCGGTTCTGCCATTAGCCGCAGCAATAGTTTCAAAATCCTCAGCTTCTAGCAAATCTAAAAGGTTTTCACGGACTGCTTCTTCATCTTCTATTATTAAGATTTTGGGCATAAATTACCTCTTATTTATATTTTTTTATTTAATGGCACCATACAGTAGTATTTCTTACAAATGTGATTTTATACTTATAATAAATATTTTACCTCTGTAGATATCTACACACTTTTTAAAATTGTCATTTTTAATGCAGTACCTAGTATATTAACACCATTCATAGTGTGATATAAATGATTCAAGAATATATACTATATATTCTTGGAAAAGACTAATCTGAAAAGCTTTAATTTCAAATCCAGTTTGTCTATCTTGACTAAGGAAATTAAACTTGAAAATGCCATCATCTGAGAAATATTTAATCGCATTTGAAAACAAGTTAGTCAAAATGTATGCCAGCAGTTTTTCATTGATACAGCAGGTTACAAATTTATATTGACTGGTGAAAAAAATTAAGCGCCGATAACCCAGATTCATCTGTATTTTTTCTGACGATTGTCGGTTATGTTCAACTAAATTGCAGGATGTTGCTCTATACTCTAATTTTTCCACTTTTAACTGGCCGATAATCAACACATCATTAAACATTTCAGTCATGATTATGTGATATTTGGGCGGTATTGGTCTGCCTTATCCTATTAGACTTACGATAGAAGTCCCAATCTTCCTCATAAACTTCAATGAAGTGAGTGTATTTGCCTGTCGTAGCTTTACGTACTATAGCGCGTGCTAGTAACCATTGGGACTTGGGTAATTGTCTCTCAATGAAAATCTGATGTTCTACCTCAAAGGAATCAATACTAGCATTACCTTTAGCTTTCTCTGTTTTTTGTGCCACTGCTTGACAGATACAGATACTTTCAGGAGTCATATTACCTTGCTTATCTACAACTAGCAGTAGTTCCAACTGCTGTTGGAACAACCGTGATAACACTGAGATGATATCCGAAAATTTTGACATATTCAATGTCATGACTAAGGTATGCATAACTTCAAAAGTATGGGCTGTTTTCAAGCTAGTTCCAGAAGCTACAAACAGTACCATATCATGCTTTGTGAAGTACCCTACTAGCTGCGAAGATGAAAAAACAAGATACTTTTACCCCGTGCTACATCAGTGCGTAAGCGTAGCCCGTTGTAGAAATAGCATCTACTCTAATCGTGATGTTTTTAACACAACCTTCAGTGGCAAACAACCAATTCTTAACTCTAAGCTTTGTAGCCCGATGATCTGAGTTAAGGCTTGCATAGATTTTAACGATAGCTATCATCAAATAATAGTTATCTAAAGTCGGTTGTCTCAGTATTTTCCAATATTTTGACGATAAAAAAGTAGTAATACTGAGATACAAACACTACAAAAAGTGTGTTAAGAATTACAAACTAGTTTATATCCAGCTAGTTTGGTATTGAGCATTGGGCAAAACAGTTCTGAGTGCTGACTGCTGAGTTAGGAGTTAGGAGTTGCCATTTCAAGGTGATAAATAAATGAACATACATTGTTTCAGTGCTACCATCTTGAATCCTCCGCTCAGATTTTGGGCTTTCTGAAAGTTGAAATAACCAATCTTCGTTCCAAATTTCACCACCTTGAAAGGGCTAGAGTTAGGAGTTTTCTTTTGTCACATTGTCTCCCCTGCTTCCCGCCCCTCTGCCTCTTCACAAAGGACGTAACTGCAACCGTCGTTCGCCATAACGTAATAGCCTTTCTATAGTTACGAGCCGATTTTCCCAAACTTTGACTTGATAGGAATTCGACTTAATTTCTTGGCTCATCAATACCCGAAATTGAGACTGGAAGCGAGTTAGAGAGGCTCTCGCTACGAGTAACTTACTAGCAGAAGGGGAAGCGGCAAGTTGATTTAAAGCACTGCGTAAAACTTCTGCCTGGTTGTTAAAATCTGAAATTTTCTGAGATGGCCTTGGTCGTTGGTCATTTTGGAAAACAAATCTCCATTCCCGTTGTAGGGCGGTGTAACGGATGGCGGCAGTTTGAAAAGGCTGACGGAGAGGAATCGGTTCACTTGTTGTAGATTGAATTCTACCTTGGGTGTTACTAAAGAGTTTTTGGAGATCGTTGCTGAAATTTTCTGCGGCAAATAGTGCATAACCACTAACTGGCAAGTCCCTTACCAACTGGAGTTGATCGAATGCCTCGATTGTTGGCAAAGAAAGTAAGCGAATTCCCGGCACCAACAAGGTAGCTCCTAATTGTTTAGAGGCAATCCAGGGTTGGGCCAGTCGTTGAAACCGAGAAGTATCGAGAGCATAAGTCATGGGAACAATTAAATCTACATCTCCCCGTCTTGCCCAAGTTTCCCAATTTTGTTGAATTTTCTGAATCCGTTCTAGTTCCGGCAAAGGAAATACTGCAACCGACAAAATTAAATTCGGTTGCTTTTGTCGCAACTGCTGTGATACTTGGGCGACAAAGCTATCAACTTGCTCGGTGCGAAATGTTGTCCACTTTTGCCACAAGTCTGTTTGGCTAGGAGAAATATTCACTGGATCTACACCAGTAAGTTGCTGAAATTGCGCTCTTGCAGCTTTCCCATAGCCATAGGTTCGACCTGCTGATGGGTCTTGAAAAGGGTAGCGAATGTAGTCTAGCTGTAGACCATCCACCTTATATTTAGTGACAATTTCCTCATACAGCTTGAGCAAGTATTGCCGCACTTCGGGGTTGGCTGGATCGAAGAATGGCTTGCTCTGACCAATGGGAATCATATTGCCTAAATTATCGTAGTTTGCCCAATCGGGATGAGCCGCCAGTACTGGCCCTGGATAATTAGGATTAAGGTTGAGAATTTCATTATGGCGTTGATTGCCAGCAGCAAAAGTCCAAACCCAAGCGTGTAATTCCATGTCTCGCTCATGGGCTAGTTTCACCGCTTCTTCCAGTGGATTCCACCCACGAATTAATGGGTTTTGCTCTTTTGCGACTTGGCTCGGATAAATTGTATAGCCAGCGTTAACAGTTTCAAAAAAGACGGTATTAATCCCAGCTTGGGCGAGGCGATCAAAAATCTGTGCCAGTCCCGCCTTACTACCAGCACGAACAATTGTCCCTCGATCTAACCAAACTGCGCGAATTTCTGGTTGAGCTAGTTTCCGATCGACAGGAAACTGTTGCCACAAACTTGTTTTAGCGGCCAGCCATTGCTGACGAGCCAAAGCGTAGTTTTTTTGAGCAATTAATTGGGGTAAATTTTTGGCAATTAGCCTTGCTTGTGCTAATGCTTGGTCTTTACTTATGGCTAGCGTCCCCAGTTTGGTTGAGGCCAATTGTGTTGGCTGTTCTTTGACAGACTGGGGGGTATTCAAATCCCTAGAAAACTGCTTCTCCTCAGATATTGTTTCGCCAACATTAGCTGCATCAGCTAACACCGCTAAATGAGCGCTTTCCACCCGACCAATCAGATTTTCTAGCTCTTGTTGGAGAGCGATCGCTTGCCTGTTATCAATCGGCTCGTTGGAGTTGGGTGCAACATCCAAACGCACCGCTTGTTCTAATTGGTCAATAGCCTCCTGAGAACTTGGGGGTTTGACCATAGGCAGCGGTCTAGGTATGGGAGCAGTGGCAGTTTTAGGAGGAGATGAGAGAGATGAACCGCCCCCCTGCCCCTCTGCTCTCCTGCCCCTCTGCTCCCCTGCCCCTCTGCCCCCCTGCACTGAGGGCACAGCCGCCACAGTTGTAGAGCAGCTTTGGGAACCTCCTGCTATTTTTTTGGTGCGATTTGATGGTGCTAGTGCTGTCAAATAGTGATTGATAGTAGTTTTTAACCAGGCATTATCCAACTCGGCTGCGGAGGCTGTATCTGTTCCCCAACGCCAGCCCAAAAAGGTAGAACGCTCAGTTGTCACTACTGCGGCCGGATGATCTTTGGAATTCCAAACAGCAGGAGATTCACTGCCCATATCATTAGGAATCACAACGCCGCCGCGCACTTTACCAAAGAGTCCAGTTTGATTTGTCCATTGTGGGATCTTGGTTTTTGCAGCTTGAATCTGTTCTGTGTCACTAAAGCTGAATCCCCAATAACCTCCCAAGAGCGATCGCAATAATTGCCGTACTCCTGGCGATGACAAACTGCCTACAGGCCCACTAGCAATCAAACGCCCTCCCTTACTCATCCATTCTTCTAGAGCGATCGCTTGAGTTGGTGTTAATGTCTCAACGTTTGGCAAAAATAATACCCGGCGATCGCCCCAATCTGCTCCACTCTTGACATCATTTAGGGAAATTACACAATATTTCACCCCTATTGTCTGTAAGCGATCGCTTATCCCTGTCCATTGATTTGCATTTTCTTGGCCATATACTACGCTCAATACGGGTTCTTCAGTCGCCGCCGTTACTGGCAAAATACTCAAAAAATTTAAAACGACAATTTCACAACTTAAAATAAATAATCTTCTAGCTTTTTTAATTTTTAAACTTATATATTTTTGGTTTTCCTGATACTTCACCAGTGACTCCTTACTTCATTATTAATTAATTTAGTTATTACTTAGAATTCATTAGTACAGAATATAGGACTCTAACTTTATTCCTAGTAAGTTTACTGAGATTCTCACCCGGATTAAGTAAAGCTAATATTTGGCTTTTCAAAAACCAAATATAATTCCTATAAGCTTTTCGTAGAAGTACTTAGTGAATTACCTTCATCAATCTAGCCTATCAAAACCAGTAAAAAATGCCAAGATGGATACTCAAATTGCCCAGGCGATTCTATAGAAATTGTTAGCTATTACATTGTGAATTTCATCCCATTGGTGACTAGCTTTTTAGAAAATTTCATGTTTACCAATTCCAATAGGTTTTTGGGTAATTACAGAGAGTTTTCACTTAAACCTAAAATAAAAAATGCCACTCTTATTCTAATTATCTGTTTTTCAGGGTTTTGTGAGTTAAAAAAGTAATACTAGTGCATCTTAAAGCCCTCACCCTAAATCCCTCTCCCAAGCTTGGGAGAGGGACTTTGAAATTGGCTCGGCTTCCGTTCTCACAATTTTGGGAGAACGGGTTGGCGGATGAAGGCAGATTTAGTATTTGTGCAATAAGTCTAATTAGTACTCTTGACGCTCGCCAGAGTTAAACTAACAATAATTTTTCACGAGCTTTTCTAGAAAATTTTAGATAGGATCAGACAATAATTTCAACAGTTGCAATTACAATCACCAAAATTTATTAACTGTAAAAGTCAATCAAGTTTATATAAGCCCACATTGATGTATAGACGCGATTTATCGCATCTAGAAAGACCAATTCTCTACACCAATAAGCATTATATGAATCATATTGATGTAAAAGTAAGCAATATTTTTATATTCAATTAAAGTTTATCAATTTTGGACTTAGCATCCAAATGTTTGGATACAAAAAAATAGTTTGAATTTAAAGGCTTGAAGTTATATCAATTGAAAAAATGTTTACGACACATAACCCCACCCCCAAAACTTTCCTTGGTAATAATAGGGGTTAGGAGTGAGATTTTGATATGCACTTCATCCACATGGGAACTACTAAAGACTAAAGAGCTAACAAAAACAGCTTAAATAATACAAGTGCTGATTAAATCTTCAACTCCTCCTACTGGTAAGATTTTTGTCTCCAGTTTGCAGGCTAGTTCTTCAATACTCATATCATCTAAAAATACCAATTCTCCATGTTTGAGCATTACATTTGGCAGTAAAATTCCGTCCCCCAAATCTTGCCCTTGTAAGTTCAATAGCAAATCATGACCCGTTAATAATCCCGTAACAGTGATCCTCTGTCCCCAATAATCACTACATAAAGCACGCATATTTACTTTTAATCCCTCAACAGAATTTAACCTTTCCAAGATAGGTTTAAAAGCGTTTTCTACTGCGTTGCCTACTACCCAAGTTAATGTCCTCTGAGGATAAACTTTTGGCGGTAGTAATTCTGTTGCAGCGGCTGCAAATTGCTTGATAAACAACTGAATTGAACCAACACCATTATCAATTTGGGGATACTCTTCATATTCAGATTCGCTCGGTAATTCTTCACCAGCAATTAAAAACCACTCATCAGCTAACCAAGCGACGTTAGAGGAAAACTTTTTGCGAAATTGTTGCGAGAGTATTCGCACTTGAGAAATCACTTCTTTCGCTTTTTCTCTGGTTACGGGTATGAGTTCGTCTTCTGGAGGCCGAAACCTTGTCAATCCCACTGGCACAACTGCCACCGACGCCACCGTAGGTACTTCACCAGTATGAAAGGATGCTAAATCTTTTAGGGTTTGCTCCAGGTGTTCACCATCATTTATACCCGGACAAACAACCACTTGAGCATGAATTTGTAGCCGTCTTTGTTGAAACCACTTGAGTTGTTGCAAGATTTGCCCCGCACGGGGATTTTTCAGCAGTCTAATTCTAACTTCCGGCTCCGTGGCATGAACAGAAACATACAACGGAGACAAGCGCATTTGTTCAATCCGCTGCCATTCTCTTTCTGGCAAATTGGTCAGGGTAAGATAAGAGCCGTACAAAAAGCTTAGGCGGTAATCGTCGTCTTTAAAGTACAAGCTGGTGCGCTTACCTGGTGGCTGTTGGTCGATAAAGCAAAATGGACAGCGGTTATTGCACTGAATTAAGCCATCAAATAGGGCAGTTTCAAATTCTAGCCCCAAGTCTTGGTCGTAATCTTTTTCGATTTCCAGGCTATAAGTTTTACCAGTAGCGTCTAAAACTTCTAATTCTAAGACTTCATCAGCACACAAAAACTGATAATCAATTAAATCGCGGGGACGTGTACCATTGATTGCAACGATCGCATCCCCAGCTTCAAAACCAATCTCTGCGGCTATTGAGTCTGGAAGAACCTTGGTAATTCGGGCAGGATGAATGGTAGTCATGGGGAATGGGGCATTGGGAATTGGGGATTGGGCATTGGGCATTATAGCGTTTCTCAGTTGAGTCTAATACAGACCTAACCCCCAGCCCTTCCCTACTAGCGTTGGGGAGTAAAATTCAAAGCCTCTCTCCTTGTAGGAGAGAGGTTTGGAGTGAGGTTAGATTGTATTACATACAAACGAGCAGTCGCTATAGTCATTTGCTTTGGACAAATGACAAATGACAAATGACTAATGACTATTATCCTTTCCAACCTGCTGCGATCGCTAGTAAGATAACACTACCGAAGGCTAATCTATACCATACGAAAATCAAAGTATTTTTGGTTGCTAAGTATTTGATCAAAAATGCAATTGATAGGTAGGAAAAAATAAAGGTTGAAATAATTCCTACAATTAACAGTCCAACAATGTTATCTGGCAACTGGTGTTCTTGAAACAACTTGAAGATTTTTAGGCTTTTATACAGCGTAGCAATGGTAAGAGTTGGAAACCCTAACAAAAATGAGAATTTTGCTGCTGTATCGCGTTCTAATCCTAAAAATAAGGCAGTTGTCAACGTCGAGCCAGAACGAGAAACGCCCGGAATCAAAGCAAGTGTTTGTCCCAATCCAACCAAAATACCATCCCGAATCTGCAATGACTCAAAACCTCGCTTACGAGTGCCAATTTTTTCTGCCAAAGCTAGTATAAGTGCCATGATAATTGACATAATGCCAATAATTAATGCACTTTCAGGTAAAACATCTTTCAAAAGGAAGCCAAAAATTAAAGCGGGCAGTGTTCCGACTGCAATACCGACAAGAATCTTCCATTCTTCACGTTGCCAGTCTTTAGTTTTTAATGCTTCGACCCCACCTTTGACAATACTATAAATCAGTGACCAAAAATACCCTACAATTGCTATAACACTGCCAAATTGAATTGCATCAACAAAATCTTTAGAACCTAGTTCTTTCCAACCAAATAGCTTGGTAAAAATCAGAAGATGTGCAGTACTACTGATTGGTAAAAACTCTGTAATACCTTGAACAATACCTAAAATAAAAGCTTGAATAAACTCCATATACAATTAATACCTTTTCGTGTTCTAGAGATCGTGATGAACATTTTTTAGCTGATGATGTTGCTTTATATACTTTCTATTGCACCCAATCTTGTAGAAAATTCAATTTTACCGATCGATAACATCATCGAAGACGCTGACTATGTTCTTACACCCACCTCAATAAGTCAACGCAATTTGAGAAATTCATCAAACTTTAATATTTAGCGGACTAATACCATCTCACTTTTTAACTATTAGATTTTACCCTCACCTCTGTGTAGTCCCCCATTTACAAGGAACTACAGAACAGTTGTGTAAATAGTCCAACTTGAATGGATTCGTCAGGTGCAGAATGTTTTGTTTGGTTTGCGCCAGTCCTAGTGGAATTTTCAGTATAATTACAATGCCCCAGGGGGGGATTTGAAAATGTGATATCTTAAAGAAGATAAAGTTTAGTAACAAATATTAAAAACTTTGATTAATAATACACTGTCCTCCTACAGCGCTTCTACCCCTTCTATTGATACCGAATTGGATTTAGCTGATACTGGACAGAATGGTATCAGACAATTGGAATCTACACTTTCCTTTTCTCCCTCTCTACCCTTATCTACTTCTGCCCGACAAACTTGGTTAGTGTTTGCGGCGGCAGTGTTTTTGGTAACAGTCCCAGTATTTATAGAAGCGCCAATAGTGCGAGCGCTACCAAGCCTGAGTCTAGCCCTGACAGGATTTTGGGTGTGGCTCAGTTTTGCCTTAATGTCACGTCCTGCAACTTACGTCTGGGGGGATTTGCTCTTGGGGTTTAGCTGGAGTTGGTTAGCAGGAGCGATTTACTGGGGTTGGTTACGTTGGGAACCTTTATGGCATCTGCCGGTGGAATTTATCGGCTTACCGTTTGCTTGCTGGTGTCTGGCGAAGAATTGGGGCAAGGTAGGTAACTGGTTTTATTTAGGTTCTTTACTCGGTACAGTTTTAACAGATGTATATTTTTATATAGTAGACTTAATGCCCTATTGGCGGCAAATCATGAGAGTAGATGCAGATTTAGTACCGCAAATCTTACAAAATGCTCTCATGCAAGTACAAGCACCTTGGGGACAAACTTGGGCGATACTTTTCGCCGCAGTGCTACTAACAGTAGGAATTTCAGCTTTAAGTCGAAATCAAAGACACTGGTATGCCTTTGGTGGAGCCGTTTTGAGTACAATTTTAGTAGACAGCCTATTTTTGTTAGCTGCGATCGCAGCGTGAAGAAGGGAGGTGACACTTATCTTCCAATAAGCGTGTAGGCTTCTCTTACTGAAACTTTTCCCAGCCCAATCTACGGCACATCAAAAATGATGCTATAGATGATTAATTAGTTAAGAAATATTACATAAAAATCCATCAGCATCAAGTCTTTTTTGGTAAGGTTTTCGATCTTAGAAATCGTACAGTTTGGTGTCTGCTTGGGAGGTAGAATCAGCCACCCTGAAAAGATTTCGTCTAGCTGGGAATGCTGCGGGGATCGTCAATGCAAAGCGATTGCAGCGATGTAGTTACTCTTTCCACGATGAAAATTTTTGGCAAAAGTATAGTCAAACCCAGTAACGGTAAATATTGTGGATATTAATACGCTGTATATTAGTTTCTGATGACTGCTGTGTTGACTAAGCTATCAGCTTTTGTCCTTTGTCCTTTGTCCTTTGTCCTTCGTCCTTGGCGCTCTCACGTAGAGGCATTAGCGGCTTCCCGCAGGGTATGACTAATACTTCGGCTTCTCTTCGAGACGCTACGCGAACGCTCAGTACAAGTGACTAATGACTAATGACTAATAACTGTTGTTAGCTTAAAACTTTTATTTCTGTTTGATGGAAAGAGGTAGAAAAATCGTGAAAGGATTGGCGCGTTTATTAACAGTGTTTAGTTTGTTACTTAGTTGCTGGGGATGGTTGGGAACAACTCAGATAGCCCAAGCTGCTAGTTTCAACAGTTTTGCTTTTCCCCAAGTCCCAGTTCTGGCAATTGAGCGGCAGAATCGGGCAGACGCTAAACTAGGAACGGAATTTGGTAAAAAAATTGATTTGAATAATACCAACGTCCGAGCTTTTCAACAGTTTCCAGGGCTTTATCCCACCCTGGCTAAGAAAATCATCACCAATGCTCCTTACCAAAAGGTAGAGGATGTATTGGATCTTGCCGGATTGAGCGATCGCCAAAAACAAACCCTGCAAGCCAACCTCGATAAATTCACCGTGACGGAATTAGAGCCTGCCTTCAATGAAGGAGACGATCGCTTTAACAACGGTATCTACAGATAACTGAATTGCAGTTAATGTAGCAAATAGCAGCCCACTCCTAATTCTAGGGAGTGGGATTCTTCTATTAGAGATAAGGGGGGATGAGGGAGATAAGGAGGATGAGGGAGACAAGGAGGACGAAGTAAAATTTCTTCCTTGTCTCCCCCTGCTTCCTGCTCCCTGCCCCCTGCCCCCTGCCCCCTCTCCCCTCACCATTACCTTGTCTCAGATAGATATTCCCAGCCAATTTGATGTCTTAGTAGTCGGCGCTGGTGCCGCTGGACTATACACAGCGCTGTGTCTGCCAGAATCCTTGCGAGTCGGTTTGATTACCAAAGAAACCGTTGCTTTATCCGCCAGTGATTGGGCACAAGGTGGCATTGCCGCAGCGATCGCCCCAGAAGATTCTCCCACGCTGCACATTGAAGATACGATCCAGGCGGGTGCCGGTTTATGCGATCGCACTGCTGTTGAATTTCTCGCCCAACACGCCCCTAGCTGTATTCAATCCCTAGTTAACTTGGGGGTAGCTTTTGACCGTCATGGTCAAGCCTTAGCTTTAACTTTGGAAGCCGCCCATTCTCGCCGCCGTGTTCTCCATGCTGCGGACACCACAGGGAGGGAAGTTACCACCACCCTCACCGCCCAAGTATTACGTCGCCAAAATATTCAAGTCATTCAGCAAGCTTTGGCTTTGAGTTTGTGGATTGAACCCGAAACTGGTTGCTGTCAAGGAATTAGCCTGTTTTATCAAGGTAAAATCACCTGGGTAAGAGCTGGTGCTGTGGTACTGGCAACCGGCGGTGGCGGTCAGGTATTTGCCCAAACCACTAATCCGGCTGTGAGTACCGGTGATGGGGTAGCGATCGCAGCTCGTGCTGGGGCTATCCTCCGCGATTTAGAATTTGTCCAATTTCACCCTACCGCCCTCACTAAACCTGGTGCCGATCGCTTCCTAATCAGCGAAGCTGTACGCGGCGAGGGGGCACATCTTATCGATAATGAAGGGCGACGTTTTGCCTTTGATTACCACCCTGCGGGTGAACTTGCACCTAGAGATGTCGTCAGTAGAGCAATTTTCAGCCATTTACAACGTACCGCTATTGATTTGGCTACTGCCCATGTGTGGTTGGATATGCGCCCCATCCCCGCCGACAAGATTCGTCACCGCTTTCCCAATATCATCAAAGTTTGTCAACATTGGGGCGTTGATGTCTTCCACGAACCAATTCCTGTAGCGCCAGCCGCCCATTACTGGATGGGTGGAATTGTTGCGGATCTGATGAATCGCACAAATATCCCCGGTTTGTACGCAGTAGGTGAAACCGCTAGTACGGGTGTGCATGGGGCCAATCGCCTTGCTAGTAATTCTCTGTTGGAATGTATTGTGTTTGGGGCCCAAATGGCTAATATTAAGTTAGAAAATATTGGGCTGTCCTCAGAAATACCAGTGCTACCATTACGGAAATTTAATCCCGATCCTAGTGAGTGGCACATCCAACAAACACAGCTAGAAGCACTCAGGGAGAAGTTACCGCGTCTAGTATGGAAAAGTGCTGGTATTTGTCGGGAGCAATCAAGGCTAGAAACTGCGATCGCTACTATTGAATCTTGGCAGCAAGATTTCGCTGCCTTGCCTTTAAGTCAATTCTTGCTCGCTTTACGTCCAGTAGAACCCGCTAGTTTTGACCTACCAGATGTTGAACGGCAATTGGGACTTTGGGCAGAAACCCGAAATTTATTAGATGTAGCTGATTTAATTCTCAAAAGTGCTGCTTTTAGAACCGAAAGCCGAGGCGGACACTTCCGTTTAGATTATCCTCAACCAGACTCAAATTGGCAAGTCCACACACTTATACAAACAAATCACTGGTGGAAATCTCCACTATTGTCTTGAATCAACGACCTTAAACAGCCTGACGGTTTTCGCAACCCTAAGCACAACATCTTGAAATGAGCTGCCAAGTAAAAGACGTGGTGTCCAAGACGGTAACTACCTCATTTTGCTGCTCTACCACAATCTAAAATTCAAAATTGCCATCACCGGGTACCGCTACCATTATGACTGTCGGGACCACCATAATTTGGTGGAATGTATATGTCTTGTAAATTTTGAGAATTGACCTTGCGGGCGATTAAGGTGTTACTGCTAGTAGGTCCAAAAGAATTAGCACTTGCAGTACTGAATATACCTGTGCAAGCGGCAATTTTTGGGATCAATATATAAGCACCTATGCAGAATATCATAAACTTTGTGATTCGGAAGTTAGTCTTCATATCTTTCAGTAAAATTACTAGTTTTTTATCTTAAAGAGTATTTTTTGTTTGCTTACGTATATTTACTGTGCTTTTTGAAAAAAGTGTTTTAACTTTATGAAATATATTGCTGGTAATGTACAAATTATTGTGGTATTCGCTTGTCGAGTAAGCTTAAGCTGCCGATATTAAATAGTCTTTATACTTAAGTGGTATTCTTAATAAGCGGTTTTTACATCAGTCTCAGGTTAGATATGTCAATGGTTTACTGCAAGTATTTTGCTTAATTCACTATTTATTAATAATATCTTAATACTCTTAAGTGTAAATACTATGTTTGCTGAATTGAGAGTTCAGAAAAACATGAAAGAATACTTATTTGATTGTATAGTTTAAATTTAATGAGTAAAGATATATAAAGATAAAACAACATATTGATCGTATTAAAAGGATTTTTAAAGCTATCAAACAGCGTAATAAGCGAATAAGTACAAGTATAATTTTTAATGTAAGTAAATTTACATTAAAAATTTATTTTCTTAATTATCTCTGATGACTAATTGCTTTCTGACATCAATTATGAGGTTTAGTATTAAAGGCAAAAAGCCTTGATAGATATACATCTTAGCTAAAAATTTACCTCGCAGTATATACGCGATATTTTTTCAAAACAGTGTCTTAGACGTGTCTCCAGTCTAAAATCCTAATTTGAAGGTAAAAATTGTGACTAAAGTGAAAAAATCTGAAGACTTGACTCTTAACTAATTAAGCAAACTCGTAGCGATTTTTACCCAGGCGCTTGGCACGATACATTGCTGTATCAGCTTGTTTCATCAAAGTTTCACTGTCTTGACTGTTATATGGGTAAACACTAATGCCAATACTGGCAGAGACTCGAATTGTATAGCCGTCCAAAACAATTGGCTTGGTAATACTGCTTAAAATTTTTTCGGCGACTTTAGCAGCTATTTGAACATTAGGAATTGCCCGTAAAATCACAGTAAATTCATCGCCACCCAAACGAGAAACTGTATCACTAGCGCGTAAAGAGTTGCTGAGTCTTTCAGCGATAGTCATTAGCAAGCGATCGCCCGTCTCGTGTCCCAAAGTATCATTGACTTGCTTAAAGCCATCTAGATCAATAAACAGCAGCCCCAGCAACAAGTTGTTGTGTTGTGCCCAATGTAAGGACTCGTAAAGTTGCTCGGCAAAAAATTTGCGATTGGATAAACCGGTGAGAGGGTCGTGATACGCTAAATAACGTAAGTGGTCTTCTTTGAGTTTTAGTTCATTGTTAGAGCGGAATAGTTCAGCAGCAGTACGCTTCAGCTGTTCTTCCATCAGCTTGCGCTGAGTAATATCTCGGATGACACCAACTAAAAAGAAATTGCCAGCTGAGTCTTTGTGAAGCGATCGCTTAGTGGCAATTTGGTGAGTCTGTCCATCGGCATTTGTAAATTCTTCTTCATGTTCTTGGGCTTGCTGAGTCCGAAAAACCAGATCGTCCTGTTGTCGAAACACATCAGCTTCATGTTTTGGGAAAAAGTCATAGTCTGACTTTTCAATTAATAACTTATTCGGATAACCGATAAATCGACAATACGCCTCATTTAAAACAATCCACTGGTGTTGTTCATTTTTCACAAAAATTGGATCGGGGATCGTGTTGATAACGTGATGCAAAAATTCTTTGGAACGTTTCCACTCTTCCTGTATGTGAGCAATATGACTAGTCATCCAAATAGCTGAAGTACCAAAGCAAACCAGTGAGGGAATGAGTGGTATCCACCAACCGTACAAGAAAGCCAGGTATGCACTCACGGTCAATACAAAGCAAGAAACTAGGATACAGAAGAGACTCCTAGTTGCGTGTCGTATCCGCCATATCGTCACGGCTCCCAAATAAGACCAAACAAAAACCCACAAGTATTCTACCAAGTCAGGCCAAACTTTGAGTAATGGTCTTCCATCAACAGCAGCAGAGATTAACTCACTAATAAAATAAGCCTGCAATTGAATACCAGGTACAGGCTTTGCCGTACTCATGACACTGCTGGAGTAGGGAATAAATACAAAATCTTGGAGACTGGGTGCAGTGGAGCCAATAAGTATAATCCGATCTTTGATTAAGTTTGCTTTGACTTTATCTGCCAGTACATCTCTCATCGAGACTTGGCGAAAACTACAAAATTCTCCAGACGAACTTTGACATTTGGGTTTGGGAAAATTGCTCAAAATTTGGTAGCCTCTAGCATCAGCTCCCACATAAGCACCATCATTAGCCTCAAAACGAGTAAATGCTGCCTTACCCAATTGCAAATACTCAGGGTTGCTTTTCGCTTTGGTGGGAGTAATTCCCTTTGACTTTAAATACAATAAAGCCAACTTCAGGGCAAAACTTTCGTGTGCTTCAGTTTTAACGTGCCAATACAACAAACTACGACGTACTTTACCATCAAGATCGTACAGCACGTTATTAAAGCCCACTTGATCCCGATTTAGCCCCAATGGAGGCGAAACACTAACGTTTTTGTTTTTGTCATTTGCTAATAGTTCAATACCAATTAAGTTGGGTATTGACTTATAAACATTACGCAGTTCTTGATTACCAGGCTCTACTGGTAAATTTCTGTAGATATCTAAGCCAATCGCACGGGGTTTGTGGGCATTTAATTTTTGCAATAACAGGGCAATCTTCGCATCTGGAATTGGCCACGAACGTACTTCGTTTAAATAGGTCTCATCAATCACTACGATCGTAATCCGGTCTTCTGACGGTTCATTTGGACGTAAGCGAAAAAATTGATCCAAAGCCGCCAACTCCAAAGATTGCAATAATCCGATGGAGTGCAAAAGCAGGACGCAGACTGCAACGCTGGCCGCAGTAATCAATTCTCTGTGTCCTCGACTAAGCGATTGTTTCAGTCCAAAGATTAACTTCACAAAACGCTTGCCTAGCTGCTGATTCATTGCCATTACCTAGTAGGCAGAAATATTCTCTATTTCCTATAGCGATTAACTATCGGACTAAATTACATCCCAAGGTGGCTCTCAAGTGTTATAAAAATAAATTAAAATATACATCTTTTAAAGTAAATGTATTTATCTAATTTCCTTTAGCTTAAGTGTTTGCAGAACGAAATGCCGCAGGAAAATTAATAATTGGGCATTGGATAAGACCTATTATCTGTTACCAAAAACAAAAAAGCCAACTGGAAACAGATTTTACTGTACTCATCCAGTTGACTATGGGGTGTGAACTACTGAAGGTCAGTGTAGGTATTTTACTTGAAATACTTAAAGTTCCGAGACCCTGTGTAACCAGAAACTTTTGCTAGTTCCTCTAAGTTTTGGACTCCGCTATAGCTTTTACCATTGACGATCCAAGTGGGGAAACCTTCAATTTTTGCGGCTTTACACAGTTCTGGTTGAGCTTTGAGTCCATCAGGAGCGCACTCTACCTTAATATCATTATTGATTATTTCCTCAGCTTCTTTACCAAAAAGCAGCTTTTGTTCGTGACAGTGAGGACACCAGTAAGCGCTGTATTCTTTTGCACCTACCTTCGCCAGATGCCGTGCTAAGGCTATTTCTGCCTCACCAGAAGTAGTGGTAACTTCCCAACCGAACGCTGGGTTGGGGTTTTCCTTGGGAGTAAAGGTAATTTTTGTGGGTTGTCCAGGAGTTCCAGGTGTAACATCTGATTGATTTACGCCAGCATAGACGCCTAAAGTACCAATCAGCGTTACCATCCCGACAATCAGGGCGGTAAACAAGATTTGTCCAATATCCTCCCAAGTCCGACCGATAATCGTTAGTACTAAAAGACTCACAGAGAACAAAGCTGAACCGATACAGTAAGGACAAATAGCTTTGATTTGAGATGTCAGCACATACATTAAGTAGCCGCTAAAGACAGACATAGCGATCGCACCTACCAGCAGCAGCCACCACGTCCAATTTTCCAATTGTTTGCGGTTATTGTTTTCCCCTGAGTTGAATACCAAGGGAGCCAAAGCCAATATCACCATACTGGTGTATGCCAAAAACCCAAACAAAGCTAATGGCTGACCAAAAACCGTTGCCCAAGGACTGGAAAGCACATCATTACAGCCCTTAGCACCAGCCTGTGCCACACAAGCGGCACTGCCTCCGGTTAACTTTTCTATAGTCAGATAACCTGTGATCAGGGCGCCACATCCAGCGATCGCGGCAATCAATGGACGTGACCATTTATGAATCCAAGGAGTAGAACGACGGCGAATCATAAATATTGGGGAATGGGGATTAGTAATAGTTAGGAGTTTAAGAGTGAGGAGTGAGGAGTGAGGAGTTAAGAATGAGGAGTTAGGAACAATTAGTTTAAAACTCATAACTCATAACTCATAACTCCTAACTTCTAACTCCTAACTCTCTTTCCCCACTTTCTAAGAATGTAACTTCACTTGTTCTGCTGATTTGCTTTCACCTTTGGAGTTCCAATTGCGACGGGCAGCTTCTACGAATTGACTGACGCGAATTGGGTCAATTGGTTGCTCTATGCGTCCATGACGTTTCAGGGAACTGGAAACTATTACACCATCTGCTGCCTGCATCAATGTATCAATATTTTCCCAATTAGCCCCACTCCCGATGAACACTGGCGTGCCCTTTGCTGCGCCACAAGCTAGTTCCAAATCTTCTAAGTTAGGAGGACTACCAGTAGCCCAACCAGATAAAATCACTCCGTCTGCTAAACCCCTTTCAATGGTGTCTTTCACGGCGACTGTGAGATTTGGAGAACTCAAAGGACGGGCGTGTTTTACCAACACATCGGCCAGGATTTTAACATCACAGCCCAACTCCCGTCGATAGCGGAGTAGTTGATGGGCTTCTCCCTCAATTAATCCTTGATCGGTTGCCATCACGCCTGTAAGGACGTTGACGCGGATAAATTGCGCTTGTACACAGCTAGCGATCGCTATTGCACTTTTGGCATCGTTTCGCAATACATTTAAGCCTATAGGCAAAGTCACCAAATTCTGTATTCGCTGCACCACAATGGTCATGGCACTCACAACCACTGGATCGACTTGGTTTTTGGTAAACGGCGCGTCGAAAAAATTTTCGACAATCAGACCGTCAACCCCTCCGCTTGCCAAGGCTACGGCTTCTTGTTCGGCACGGTCAATCACCGCTTTGAGGCTACCTCCCCAACGGGGTGAGGTAGGCAGTGGTAGCAGGTGAACCACGCCAATAATTGGTGAGCGAGTTTTAAATATCTGATATAAGTCCACGTCTTTAATCCGCCTCGCGGAGTCCAGAGTCCAGAATTTTTTGACTATTGAACGCCAATTCAGCACCACTCCCCTGAAGGTCGGGAACCTCTATATAAGAGTGGCTCTTCAACGGGGAAAACCCCGCACGTGACTGGCTCCTTTTGACCCTTGACTCTTGACTTTTCATTAACTAGTCAAATGTGTTTTATGATAGTCGGTTTATTGCCTCTTTCCTCAGATGGAAATTGGCGTGAAACCTCCCATAAGATATGTTAAGATAAAACCTGGCTACAAGAGGAGTTTGCCACTCACTAGACGCAAGGCAGCTTTCCGTGGTTTAGGCGTCTTGTCCGCGCACTGTCGTAGGACTTGCCAATCGCCAGGGTAGCATTACTGCTTTATAGGCGTAGTCGCTTTCGTCGATTTCCCGGAGGGTAGCGACTTCTCACAACAAGCCCTTTGGGCGGCTTCCCGATGGGTAGGTTAACAACGCACACGCTGTGGTAATGTAAAATACCAATAGGCGAATTGTTAAAAAACATTACAAGTGTCAAATGTACCCAAAGACACTTCAATTTACCCTGGGGAACAGATTGATAAAAATATCATAACATGACCTCTATTTTTATTATTGATAGGGTCATAGGTCTACGGGCAGTTGCTGACAGTGAAAATCTGCCATTGCACTGTTATTAGAAGGATAGCGATCGGAAAAAAGCGAAACTAGCGCCAAAATGTTGACTACAAGAAAAAAAATGAAGATATTTTCAAAATATGGGTGACAAGCCAACGATTGCCATTTCTCACCTGGGCTGCGAGAAAAATCGAATTGATACAGAACACATGCTGGGAATGCTCGTAGAAGCAGGCTACGGTGTAGATACAAATGAAGAGTTAGCAGATTACGTTATTGTTAATACTTGTAGTTTTATTGAAGCGGCCCGGCAAGAATCTGTCAGAACTTTAGTAGAACTGGCAGAGGCAAATAAAAAGATCGTAATCACTGGCTGTATGGCGCAACACTTCCAAGAACAACTTTTGGAGGAGTTGCCTGAAGCAGTAGCTGTTGTGGGTACAGGCGATTATCACAAAATTGTAAATGTAATTGAGCGTGTTGAACTTGGTGAGCGGGTCAAACAGGTTAGTATAGAGCCAACCTATATTGCCGACGAAACTACACCGCGCTATCGCACTACAACGGAGGGCGTTGCTTACCTCCGGGTTGCGGAAGGATGTGATTATCGTTGTGCATTTTGTATAATTCCTCATCTTCGAGGAAACCAGCGATCGCGTACTATTGAATCTATCGTCGCTGAAGCGGAGCAGTTAGTTAGTCAAGGGGTAAAGGAAATTATTTTAATTTCCCAAATCACCACTAATTATGGTCTAGATATTTACGGTCAGCCAAAATTAGCCGAATTACTTCGCGCTTTGGGGAAAGTAGATATACCGTGGATCAGAATGCATTACGCTTATCCCACGGGACTGACCCCAGATGTGATAGCGGCCATCCAAGAAACACCGAACGTCCTGCCTTACCTGGATTTGCCCTTGCAGCATTCTCATCCAGAGATTCTCCGTGCCATGAACCGCCCTTGGCAAGGGCGCGTAAATGATGGGATTATAGATCGCATCAAAACGGCACTACCAACAGCCGTATTGCGGACAACATTTATTGTTGGTTTCCCAGGAGAAACACAAGAGCATTTTGAGCATCTACTAGAGTTTGTTCAACGGCATGAATTTGACCATGTTGGTGTCTTCACCTTTTCCTCTGAGGAAGGAACCCCAGCTTACAAGCTACCAAATCAGTTGGCCCAAGAAGTGATGGACGATCGCCGATACCAACTGATGGAAGTCCAGCAACCGATTTCCCAAAAGAAAAATCAACAGGAAGTAGGCAAAATCGTTGATGTCCTGATTGAGCAAGAAAATCCTGAAAGTGGTGAATTAATAGGTCGTTCAGGTAGATTTTCCCCAGAGGTTGATGGTCTGGTGTATGTCAAAGGCCAGGCAAAGTTAGGAACCATCGTGCCAATAGCGATTCACCACGCTGATACATACGACCTCTATGGTCAAGTAGTCAATAACTAAATTGTCCTTTGTCTTTTGTCCTTTGTCTTTTGTTAAATGACCCTTACAGATTCACCCTTATCCCAAGATCAACGCTGCATTAATGGCAGTTTTCATGAGGGTTTACCTGAAGTTCGGGGACTCACTCGTGGGCATAGCTTCTCCAAAACGTTGAGGCTTTGCTATCGCCCTTGGCTGACTAACTAGCCAATAACTAAATGACTAATGACTAATGACTAATGACTAATAACTAATGACTAAATGACTAATCCAAAATCCTTACAAAAAATTTAGGAGATTTAATGACTCTTTCATTCCAAGAATTAGGCATTTCCCAAGAACGTGTCGAACAACTAGAAAAAATTGGTTTTACTGAACCAACTAACATTCAAGTGCAAGCAATTCCCCAATTGCTAGCTGGTCGTGATGTGGTAGGTCAATCTCAAACTGGAACAGGCAAAACGGCGGCATTTTCTCTGCCAATTTTAGAACGGCTAGATATTAATCAAAGAGCCGTGCAAGCCATCGTTTTAACACCAACTCGTGAATTAGCGATGCAAGTTCACGATGCGATCGCCCAATTCATCGGCGATGAAGGATTGCGGGTGTTAGCAATCTACGGTGGTCAATCAATTGACCGCCAGATGCTACAACTCAGACGTGGCGTTCACATGGTTGTGGGCACCCCAGGACGGGTGATCGATTTACTCGATCGCGGCTGTTTAAAGCTCGATCAAGTGAAATGGTTTGTGTTGGATGAAGCTGATGAAATGTTGAGCATGGGCTTTATCGACGATGTGATCAAAATCCTCTCACAAGCGCCCGTAGATCGCCAAACAGCTTTATTCTCGGCAACAATGCCACCATCGATTCGGATGTTGGTGAATAAGTTCTTGCGATCGCCTGCAACTGTCACCGTCGAGCAGCCAAAAGCCGCTCCCAACAAGATTAATCAAGTAGCTTACTTGATCCCCCGCCATTGGACAAAAGCCAAAGCTTTACAGCCGATTCTGGAAATGGAAGATCCAGAAACAGCTTTAATCTTTGTCCGCACTAGACGCACAGCCGCCGAACTCACCAGTCAGTTACAAGGCGCTGGTCACAGTGTCGATGAATACCACGGTGACTTGTCTCAACAAGCACGGGAACGGTTATTAGTCAGATTCCGTAACCGTCAAGTCCGTTGGGTAGTAGCAACTGATATTGCAGCACGAGGGTTAGATGTCGATCAACTCTCCCATGTAATCAACTTCGACTTACCCGATAGCGTAGAAACCTACGTCCATCGCATTGGTCGTACTGGTCGTGCTGGTAAAGAAGGAACAGCAATTTCTTTAGTACAACCATTTGAGCGGCGCAAGCAGCAAACATTTGAACGTCATAATCGCCAAAGTTGGCAATTGCTGACGATTCCTACACGCGCACAAATTGAAGCACGGCACATCCTGAAATTGCAAGAACTGGTGCGAGAAGCTTTGACAGGTGAGCGTTTGGCTTCATTCTTGCCAATTGTCAGCGAACTGATTGAAGAATACGATGCTCAAGCGATTGCCGCCGCCGCATTACAAATCGCTTACGATCAAACTCGCCCTGCTTGGTTGAACTCAGACGTAGAAATTCCCCAAGAGGAATCTTCTGCTCCCAAACCAAGACTCGGCAAACGTCGTGAATCTTCCAGCGATCGCCCCCGTTCTGCATGGAAATCAGATAGTAACAATGGTGAAGAAAGACATTCTTCTCCCAAGCCAAAACTGCGGACAAGTGGACAGGATTCTTCTGTATCTCCTAGTAAAAAGATAGGTTCACCTACAGCTAGAGAATCAGCTTCTTAGTCAACATTTAGAAGTTAATCAATTTTGGATTTTAGATTTTTAGATTTTTCTGCAATCCAAAATCCAAATATAAAATTGGAGAGTTGAGAGTTAAGAGTCAAGATTTTGGCTTTGGCTCTTGACTTTTTGGTTTTGCAAGATAACGACAAACTGACACTACCAGACTTACTACCAGTTTGAGAGCTAGTAGTGTCAGAAATTTGGCCTCCTGTGTTTGAGTAGTTCAAAACTACTACAGCCAAGGACGACTAACTAGTTCTAATTCTCCAATTTCATCCTCGCTCAATTTCCAGCCTAAAGCACCAGCATTCTGCCGTACTTGTTCGGCTGTCTTTACCCCAGCAATGGGAATAACGTTACCCTGAGCAATTAACCAGTTGAGAGCAACTTGAGCAGGGGTGCGATCGTATTTTTCCCCGAAGTTGCGTAACAAAGATATGACTGGGGCAATTTTTTGCAGACCTTCTTTCTTAAATCGCGGGTCTATTTTTCTCGCACCAGTGGGGATTTCAGCATTATTAATACTGTACTTACCTGTGAGTAATCCCTGTGCTAAAGGACTATATGCCAAGATAGTCACACCCAACTCACGCGCAGTTGCCAAAATACCTTTGCTTTCAATTTGGCGACTGAGTAAAGAATAACGCACTTGGTTTACAGTCAAAGGCACTCCCCGATCCGCTAATATTTGATGTGCATCCCGCATTTGCTCTGCTGAGTAATTACTTACACCGACTGCCGCAATTCTGCCCCGCTTCACTTCATCAGCTAGGGCATTCATCAAAGTTTTTTGACTTAAAAAGAAGGCAAAAGGCCAATGCACTTGGTACAGGGCGATCCGCTCAAGTTGTAGCCGTTTGAGGCTGGCTGTTAAAGCATCAGAGACGGATTGGGCTGTAAATCGCCACGGTACGGGCCCAAATTTTGTGGCGATTTGTACAGGTTGTTTTGTCTGTTGCAGAAATTGCCCTAAAAATTCCTCGCTCTTTCCCATTCCGTAGATTTCGGCAGTATCAAAGAATGTAATCCCAGCTTCTAAGGCTGCGGTAAAGGCTTCTTGTAACTGTTCTGGGCCGTAGCGATCACCATAATTCCAAAATAGTTTATCACCCCAAGCCCAAGTGCCTATGCACAAGGGTGTAACAGATGGGCCATTTTGCCCCAATGTAATGTTTTCCACGGTTGCAAAATTTAGTTTATTTACATTTCTTTACTTTTATAGTGTATCGTTACAGACAAGATTGGGTGCGATCGTCACCACTTGACTGCAAATCTTGTGGTGTCGCAGCTACGCCCGTCGTAGACATTGCGCCTTGCATAACAATTTAAAACCTGAATCAAAGGCGCATAAACAAGATCCCCGACTTCTTCGAGAAGTCGGGGATCTGTGGGTCGCAATTCTCACAAATCAAATAGGATTGCTATAGTTGAGTGTATTTACTTGTATTTATGAATTAGATGATTTATCCTGCTTGGCTTTTTTGATTAATTCCATGTAGACATTAATCTCACTAATTTCTACATCATGCTCAACTCTGGTTACTTTCCATCTTTCCTTTTTTAGGTAAACTTCCTCTCCTACTCTGGGAGTAAATTGAAGGTCGTAGAATTTTTTGAGAAAATCTTTTTGATTTTCTTCCCATAATATTACTTTGACTGGTTCTTTACTCATTACTTATGCCTTTTTGGTTACTGGATGAAGCTAAGTAGTTTGATGACATACATACGGCAAGTTTATCTTACTAATTCAATGGAATAGCGTAGTTAAAACCACATTTTCATAATGTTTAAACTTACCTGTGTAATGATTACGGAGACTACAATTCCAGACTCTTGAACCAACTCAAATCTCTGTAATCCAATGTCCAAACACTAGTGTCATAAAGTTGAGCTACCGCTACAACAGACGCATCTTCTAAAGTTCCTTGCCAGTCTGGTATCTGGCGACCATGCTGTAAATTTCCTGAAACATTTCCATGTTCACTGGTACAGTCACTGTGTTCTCACTTGCTTCCTGTACAACACTTGATGGGTTATGCTCTGGGTGATCTTTTAAGTATTGGTCAAGTTGTGTCCACAACTCATCAGTAATATATAGTGTGCGTTTCATTTTTTCAGCCTCTGGAGGTACAACACTAGTTGTACTCTCATTGTAATTGCTGGAGTGCGATCACTATTTTTAGCTAGTTCCTGCTCAATGTTGGGTTCAGTCTTTGTTTAAGCTTTTTGACTTTTATTCTGATCGTGAGAATTCAACCGAATTTTATGGGAATACTTATAAATAGTTCTATCTTCTCTAAATAAGTAAATATGGGCTTTTTTAACAAATTTGCAGCAACGTTTGAGGAGTCTAGACAATTTCTAAAAAGAAGTCTAGAAGAATACATAATGTTTAGTTCAGAAGCTAAACAGTTGACTTTGACCAAAAAAATGGTTTTACTTCTCTGTCAACAAGCCGAATCTAGAGTTGAACAATTAAAAAGCTTAGAACCACACTCTGAGCAGGGACTGATTGCGACAATAGAGTACAATAAAATTCAAGTAAAATTACATTTTACTCCTGAAAAAATAACTCTTAATAAAGATTGCATTGAAGGTGAACTTCGCTTATTGAACCCTCCTCAATTTGAGACTGAAGCGATAGTTTACCGTCACCTCATTGCAGGTTGGACAAGATTTTTGGGAGGTAAATTGCCCAATGGAACTTTACCAAAAGAGGTTAGAATTGAAAATAATAAGGTCTATTATACTCTTCCTCGAAATGAATTGCAGCTTTTAGATTCTCTTTTCCCTAGTCTTGAAAATGGTTCTACTTTGATAACTAAGCTTCAACAAGGAGAATTAACTATTGAAACTTCAGTAGCTTTGAGTTGGAATAATTTTAAGCTTCAAAATTTGCTTCAAGTTCTGAATCTGAAATAAGAATAAAAATAGAGAATTAATTTGTATTTTACTTTTAATAATAGCCAGGACTGAGTAAGGGAAATGCAAAGTATTGGCTCAATACTTTATCCATTCCCCAGGCTCATCCGAGCAAAAAAAAGCTGACAGCATTGGCTCTCAAAACCATTGATATGGCTTGTTTATCGTTTAATACGCTTCAGTTTAGGACTTCTTTCTTATCTTTGCGTCCTTTGCGGTAGCCTGCGGCAAGCCGCTCCGCGTCTACGTTAAAAAAATTGACTTTGGCAAAGAGTTTTAGCCTTAACTGAACTGTATTGAATTAGTAATTCATTCAATTTTCAGTCTATGTGTTTTGCTGTCCAGCTTGCTGAACAGCTTCTATATCAACATTGAGATGTTGAGCAATCTGCTCCATACTCATCCCTGTTTGTAGTAACAGAGGTACCGTAAGTTTCAACATTTCAGCTTTCTGTTCTTCTCGACCTTCTTCTCGACCTTCTTCTCGACCCTCGGCTTTCGCTTCTTGATAAACCCTTGTTTGCTCTAAAGTCAATCCCAGCATAGCTTCAACTTCCTCTCTACTCAAGGTCGAAAACTTATAAACGGCGATTGTGGTTATGATGTCCAGTATTTCGTTTTTCGGCAGTGTGTCCGTTTCTTCTAATTTTACCCGCTCAATCAATTGCTTTGCTTGCTCTGCCATCACTTCATCCGATGCTAGAGTCAACTGCATCAAGTTGATGCCTATTGGCTGCTGATTAGTCGCGCCTAACTCATCTAAATAGATTCGCTGCACTTGGTCGCTGTTGAGAAATATTCGATGAGTTTTTTGATCCCTTGGTTCTACAGAGCGTGATGAAAAAATTACCACACAGAAGCAGTCATCGTACTGAGAACAATTCCGGTTCAGGTACATCAGCGACTCAGTAAAGAACCGATGATAAAGTGCTTCATCTTTTTGGAATTGAACTTCAGCAAAAAAGATTACCCTGGATGTTGCATCCTCTGGAGGTAAAAATACACCATCCATGCGAAAAGCAGTTTCTTTGACTTCAACTGATTCAAATCGATAGTTTTGCCCTTGCAGAGGAGGATTATCAACCAGCTCAAAGAGTAACCCAGGAAAACGTTTAAAAATTTGATAGTAAATGGAGTCTCGTTTCACTACTTCATCCTAAAAACCTGATTTCTCACAAGCCATCAAAATTAATCCTAAATTGGCTGAAGCATACACTAATCGAGGTGTATAATTTCTTGCCAAATGAGTGCGATGTCTGTGGCAGGCGAAGCCATCGCAACTTCCACTTTTCATTCGCTGATTTTGAGCGAGTAGGGTTTATCTTTATTTAAAGAGAGAGAGATTAAATCCGATAAACTATACGAAAAAGTAGCTATGGCAAGCGGTGAAGTATTTGATACCAAAACAAAATCCCTATCTGTGCCAAGGGTAAACCTGCTGACCATGTTCCGGCTGGGTTTATTTCAGATGGGATTGAGCATGATGTCTATCTTGACTCTGGGCGTACTCAACAGAGTCATGATTCAAGAAATAGCAATTCCGGCGACGCTGGTATCAGTTGTTCTAGCACTGCCTTTATTTGTTGCTCCTTCCCGTATCTGGTTTGGTCAGATTTCCGACGCCAAGCCGTTATGGGGATACCACCGCACAGCTTATGTTTGGGTGGGCGCAGCAATATTTGCGATCGCAGCATTTTTAGCTGTACAAGTAATGTGGCAGATGAATCTTGCTGGAAATAGTGCAGGTACTTGGGTATGGACAACCCAAACAATCGGCTGGACAGCACTTTTGGCTTTAGTTTTCGCTATATACGGTCTAGGAATTTGTGCTAGCGGTACTGCTTTTGCTGCTTTGTTGGTGGATATATCTGAAGAAGATAACCGTTCTAAAGTAGTTGGTGTGGTTTGGTCGATGCTAATGGTGGGGATTATTGTCGGCGCAATTATCAGTGCTAGCTTACTGAAACAGTTAACACCAGAAGCAACTGTAGAAACCTTGCAGCCAGCAATTAACCGATTGTTTACTATCGTCCCAGCAATTGTATTTGCTTTAGCGATCGCAGCAACATTCGGCGTAGAAAAAAAATACTCTCAATACTCAACCCGTTCCACACTGGTGAACCGGGAAGACAGCATTACTCTAGGCAATGCTTGGAAAATCTTGACCGCTAGCCCACAAACAGGTATATTTTTCACCTTTTTACTGGTGATGACTATCAGTTTGTTTATGCAAGACCCGGTTTTAGAACCTTATGCGGGTCAAGTGTTTAAAATGCCCTTAGCGGAAAGTACCAAATTAAATATTTTTTATGGAACGGGTCTACTGATTGCCTACGGGGTTACGGGCTTTTACATTGTCCCGCGTTTGGGTAAGCGCAGAACTGCACGTCTAGGTTGTATGTTGGTAGCATTCTGTGCAATCTTGCTAGGTATCTCAGGATTCACAGCTAATGTAGCAGTTCTCAAACTAAGTTTGGTCTTGTTCGGTTTAGCCACAGGTTTCTTAACTACAGCAGCAATTAGCTTGATGTTGGATCTTACCGCAGCAGAAGCCGCAGGTACGTTTATTGGGGCATGGGGATTAGCGCAGTCCCTTTCTAGAGGTGTGGCGGTAGTCATCGGAGGTACAGTTTTGGATATTGGACGCAAGGTGTTACCAAGTTTAGAGTTAGCTTATGGACTGGTATTTGCCCTAGAAGCCGTGGGAATGGTGCTGTCGATTTGGTTTCTGAATCGGGTGAACATTACAGAATTTCAAACAAGTACCAAACAAGCGATCGCTTCAGTTTTAGAAAGCGATTTAAACTAAACTGTATAGGGCATGGGGCATTGGGCATGAGACAAATGACCAATGACCAATGACAAATGACAAATGACTAATAACCAATGAATGATTTTTGGACAACAATTCTAGATTTTGCCCAAACTACTACTACCAGGGTGGGTAAGCAGCTAATGCAAGATTTTGGGCAAGTACAGGCTTCCCAAAAAGCTGATGGAAGTTTGGTGACGCAAGCAGATAAATGGGCAGATCAGGAAATTCGGGATGCGATCGCTTATACTTTCTCTGGTTACGGCATTTTGAGCGAAGAAAGCGATCAGTCATTTCCCGGTACTGAGTGGTGCTGGGTAATTGATCCTCTTGATGGTACAACCAACTTTACACGTGGTATTCCCATCTGGACAATATCTCTGGGTTTACTGTATCGAGGTACACCCATTTTCGGTTATGTTTACGCACCAACCTTGAATCAAGCTTTTCATGGTTTCTGGGCAGGTTCATCTGGTTTAGCAACACCAACAGGAGCATTTCTCAACCACCACCCCATCCACGCTAGTATTGATAGTCCCAGCAATAATCACTTTTTTAACCTCTGTTCCCGTAGTACCGCAGCTATCAAAAACGGCTTTCCTTGCAAAATTCGGATGTTGGGTGTAGCTAGCTATAATTTTTTGACAGTTGCTACTGGGGCTACTCTCGGTGGGATTGAGGCGACACCAAAAGTTTGGGACTTAGCCGGGGCTTGGGTAATTGTCCAAGCTGCTGGTGGGGTATGGTCATCGCTGAAGTCAGAACCGTTTCCGTTGTCACCGGGAGAAGATTATAGCGATCGCTCTTTTCCCACCCTTGTGGTTAGTCGTCCCGAATTAGTTCCAGTATTTCAACCTTTTCTCGAAGGCGTAAAAATTTAATTTGCAGCTCCTCGTCCTGAAAACAGTGATTTGATTTTGTCAACTAGCCTAGTGGAGAATTGCATACTCGACATTAAACTTAACAAAACCCTAGTTAAACAAAGAATTGAGTATAAATAAAGCTAGTAATAATCCTGATTTCAGTGCAAAACCAGTGTAGTTATTAATTTAAGTAGTGTTGTGGCTTTCATCACACTGGTTAATTTAGTATAAAAAATTTTATGTTGTCTAATCTAGATTTAATTCGAGAGTTTGTGCAAAACTCTATCCAGAAAAAAGACGTTTTGTTGTCAAATCATGTTTTGACAGCGCAAACAGTTTATAAAACCAACCAATTAACAGCAAAATCTGAAGGCGTAATTGCCACTGCTCAACTATCTAACACCCTATCGGAATTCTCGATTTCTCCAAAATCAACCCAGTGGGAATTGATAAATCAGGCATTAGCAGAATCTAGTTATATCCTCAAAGGAGAAGTAGATAGTCGGGGTTTCTATCAGTATCAATACTGCGAAGTTCCTAAAGGCTATGAGATGCACTGTACTAAATCTGTACTTCTATGGCGAGCTTGGTGGAAATATCGTAAGTATACTTCAAAACTAGGGATTCCCTTGGAACTTCTAATCAGGAGGCGGGATTCATGGTATCCAATCCGAGATTTAATTATTAGTGATGGACTTGTTTATATCAAAACTTTAGGAAGCGAGATCGCGCTTGATTCAGAAGACTTGGTTACTTGGTTAAGCAAAATTGATGTAACCAAAATTAAAGAAATACCTAGTACAGAGACACAAGTGTGAAGAAAAATGCAAGGACTTTGGCTCGAAAATCACCAGTTGCAGCTACGTACAGATATTCCCATTCCTGAACCACCACCAGGAGAAGCTTTGATACGCGTCTTGCGTGCGGGTATCTGTAACACTGATTTGGAACTACTTAGAGGCTACTATCCCTACACCGGTATTTTGGGGCATGAATTTGTCGGCATTGTCGAACAAGGGCCAGAACACTTAGTTAACCAACGCGTAGTTGGAGAAATCAACGCTGTGTGTGGGCATTGTCGATTTTGTCGTAGTGGACAACCAACTCACTGCGAAAATCGTACAGTTCTGGGTATTGTCAACCGCAACGGAGCATTTAGTGAATATCTTTGTTTGCCGGTAGAGAACCTGCATCCCGTACCTGATAATGTGCCGACAGAAGTAGCAACATTTACTGAACCTTTAGCAGCAGCTTTGGAAATCCAGCAGCAAGTGCTATTGCATCCAAACCATCGGGTGCTAGTGGTTGGAGATGGCAAACTAGGGCAGTTGGTAGCGCAGACACTAGCTCTAACTGGCTGTGAACTCTTAGCTGTGGGGCGTCATCGAGACAAACTGGCTAACTTAGAAGCACGGGGGATAAAAACGAGTCTAGCTGACGCTGTTACAGATGGATATTTCGATATCTCAGTAGAATGCACTGGCAACCCAGAAGGATTTGCGATCGCCCGCCGCGCTCTACGTCCCCGTGGTACTCTTGTACTGAAAAGTACTTATGCTGGCAACCTCAGCCTAGATGCTTCTTCTTTAGTAGTAGATGAAATCACTCTCATCGGTTCCCGTTGTGGCCCCTTTAGCCCAGCCCTCCAGCTACTAGCCACAGGAAAAGTTGACGTGCAACCCCTGATTCATGCCACTTACCCCCTCATTGAAGGGCTTGCAGCTTTTGAACACGCCCAGAGTCGCGGTGTTTTAAAAATATTGCTGGAAATTGGTCATTTGTCATTTGTCATTGGGCATTGGGTATGGGTTATTGCCCTTTTCCCCTTGTCTCCCTCATTTTCCCCAGTCCCCACTTCCTAATATAGATAAGGATTAGTCTTCGGTTGATAGTCAAGACAATTGATCGCTTCTTCTGTATTGGCAATAGATGGGCGTACAGTACATTTAAGACGGTAATTGTCAGTAAAAAATTGGCAACCACTACAGGGGATTTGATGCATTTGCTTGGCTGTAGCCACGCTATCTCGCGCCGCCGTCCAGAGACTCAAAACAACGAGAATAGTTACAGTCCAAGCAGTGATAAAGCATATTGGGATTAACAAAGGTTGAATCGCATGAAGGAGGAAAAATATCACTTCTAACACAGTATGTCCTGATACAAATTAGGAATTAGAAGTATATTAACTCTTAATTCCTAATTTCCGACTATATATTTAAATACCAGCATGACCAAGAGCTAAACCTGTTACTAGCATTCCTAGCACAAGAAAAGGTTGAGCGCTGGCTTGGTACTTAACATCATTCTTCACGGGATCGCGCAGGAAATACATATCCTGCAAGGTGATTTGCGGGATGATTAACAGTACTAGTATTGTTGCATACAAATTCTCATGGATGCTGACAAGATAAGCTGCGATCAATCCTTGAAAGACATCAATGGTCACTACACAAATCCATGCCGCAGTGGTGATACCAAACATTACGGGTAATGAATTTAATCCTAACTGGCGATCGCCTTCTACACTCTTAAAGTCATTGACAATGGCAATACCTAATCCAGCCAAACTGTAGAACATTGTCAAAACTACAATTGTGGAATTGAGATCGCCAAACAAAGCGTGTCCTGTAGACCAAGGTAGGGTTATATAGCTTGCACCCAAGGCATAACTACCTAGCCAGCCGTTTTGCTTGAGTTTCAGGGGAGGTGCAGAATAAATATAGGCGATGAAGGAACCGATAATTGCGATCGCTGTAATAGTCGGGAATTCATGACCAGACCACACATCTAACACAAAGGCCAAACCAATACCAGCAATCAGTAGTACCCAAATCTGAATAATTACCTGTGGTAGGGGAATTGCCCCAGAGGGAATCGGGCGATAGGGTTCATTGATGGCATCGATTTCGCGATCGTAGTAATCATTGAGGATTTGGGTGTAACCTGTCATCAATGGTCCAGCCAGCAGCATACAGGTTAATACTTTCAACACATTTTCCAGTGTCCAAGTATAGTTACCCGAAGAAGCCGCACCACAGATTACGCCCCAAATTAGGGGAATCCAGGTAATCGGCTTCATTAGCTGCAAACGAATTTTCCAAATTGAAGTTTCCCCAGCAGATGCACCTTTCATTCCCAACAGCTGCCTAGTTTTCGCATTGCGATCGGCGGATGCTATTGCTTGATCATTGGGATTATTTACCACTGAGTCTAATGCCTCAGATGGGTTAGGGTCTGGGGTAATGGGAGTTGATTCTGACATAATTTTTACTGATTAATTAGGCATTGGGCATTGGGGAGGCAGTGACGGGTACGCAGGGGTCTCCCCAAGTGGAGCAACTGCCGTCATTGGGCACTGGGCATTGGGCATTAGGATTAAGTTTCTTCCCTATTCCCTATTCCCTATTCCCCATTCCCCATTCCCCATGCCCCATTCCCATAACTTAAAACGAAATTATCAAATAATTATTCTGAAACTTTGCTCCAGCAACGGGTCTGCCACTGAGAGCCGGGGGTAGGGGAATATTCCGCCGCTGGTCTCCTGCTTCTACCGTGACTTCTGGCCCATATTGGGTGAGTTTGACTTGCTTTTTGTGAAATCCTGGCAAGAATAAGCGTACTTGACGATTGTGGATGTCTATTTCAATTGGTTTAGGAGCCTGTAAAGCTTGTGCTTCAAAGTTGGGTAGTGCGTCTATCAGTGGTTGCCAGTCACCTGTTGGCGAGTCGGGAACAACGCTCACAGGTAGGGGTATAAATTCCTCTGGCAGATTGACGTTTGTCTCAGGAGACACAAGCAGAACACCACCGACAGTTAAACCAATTTGTTGAGCGCTACCCCATAAATAACGAGCATTTGCTACGTCAATTGGATCTCCTGTGGTCACTAAGAAAGCAGCAAGACGCTTCGGATCGGCAAGAGCGGCTCTCCCTTTTTCCAAGAAATTATTGACTTGGTTGGTAGGCCCTGCAAAATTATCTGCTGTCCAGTTGATATTGAAAAAACTGCTAATCAGGGGTTGAATCAAGGGTGATTCAGTAATCGTCTTCCCCAAATCGGAGTTGACAAATAATTGCCGAAATCGCCGGACATACCAACTGAGGGATTCTGGCAAACCCAACATTCGCAACGTTAAAGAGTCACCCGTGCCATCATAGACGATCGCATCATATTTGCCACTGGCATCATATTCGCGGATAGCATTGAGAGCTAGGGCGTTGTCCATCCCCGGCAATACTACCAGTTCTTGACCAAAAACGTCTTTGAAGATGGGCGTGCGGAGATATTGCGCCTCAAGTTTCTTCACTTCGTCCCAGTTGCGCTCAAGTAGTACAGATGCTTGAAACTGTACCGCCTGTAACTTGGGAGCGATCTCTTGAGGATCGGCAGCAATGGGAGTACCCAAAAGGATTGATAATGTTGGTTCTGCTTGTCCTGCTAGGAGTACGCGCTTGCCTTGACTTGCCAATAATTTGGCGGCGGCGATCGCAATTTTGGTACGAGCGGTGCCGCCTTTGCCCAAAAATGTCAATATTAGAGCCATTACTTGATTCCTATTTTCACCGCCGAGCTTTTCAACTCCAACTTAGCACTCAATAAAGATTCTCAACCTGTGCTTTCAATTTCAGATGCCAAGAAAAACTCCGATCTGAGTTCTTTACTACTACACAGGTTTGATTTCATCTTCAAAAAACCAAGTGGAATAATTATCGTCAAACAGCACCACTACACCGATTCCACCACCATCGGTGACTTTGTAGCCTTGGATGATACCCACTTGTCCGAGTTTTTTTACAACTGGGGGAGAAACGCGATCGCGTAAACGAAAGACTTTAACCTTTTGTCCGATTTCCATGCCTGATTACAATTCAGATAAACCAAGTCTCAGTGTAACGGAATCCGTGACTCTGCTTTCATAAATTCAGTAGAGATGAGGGAACTGGGGAAGATGAAGGAAAATAGTAAATGACTAATGACTTCTGAGGTTCAATGATGGTTATAACAAGAACGACAGCGATCGCAGGTGAAAAATTTGTCTAGACACAAAGCTGCTTGTCGTCAAACATCGGAGAGAGTTAATCCAGATAGCTTGAGTTAAGCAACAAAGGTAGTAGTCATGTATCAAACAGATCCACCCCGTCCGCCACAAGAAACAATGCCTACGATGTATGATTTACCCAGTGAATTAGTGGGGGAATCAGGTTTGCCAGATGAATTTCACCGGATTCAGGCAGATTTGCTCAGTGAGACTTGTCAGCCTCTTGCTTATCCATCTGAGGAAATTTTACTTGCCAGCGACTTAAATCTTTACTACGATACCCGCCATCCTTTGTGGTACAAGCGTCCTGATTGGTACATGGTTTTAGGATTACCTAGTGCTAGCCAACAGCAAGACCTGCGCTTAAGTTACGTTATTTGGCAAGAAGGAATTGATCCATTTTTAATAGTTGAATTACTTTCACCTGGTACAGAACAAGAAGACTTAGGAAAAACGCTGCAGGAAGTAAACCGACCCCCAACTAAGTGGGAGGTATATGAACAGGTTTTACGGGTTCCCTACTACGTTATCTATGACCGCTACGAAAATCATTTACGTGCCTTTAAACTTATGGGCACTCGTTATGAAGCAATCTCATTACCAGAAAACCGCTTCTTTCTGGCAGAGTTAGAGCTAGGATTGGGTCTTTGGCAAGGTTCTTATCAGCAGACAACAGGTTTGTGATTACGTTGGTATAATTCTGCAGGTTGGGTGCTGACGCGAAGAGAACAAGCAGAACAGGAACGCCAACGGGCTGATCGATTAGCAGAATATTTGCGATCGCAAGGAATTTATCCAGATAACTTGAGTTAAGCAAAAACTCGCATCCTTAACAAAGAAGGAGCCTGACAAACAGACGTTATTTTTGTAGTAAAAATACACTTGACAATATCCTATTTATTGTATGATCGCCAAGATAATTTGGATACAATTTTCTAGTGATGATAGATTCTAAAAACACTGAAGAGATTTCCAACAAATAAATTATCCAATCTTATGAGGTAGGCATCCTGCCTACCCACGTTTAACCAAAAGCGGGTAAGATACGCACCTCACAAAAAGTAGTTGGATATTTTTTCTATTTGAAAGTCCCTGAAAAAGGAACTTTCATAAATATAATAGGCTTCAGTGAGAGCAATTAGGTGAGCGGATAGTGAGTAGTAAGCGAGGAAGCAGAAATTGTTGCCGACAATGCGGGGAGTTGTACGTAAGGTAGGGAGATGGAGGCGCATCTTGCCCATAGATGAACAGTTATGGGTAAAGTTCGACTTACTAAGAACTCTAGTACGCCGGGATTTAGAGGCACGTTACAAGGGTTCTGTTTTGGGTAACTTGTGGCCTTTGCTAAATCAGTTATCACAATTACTGATTTATACTTATGTGTTTTCTACCGTACTGAAGGTGAAGCTGACTACTCTCAAAGGTTTACCAGCAAATGATTTCACCTTTGGTTTGTGGTTATTTGCAGGGTTACTTCCTTGGATTGCTTTTACGGGTGGTCTAATGCAGTCTGCTAATTCAGTACTAGGACAACCGAATTTAGTCAAGAAGGTGGTGTTTCCTTTAGCTTTGTTACCTCTAGTGCCAGTTTTATCCACATTTATTGAGAGTTCCTTTGGTTTAATGGCATTGATTTTTTTCGTGGCGGTAAATACTCATACTTTACATAGTACTTTGGCGCTATTGCCCTTGGTCTGGCTAACGCAGCTATTGCTAACAGCAGGGTTGGGCTATTTAACAGCAGGACTAACGGTATTTTTGCGAGATATCCCGCAGACTTTAGGAGTGATTTTAAATATTTGGTTTTATGCAACACCGCTTGTCTATCCAGCATCAGCAATTCCAGAGCAATGGCGGAGTTTGGTATTCTGGTTAAATCCAATGGCAGCGATCGCTGAAGTATATCGTGACATAGTTTTAATTGGGGAGGTGAAGCATTGGGGTGAATGGGGTGTTGCTTCTGCGATCGCTGCCATTGGATTTTGTTTTGGCTTTACAGTGTACAAGCGTTTGCGTCCAGCTTTTGCAGATGTTTTGTAGCTAGGTTTGATTATTGTGCTTTTAAAACAAGCAAATGCTAATGTGACCTGTATAGTAAATAGATAGCGATCTAATTTGATAAAAAGCCAAAATTTTAATGACGTAATTAATTGTTAATTGATAAAGTTGTACCATGTGAAATTCTTTAATAGTTTAAATATGCGGTGTTATGGGTGAGGAGATTGCAATTTCCCTGAAGGATATCTCAAAGAGCTATAAGCGCTATGCTCGTCCGGTAGATAGGCTCAAAGAAATTTTACTACCTGGTAAAAGCCATGCTCAAGAGTTTTGGGCATTAAATAATATTAACTTGGAGATTCCTAAAGGAGAGACACTAGGAATTATTGGTCAAAATGGTTCTGGTAAAAGTACATTGCTACAAATCATTGCTAGAACCTTGACACCAACTAGAGGAGAGGTATGGGTTCACGGCAGAGTTTCAGCTTTACTAGAGCTAGGTAGCGGATTTAATCCTGAATTTACAGGCAGACAAAATGTATTTTTTAATGGGCAAATTTTAGGATTAAGTCGAGCAGAAATAGAAGCAAAATTTGACAAAATTGCTTCCTTCGCTGAAATTGGCGATTTCATGGAACAGCCAGTTAAAACATACTCTAGCGGTATGTTTGTTCGTTTAGCATTTTCAGTAGCAATTAACGTTAACCCAGAAGTTTTAATTGTAGATGAATCTTTAGCGGTAGGCGATGGTATCTTTGTCCATCGTTGTATGGCCAAAATTAGAGATTTTCAAGATACCGGAGGAACAATATTATTTGTATCTCATGATATAGGATCTATCTCACGCTTGTGTTCAAAAGCTATGTGGATTAATCAAGGGATTATTGTAGACACTGGACAACCTGCTGAAGTATGTAAACACTATCAAGCATGGGTGCATGGAGAAGTTAATAAAAGAACTAGTATAAATTTGGATTCAAATAATAATAAGAATATTCCTGCCAATGAAGAAGAAATTGATTTGGCTAAAATCACCATAAAAGAATTAAATCCGTTTACGAAAAAGCCGTATATGGCTTTTTATGGATTTGAGAGATTTGGTACAGGACGTGCAGAAATTGAGCAGATATCTGTGTTAGATAGTGACGGGCAATCCATTAAGTTGGTTTATCCTGGAGATGTATTAAAAATTAGAATCACTACATTCAGACACGATAAAGTTAGAAAACCAAATGTTGGCATAGCACTACTGGATAGATTGAGAACTGTTTTATCAGGATGGAGTACAGAACTCTTAGATAAAAATTTTGCTAGCTACTGGCTATCTAAATCAGAAATAGGAAGAGCAACAGTCGATTTTGAGTTTATTTGGCCTCACTTGGCTGGTGGAAATTATGCCTTAGATATCGCATTTGGAGATGGAACACACGAAAATTTAGAAATGCTGGACTGGATTCAGAATGCCATAGTTATACAAGCAGCAGTAAATGATTTGGTAGAAGGAGTCTTTCAAGTATCTGGCAGAAAGATCAGACTCTACGAGGAATCACTATGTACACAATAGTTAAAAATTATTTTAAATCTAAGCTCGAAAGCTGGATTAGATTATATTTTGATATTTACCTCAAGCAATCTCTAACGCAAGGATATTTTGATCAGCGCATCAAAGATGTAACTTTAAAACAATACTTGGTTTTTGGCGAACCTCAAAGACTAAAATTATCAGAAACATGCGTTGTAAATAATGCATTATTTAACTTATCTTCGGGAAATATAGTAATAGGAGAATATGTTTTTTTTGGGCACAATGTTAGTGTAATAACTGGAACTCACGACTATAGAAATTTTGGGCTAGAGAGGATGAACAATTTTCCAGCTGAAGGAAATGATATTGTAGTTGAGGAAGGGGCTTGGATAGCAAGTAATGCCACTATAATTGGCCCTTGTAAAATTGGTAAGAATTCTGTAGTAGCGGCCGGTGCTGTTGTTAAATGCGATGTTCCTAGTTATCATGTTGTAGCAGGGATTCCAGCAAAGATAGTCAAAGAAATAATTCCGTAAAAGCGAAATTTTTATATAATTTTTAAACAATGATCGAACCAAACAATCCTGAAATTAATGTTGATGAGTTAATGGATAAAATTCGTAAAGACGTAGTTAAACGTCAAGGTCAAGTATACTCTCAAGAAGAAAATTTACAATCTAATCTAGACACATCAAAACTCAAGCTAAGTATTAGTAATATTGAAGCTTTTCTTAAAAATGCAGAATCTCATTCAATTGTACGTACAAAATGGCCAGATAAACTTAATTTCTTTCCTTTTAATCTCAGTGCTAAGTTACAAAAACTTATTATAAAAATTATTAATTTTCTATTTAAAGATCAACGAGAAGTTAATTTCAATATAATTAATTCTCTACAGGAGTCTGTAGCACTTAATTACCAGCTAATAGAGCAAATTGCGACTTTAAAAGCGCAAGTAGATAGTCGCCTAGTTAATATGAATAGTCGTGTCCAAGGAATAGATGAGCAGCTAGTTAATATGGATAGTCGCGTCCAAGGAATAGATGAGCGGCTAGTTAATGTGGATAGTTGTATCCAAGGAATAAACGACAGCTTAAGTGCCATCGATACTTTAATTAGTAGCTGGCTAACCGGTATTCAAGAAGGCTTGGATACTGTGAAGATCCAAGTACAAGCAATAGATGAATATAAAAGTATTGTAGATACTCGTATTGAAAGACTAAATGAGCATTTAATTACAGCAGATACTCGTATTCAAGAAATAAATGAGCATTATATCAGAAACGATAGTTACCTCAAAAATGACCTAATGCAGCAGAAGCGTTTAATAACAGTGTTTTTGGAAGAGGCAAAAAAATGTTTAGCAGAACCTTTTAATCAAGAGCAATTGCAGACATTTATTAATGAAGATATTCACTTTTTAGATGCATTTTATGTTGCATTTGAAGAGCAGTTTCGAGGGAGTCGGGAAGAGATTATAAATAGGTTAAAAGTTTATTTGCCATTGATTGAAGAAGCAAAGATAGGCACATATGAATCTCCAATTTTAGATGTGGGCTGTGGTCGTGGTGAATGGCTGGAGTTGCTACAAGAATCTGGATATACAGCCAAAGGTCTGGATATCAACAGAATTATGGTAGAACAATCTCGCTCCAGAGGATTTGAGGTAATAGAAGCAGACGTAATAGTTTATATGCAATCTTTACCTGATAGGAGCTTAGGAATAGTAACTGGTTTTCATATTATTGAACATCTAGCTTTCCCAACATTAATGAAATTTTTCAGTGAAGTAGTCAGAATACTTAAACCTGGAGGATTAGCTATTTTTGAAACACCTAATCCTCAAAATGTATTAGTTGGTAGTTGTAATTTTTATTTAGATCCAACGCATCGCAATCCTTTGCCAAGC
Source organism: Nostoc sp. JL31 (assembly GCF_017114965.1). Taxonomy (NCBI): domain Bacteria; kingdom Bacillati; phylum Cyanobacteriota; class Cyanophyceae; order Nostocales; family Nostocaceae; genus Nostoc; species Nostoc sp. JL31. Next base: position 61,437 of record NZ_JABXKO010000080.1, read on the forward strand.
TCCATGATTAAATTTATTCTTGAGACGCAAGGTTTACAGCAGGTCAAAGTCATAAATCTTCACCCTTATCCAGAAGCATATAAAGTCATAGGTTCTGAAATAGCTGAACGATTTAATGAATACTTTTATGGACCACAAGATTATGCGGTTGTCGGATACAAATTATAACCTAAAAAACTAAATATGTTAATAACTATATGGACTAACTATGAGCATATCTAAATCCAATAATTTTTATTATAGAATTTTGATAGATTTAATCGATATTATGTCAAGACATCTGACATATATTGAAGTTTAGCTTTGTTATCAGGAAATCAACAATGGTAAATATTGCTCTTTTAACTCCTTGCCTTATGAAGGGTGATGCAGTTAGCAATGATGTAATGGGAATGTATAATTGTCTGAAAGAATATGGTTATACCACACAGTTATTCGCGAACTCCTGGGAGTCTTCAAATGTAGATTATATTGAGCATGTAAATCAAGTTAAATCTTTCATTAGAAAAAAAAAAGATATATTAATTTATCATTATTCCGTTGGCTGGGATATTGCTCTTGAGATTATTAATGATATTAATTGTTTTAAGGTTGTTAAATACCATAATGTAACTCCGCCTGAGTTTTTTCAAGGTATTAATGCAGATTATGCTAGCGTATGTCAAGCAGGAAGAAAACAACTAAAGCTTATTGCTAATGTGCCTGGTGCTTTATATTTGTCTGATTCTAAATATAATGCAGATGAATTACATTCAATGGGAGTTTCTCAAGAAAATAGTTGGGTGATTCCACCATTCCATCATATTGATGATTTACAATATATTGATGCTGACATTAGCGTTTTAGATAAATATATAGATGAAAAAGTAAATATTTTAATGGTAGGTCGTCTTGCTCCTAACAAAGGACACTCTGCTCTAATTGATGCTTTTGATGTTTACCACAAAAATTACAATAGAAATAGTCGCCTGATCGTTGTTGGGAAACAAGATGAGCGTCTAAATATTTACACTACACGTCTTTATGAAAAAGTTAAGCATTTAGGTTTGCAAGAATCGGTAGTATTTACAGGAGGCGTTTCTACTGCAAGTCTGAAAGCTTACTATCTTGTTGCTAATGCTTTTATGATTACCAGTGAACATGAAGGGTTTTGTGTGCCACTAGTTGAATCTATGGCCATGAAAGTGCCAATTGTAGCTTATGGTTCAACTGCTATCCCTTATACAGTCGGAAAAGCAGGTTTGGTTTGGGAGCAACCAGATCCTTATTTTATGGCTGGGTCAATAGACTGTATAGCTAGTAAAGAATCCATTAGCGTCAGTTTAGGTGATATGGGATGGCGGCGTTACCAAGAAACTTTTACAAATGAACAAATCGAATCTAAATTTATGAAGGCGATCAAGAGCATAGAATGAAACAGATTGCTATCGTTGTTCAAAGAAGTCATGAAAGTATAGTAGGAGGCTCAGAAGCTTTAGCATGGCAGTATGCTAATTTGCTCAGTGATGAATTTAAGGTCGATATAATTACTACAACTGCATTAAATTATACAGAATGGGCTAATGAATTATCTCCGGGTTGTGAAACAAAGCAAGGTATAAATATTCATCGCTTTCCAGTTACTATCGGTCGAAGTGACTACTGGCATAGTTTACATCAAAGACTTTTAAGAGAATTTCATAAACCCAAGTATAGTCAAACAGAAAATAGCCAAATAATTCCTTGGAGTATTGCACTTCAGGAAGAATTTATCCGTCGTCAAGGTCCTTACTCAAAACCTTTGCTATCTTTTCTAAAACAGCGATGGAGTGACTATCAATCTATTATTTTTACCACTTATTTATATCCAACCACTTACTTTGGAATACCTCAAGTCCCTTCTTCTAAAGTTTTGCTAATACCAACTCTCCATGACGAACCGACTGCATATTTGACTGCGTATAAGTATATGGCTCGCAAGGCTCGTTTCTTAGTATGGTTGACTAATGCAGAAAAACTTTTAGGAGAAAACTTGTGGGGAGAACTACCTAGTGAGCTGATCTCTATGGCTGTGGAGATAACTCCTTATACCCCTTTTATAGCAAAGTACCCGTATATTCTCTATTCTGGTCGAATTGATTCAAGTAAGGGATGTAATCATTTAATTGATTTTTTTACTCAGTTTAAGAAAGATATCTCCTCTAATTTAAGATTAATTTTAACTGGAAAAAATGAAATAGAAATACCAAATCATCCAGACATTGATTTTAGAGGTTTTGTTTCGTCAGAAGAAAAATTTAAACTCATGGCTGGAGCATCTATTTTTGTTATGCCATCGCCTTATGAAAGTTTTAGTATAGTAACTTTGGAAGCAATGGCTCAATGTACACCAGTATTAGTTAATGGCTCCTGTCAGGTATTAGTAGAACACGTTGAGCGCAGCGGTGGTGGCAAGATATATCGTAACTATGATGAATTTTCTACACTAATACAAGAAATGATGGCTAATCAACACCAATTGGTAGCAATGGGAAATCTAGCCAGAAATTATGTAGTCTCCAACTATGCTTTGACTAGCATTAAAAATAAGTTGGTTGAAATAATTAATTACTGTTGTGATAAATAATATTTATAGAATCAATATTATATTAATGTATCCATATAATTTATTAATATGATCAACATTTTTATGAAAACCTTTACAACTGCTGTAATATTATTTATACTCATGTATTGCTTCGGCGCTGTACATAATTTGTATATGCCTCACGAGTAACTTTAGAAAAATTCATCAATTAATCTCATTTAGCTATAAAAATAAATATGAGAATGAAAGAACCGTTTTTAGAACCTATATTACGATACCTCCGGCTTAAAAGAGTAATATCGCACATTCCTAAAAACTCTGTTGTTTTGGATGTAGGCTGTGGCAGTTCGGCAACTTTCCTCAAAAGCATTTCTCCTCATATTAAGCAGGGATTTGGTGTTGATTTTAAAGTAAAAGATTTCCACTCATGCAATATACAAACTAAGCAGCTAATGCTTGAAAATCATTTGCCATTTAAGGATGAGAGCTTTGATGTTGTAACCATGTTGGCAGTTTTAGAACACATAGAACATGAAAAAGACATTTTAAAAGAAATTTATAGAGTTCTCGTTCCTCAAGGTAAACTGATATTGACAGTTCCATCAGTTTGGTCACAGCCAATACTAGAATTTTTAGCTTACAGATTAAAAATAGTTAGCGAAGCAGAAATTCGAGATCATAAAAGATATTATAAGTGCGAAAATCTCAGAAAAGTTTTGGTAGATTTGGCTGGATTTAAGGAATTCGATCACCAATATTTTCAGTTTTGGATGAACAATTTTTGTATAGTGACTAAGAGAGGTTAATTATTATATGAAGCTATCTGTTGTGATTCCTTGTTATAACGAATTGCGAACTATCAGTAAAGTTGTCGAAGCTGTCAAAGCATCGCCTGTAAAAAATTGTGAAATTATTATAGTGGATGATTGTTCAATAGATGGAACGAGAGAGCTACTTCAATCAAAGATAGAGTCACAAGTAGACCAAGTAATTTACCATCACAAAAACATAGGTAAAGGTGGAGCTTTAAGAACTGGCATTGCTAGTGCTACTGGAGATATTGTCATCGTTCAAGATGCAGATTTGGAGTACGATCCACAAGAATATACGTTAATGATTCAACCTATTTTAGATGATAAAGCTGATGTAGTTTTTGGTTCGCGTTTTCAGGGTGGCAAACCTCATAGAGTAGTCTACTATTGGCATATGTTAGGAAATAGTTTTTTAACAATGTTATCTAATATGTTCACTAATATTAACCTGACAGATATGGAAACTTGTTATAAGGCTTTTCGGCGAGAAGTTATTCAATCTATCACAATACAAGAAAATCGCTTTGGATTTGAACCTGAAATCACAGCTAAAGTTGCGAAAATGCAATGTCGCATTTATGAGGTAGGTATATCTTATTATGGACGAACTTATAAGGAAGGCAAAAAAATAAGTTGGAAAGATGGAGTTAGAGCAATTATATGCATTTTGAAATACAATCTTCTGGTTAATACTAAAACATATAAACCGCCTTATATAAATTATTCATCCAAGCAAAAAGTAATTTAATTATTAAATAAGGTAAGCCAGAATTATGCCGTGATTATTATGATTCTCGTCTGACTTTTTACTAAAGTTGAATTCTTTTACAACTCATACAATTATTAATTTATCCATAAAATACAATGATAGGTAAACTTAATCACAGAAAAATTAATAATATATATGAGCTTCTACTACCTATATTAATTATTCTAGTTTCTACTGTAATCTATCTTGCTAATGGAGTAACAATTGGTGCTGGCGATACTGTTCCAAATACGTTATTAGGTTTCAACCTACTTGAAAACCATACTTTAAATTTAGATGCTTTCAGGACAAGTCATTTTTGTTCGACAAGCTATGGAAATTGTTATTTTTTTGCTGAGGCAAATAATGGGCATTTGAGTTCTACATATCCTATAGGAACTGCAATTATTACCTTCCCTTTGTATGTAATTTTTTATGCTTATCTAAAGGTAGCATCTTATTATGCTGGGCAGCTCCCTCTTGACTTAACATCTGTAAGTTTCGATGTACATAGAATCTTTTTTGAAAAACTTGCTGCTACGATAATCACATCTATCACAGTTAGTATATTTTATCTATCTGTTAGATTAAAGTTTAGTTTAACTATATCTTTAGTTTCTACATTTATATTTGCTTTTGCTACTAATACGTGGATGACGAGTTCGCAGGGATTATGGCAACATGGAACATCCAATTTAATGCTTACAAGTACTATATATTGCCTATTCAAGGCTAACCGTACTTCAGAAAAAAGTCAAAAAATATGGTTGTTATTAGCAGGAGTTGCTTGTGGATTTCTCCCTAGTATTCGTCCTACAAGTGCAGTATATGTAATTGCTGCTATTGTCTACTCAGTTTTTACCTATCGCTTTCAATCAATTTTTTTATTTTTTGGTTTGGTTTCGGCAGTACCAAGTATTTTATGGAATTTATACTACTTTAGTAACCTCAGTGGTGCTTATTTAAAGTTGTTTCCTGTTTCTCCGTATTTGTTCACTTTTAATAATTTCATAACCGCATCTTTGGGAACGCTAATTAGTCCTAGCCGCGGTCTTCTTCTTTACTCTCCAATAGTTTTATATTCCTTGCCTGGAGTCTATCAAGTTTTCAAATTAAGGTTTACTAAAGATGAGAAGTTAATAGGAAGCATGACCATTGCTTCTATAATTTTATTGAGTAGTTATGGTTTTTATACAGTGTGGTGGGCTGGTTATTCTTATGGCCCAAGGTTTATGGTCGATATCATACCAATATTTTGCTATTTAATTAGTTATTTTTTTGCTAATCGAGCCAGCAAAAAACTCAAATCTAGAAAAATATCCGCTATCAATTATTTAGTGTTTACAACATTAATAGCATTTTCCACATTAACTCAGTTGGTTGGAGCTTTTGGTGCTAATCCTGCTAGAATGTGGGATACGATCCCTCTAAATATTAATAAGTATGAATATCAACATAGGCTTTGGAGTTTAAAAGATAGTCAAATAGAGAGACATGCTCAAGCTGTCATTCACAAACTTATTAAACCTCCAATAGATCAACAAGTATATTTCCAAGGTTTAAGTGGAAAAATAACAAAAATTACGGATGAGAATAACCAGCCTCCTAATTCTTTGATTTCAGTTGAACCAGGGGCTGAAAAAGTTCTGAAAGCCAAGCTTGAAAACAAGGGTAAATCAACGTGGTTTGGTTATCAGTCTGCGCTGGAAAGGGGAGAAATACGCGTAAGATGTCGCTTTTATGATGAACTTAATAAAGAAGTTAGTGATCTTCGACTTTATATTTCTGGTAATCCAAGACAAAATGAGGTGAGTGAGGCGATCGCTTCTATTACTTTCCCTAAAGAACCAGGAAGATATAAGCTTGTTTTTGACTTAGTGAGTGAAGGAATTGGTGAATTTCCTAATTCTACTGGCAAGCCGCTTTACGAACTAGATATTAATGTAGGAAAACAAAAAGTCACAAATTTGCAACTAATTTTCCAACCAATTTTCTTACAAGAAATAAAAATTATTAATAATATAGAAACTATTAAAGTTGGCTCAACACTGAGAATTCCCATTTTTCTTAAGAATAAAAGCAGTTTTATTTGGTATAATAAAGGGCTTAACCCAACAAATTTTTCCTATCGTTGGCTAAATGCTAGTGGCAAATTGGTAGTTGCAGATGGCGATCGCACGATTCTGCCTTTTGATGTATCTCCTGGAGAGTCGCTAGCAATTAACGCAGTTATCAGACCACCTACTAAACCAGGAAAATTTACTCTCATTTTAATAATGGTGCAGGAAACAGTTGCTTGGTTTAGTGATAAGCAATCTCCATACCCTAAAATTGATGTGACAGTTACTTCAGATTGATTATTAATTGTTCCTTCAGTTAAATGAGTATGAGGAAAATAATATGAACATACAAGAATTTGCTTTACTACTAATGTCTGTTGCTACAAGTGTAGGCGGACAGTTTTTCTTAAAAACAGGTGCGCTAAAGTTAGGTAGAGTTCATATTGAAAATGTTGTTAGCCATATTCTTAGCATTCTCATAACACCTGAACTTCTATTAGGACTAGGGTGCTACGGTCTGGGTGCGCTAGCATACATCATGCTTTTAACCAGAGTCAATCTAAGTATTGCTGGTCCATCTATATCCTTAGTTTATGTTTTCTCAGTTCTGTTGGGTTATTTTATATTTAGAGAAGCTATTCCCGTAACCCGTCTTATCGGCTTGAGTTTTATTGTGTGTGGAGTTATCTTGGTAATTTGGCAAAAATAAAACCCAGTTGCATCTAATAAATCTCATTAAAAAATCAATAATAAAAAGCTCTCAGCGCTTATATAGCCATTATAAACATGATACTTTTAACCAGAGATGTTAATTGCTACCCTACTAATTTTCATACCTTATAACTAACATCTCCACAGTCTTGATAATTTTGTTGTAGCACATGACCACATGACTAAAAAAGCTCTAATTACAGGTTTAACAGGACAAGACGGTTCTTATCTTGCTGAACTACTATTAACCAAAGGCTATCAAGTCTTCGGCTTAGTCCGCCGCTCAAGTTCTAGTAATCTTGAGCGCGTCAATCACCTTTCTGGCGATATCCAAATCCTTTCTGGTGATCTTTTAGATCAGTCATCTTTAATGGATGTGATTACGGAAGCTCAACCTGACGAAATTTATAATCTAGCCTCGCAAAGCTACGTTCCTCTTTCTTGGACACAACCTGCTCTCACTGCTGAATATACTGCCCTCGGTGTCTCTCGCCTTTTAGAATCTATTCGTCGCTGCAAACCAGATGCGAAATTCTATCAAGCCTCTAGTAGTGAAGTTTTTGGTCAACCTGATGAATCACCCCAAACCGAACGCACTGCCTTTCGTCCCCGGAATCCTTACGGTGTTGCCAAAGCTTACGCTCATTGGATGACTGTCAACTATCGGCAAAAATACAACCTTTACAACTGCTGTGGTATTACTTATACTCACGAATCGCCTCGACGTGGGACAGAATTTGTATTTCGCAAAATCACGCACACAGCTGCCCAAATTAAATTAGGTTTGGCAAATGAATTAAAATTAGGCAACCTAGATGCCCGTCGTGATTGGTGCTACGCCAAAGATGCTGTTTACGCTATGTGGTTGATGTTGCAGCAAACACAACCTGATGACTATATCATCGCTAGTGGTGAAACTCACTCTGTCAAAGAACTCGTTGAGTGTGCTTTTAACTGCGTTGGTTTAAACTGGCAAGATTATGTCTCAGTTGACCCTGCTTTTTATCGCTCTGATGAACCAGTGCAGTTAGTTGGTTCCATTAATAAAATTAAAACGGAGTTAGGTTGGCAGCCTCAGCATTCGTTTGAGCAATTGGTTGAGTTAATGGTTGATTACGATCTAAAAAAATTGAGCAATGGCGGTGCTTAAATATTCTGATGCTAAAAATTGTAGTTGATGCCACCCCAGTGGATTCCAAACCCAGTGGGGTTGGTTTTTATGTTGCTAATTTAATATGCGCTCTTGATGTATTACAAAAACAGGAAAATTTTCAGTTAGGAGTAGTCTATCAACCAGGGTTGAAAAATTGGCTTCGGCGTGACTTCAGTTTTCCTGAATCCTTGAAACATTCTTTTCAAGAGCATCTTCTGCCTTTACCTGTAAGAATCTCAGATTTATTATTAGCTTTAGACTTTAAACCTAGTTTATTTTACTTTGAAAAATATTTTGGTTCTCCAGATATATTACATGGTACAAATTACTCAGTTTATCCCTGTCAAAATAGTTTAAAGGTAATGAATATTTACGATCTGACTTTTATTAAATATCCTAACTATATAGATTCAGTCGTAAAAACATATACAGAAAAGATAAAGCGATGTTTACAGTGGACAGATTCAGTTTTAACCATTTCAGAAAGCTCTAAAAAAGATATTATTAAATATTTGCAAGTAGATCCCAAAAAAGTCTACGTCACACCTTTAGCTAGTCGCTACTATCCTAATTACTTGTCTGAGGAAATTGCCCAAAGGCTAGAAAAGGAAGCCAATTATGATTTCTCCAAGCCATATCTACTTTTTGTCAGCACAATAGAGCCAAGAAAAAATATTAATACTATAATTACAGCCTTTAATTTTTTAAAAGAAAAGTACAAAATTGAACATCAATTAATATTGATTGGTAAAAAAGGATGGAATTACGAACCGATATTTGCGGCTATTGAAAATTCGCCTTGGGCAAACCAAATTCATCATCTTAATTACCTATCTAATGAATTAGTTGCATTATTTTACTCAAAAGCTGATGTCTTCGTTTATCCATCTCACTACGAAGGGTTTGGTTTACCCGTATTGGAAGCAATGACTCTAGGTGTTCCTGTGATTAGTTCTAATACTTCTTCAATTCCAGAAGTTACAGGAGATGCCGCTATCCTAGTTGACCCTAATAACCCTATCCAACTAGGGGAAGCCATACTGAAAGTAATCAGTGATTCCCAGTTACGCCAAGAATTAATTAATAAAGGGAAAGCCAGAGCAAAATTATTTTCCTGGGAAAGAACAGCAAAAGAAACATTAAACGCTTATAGAAGCATTATTTAATGAAAATAGTAGACAATCTCTCTACCAAACAATTAATTATTAACTTATCTATTCTCTTGTCTCAACCAACAGGTATAGGCAACTATGCTCAAAACCTTTTTCCTTATTTAAAATCTTTCCAACCCACTTTATTAACAGCGCACAAATATCCCGATTTTGACTGCTATCCAGTGCCGTCAAACTTAACACCAGACCACGGTACAAAAGGTCATTTTAACCGACTGCTCTGGACACAATTTCAACTACCACAAATATATAAAAACCTCAAATCGAGTCTCTTATTCTCCCCGCTACCGGAAGCACCCCTTTATAGCAATTGCCGTTTTGTTGTCACATCTTTTGATATGATACCGCTGCGCTTTGCCAAAGGCTTCTCACCACTCATAGCCTACCACCGCTACTATACTCCCCAAGTTTTTAAGCAAGCTCAACATATTATTTGTATTTCTCAAACTACGGCTAAAGATATCACTGATTTTTATCAAATTCCCGCCAGCAAAATTACTGCGATTCCTTTGGCGCACGATCGCACTCACTTCCTTCCTCTCAACCTCCCCACCAGCAACTACTTTCTCTACATCGGCCGCCAAGATCCTTACAAAAACATCCAACGACTCATCAGTGCTTTTGCGGCGTTACCTAACTGCAAAGACTATGAACTATGGTTAGTAGGGCCAATTGATTCGCGTTACACACCGACTTTAAAAGTGCAAGTTGCAGAATTGGGTGTAACTAATCAGGTGAAGTTCCTTGACTATGTACCATATAGCGAATTGCCAAAAATTATTAATCAAGCGATCGCTCTGGTTTTCCCCAGTCTTTGGGAAGGTTTTGGTTTACCTGTCCTGGAAGCAATGGCTTGTGGCACTCCCGTCATTACCTCCAATCTCTCTTCTTTACCTGAAGTGGCTGGCGATGCGGCAATTCTGATCGATCCCTACAACACTGGAGAAATTACAGAGGCGATGCAGGCTGTTGCAACTAATTCGGAATTGCGATCGCGCCTTTCTAGTCAAGGTATCACTCACTCTCAACAATTCAGTTGGGAAAAAACAGGAAAAGCAACCGCCGAAGTCTTATCCCGTTACCTATAAACTAACGCCAGAATTTAAATGCAATGATTTGGGATTTTGTCAAGATTTCAGATTATCTTGACTAATGACTTGTAATGAATCCTAATCTTTATGAAAGCACTCATTCTTTCTGGCGGTAAAGGTACACGCTTACGTCCCCTCACCTACAGCGGGGCAAAACAACTTGTTCCAGTTGCTAACAAACCTGTTTTATGGTATGGCATTGAAGAAATGGTTGCGGCTGGTATTACTGATATTGGCATCATTATCAGTCCAGAAACCGGGGCAGAAGTCCAAGGGAAAACCGGAAATGGAGAAAACTTTGGAGCAAACATCACCTACATCGTACAAGATCAGCCACTTGGACTTGCTCACGCCGTCCAAGTGGCTCGTCCTTTTTTAGGAGATTCTTCCTTTGTCATGTACTTGGGCGATAACCTGATTCAACTAGGTGAGTTAAGTTACTTTCTGCAACAATTTAGCCAACAACAGCCAGATGCTCTGATTCTCTTACGTTCGGTTGCCAACCCTAGCGCCTTTGGTGTGGCTCAGGTGGATGAAACAGGACGGGTATTACAGTTAATTGAAAAACCCAAAGTTCCTCCTTCAAATCTGGCATTGGTAGGGGTTTATTTCTTTTCTCACCTCATCTTTGATGCGATCGCAAATATCCAACCTTCCAGCAGAGGCGAGTTGGAAATCACTGATGCTATTCAATACCTGATTAATCAGAAAAAGCAGGTTGTAGCCCACAATCTTCAAGGTTGGTGGCTAGATACTGGTAAAAAAGATGATTTATTAGAAGCTAATAGATTAATTCTCGATACCTATTTGACAGCATCAGTTGTGGGCGAAATCGATTCTCAAAGTCAGATTATTGGACGAGTGCAAATTGGTGCAAAATCTAAAGTAATTAACTGCACAATTCGGGGGCCAGTGGTCATTGGTAGCAATTGTCATTTAGAAAACTGCTTTATTGGCCCTTATAGTAGCATTGCTAACAATGTCACATTAATTGATACCGATTTAGAACACAGTGTGATTTTAGAAGGTGCTAAAATTGTCGGCATCCATCAGCGCATTATTGATAGTGTGATTGGACAAAGGGCACAATTGAATCTTGCACCGCGTCGCCCTAAAGCCTTGCGATTTATGATTGGTGATGACTGTCAAATTGAATTAACGTGATTTACTTGTTAAAAATAGGACAAGCCACAGTCAAAGTTGGAACACAGTGCCTGTAAAATATGAATGCGAAATTCATCTAACAATCACAACACTGCGTCACATCCGATAAATAATATTAATGAGCATTGTAAATACCAAGATTCCTGAAGTTCTGCAAATTGAACCCCAAGTATTTGCAGACGATCGCGGTTTCTTTTTTGAAGCTTACAACCACCAAAAACTTGCTCAAGAGATAGGGATTGTTACGAACTTCGTCCAAGATAACCACTCTTGCTCTAAACAAAACGTTCTACGTGGATTGCACTATCAAATCCAACAACCTCAAGGTAAACTCATCCGTGCTGTTGTCGGTACTATTTTTGACGTAGCTGTAGATATTAGAAAAAGCTCTCCTACCTTTGGTAAATGGGTAGGTTCAGAACTCAGCGCTGAGAACAAACGCATATTGTGGATACCATTAGGCTTTGCTCATGGCTTCCTCGTGCTTTCAGAAATAGCCGAAGTTCTCTACAAAACTACAGATTACTACGCGCCCCAAAGCGATCGCACAATTCTATGGAACGATCCAGATTTAGCGATAGATTGGCCACTTAGTGGACCACCGATTTTATCAGCTAAAGACGAAGCTGGTAAATCTTTCAGAACTGCTGAAGTATTTGATTAAGTAGTCATTGGTCATTGGTCATTGGTCATTAGTACATACCCCGTCTCTTGTGATACCCTAAGCTTACTTTTATGGTGGGCGGAAAAACTTTGTCTTTCATCGGACTAATTCAAACCACGTTAAAGAGTGGGCGTGGCTTCTCTTGGATAAATGATAAATGACTAAATCAATTTTGCTGATTGGTAGCAACGGTCAAGTTGGCAAGGAACTGCAACAAATCCTCCCATCCTACGGCAATGTTATCTCAGTAGCACGCCCAACAGTAGACCTTGCCCAACCCGATACCCTCCGCAACGTTATCAGATCCAAGCAGCCACAAATCATCATTAATGCCGCCGCTTATACTGCTGTAGACAAAGCCGAAAGCGAACCCGAACTTGCTACCGCTATTAATGCTACTGCACCCCTAATTCTTGCCCAAGAAAGCCAAAAGTTAGGAGCTTTTTTAATTCATATTTCGACTGATTACGTTTTTGATGGCAATGGCTGTAGCCCTTACCAAGAAACCTACACAACTAATCCTTTGAGTGTTTATGGTAAAACCAAACTCGCAGGAGAAGAAGCTATTCGGGAAACTTGCGCCCATCACCTCATCCTTCGTACCGCTTGGGTTTATGGAACCTTTGGCAAAAGTAACTTTGTCAAAACCATGCTGCGACTAGGTGCAGAACGCCAAGAACTCCGTGTTGTCGCCGATCAAATTGGTAGCCCGACTTGGGCACAAGATATAGCCGCAGTTATAGCGCAGATGATTCCCCAGTTAACCCCAGAAATTCGCGGCACTTATCACTACACTAATAGCGGCGTTGCTAGCTGGTATGATTTTGCGATCGCTATTTTTGAAGAAGCACAACAAATAGGCTTCCCTTTGAAAGTTGAACGTATTGTCCCCATTACAACTGCCGAATATCCGACACCAGCCCGTCGCCCTGCCTATTCTGTCCTTGCTTGTGGAAAAATTGCCGCAATTTTAGGGACTTATCCTCCTCATTGGCGACAAAGACTTCGGCAAATGCTCATAGATTTGAAAATTGAGCATGGGGCATAGGTCATTGGGCATTGGGCATTGGGCATTGGGCATTGGGCATTGGGCATGGGGCATTGGGCATGGGGCATTGATTAATTCTCCCCTGCTCCTCTGCTCCTCTGCTCCCCTGCTCCCTATTTCCTATTTCTTTTGACTTTTTAATACTCCCGTTTCATGTTGTATTGGCAAGACATCTAAAATATCAGTTTGGGAACAATATTTTAAATCTTCATGGCAGTCAAGACGTAACAATCGTTGACCGTGACTAGCTTGGTGAAGTAATCCTAATAAGTTATCTTGCCACTGAGAGTAAAGAGCGATCGCACTTATTACTTCATCATTACCAGCGAGTTCTTCTGCTGACAACTTGCTTTGCTGCAAAATACTATGAGCGATCGCACCGGCACAAACTGTATCCTCTAAGGAATAACTGCCTTCCCAGCCAGAACCGACAATCCATACTGTCTCTGGTTGCAACTCTTGAAGAAATTGCACCACCGCCGCCCGGTTAATCAAGGCTGCTGCTAATACATTTGGGGAGTCTTGTACCCTTTGTAAAGCACGAGTGCCATTTGTGGTACTGATAAACAAACGCCGCCCTTGCACCAATTCTGGTGTGCAGTCGAGAGGAGAGTTACCCAACTCAAAGCCAGCTACTTTCGCGCCGCCGCGTTCTCCAGCCCGCAGCCGTTTTTCAGAGGGCCATTTTTCGCTAACTTCAATTAATTGATCTAAATCGCTGAATACTTGTACAGCTTCGCCTCCAGATGCCAAGACAGTCGCTATTGTGCTAGTGGCTCGCAAGACATCGACTGCGATCGCACATTCTGGCGCTTTATCCGTTGGAGTCAATTCAGGAGTGTGGTATACGAATAACTTCACGGGCTGGATACACCTGTTTTAATACTACTGCCGAAAATAACATTCTACCTAGTTGGTGTCACTAACTATAGTCACAATTGCTCCAGGAAAATTTTTTATCATCAAAATACAAAATGTATCTCATTCAATACATAGATGGAGTAGGGGACAAGTCTCTTCCTTGTCTAGCTTGTCTCTTCTCCATGCTCAATGCTCAATGCCCAATTCCCAATGCCCGATGCCCAATTTTCAATCCCTAATAAATACTCAAAAAGCGCATTTTATGCTTTTAGACTTTCAGACTTGCTGCACTATCTTGTAATCTAAAACAAGAACAGACTTTCTAAATGGGGAAAAAGTTACAGTTATAAGGCTACAGCCCAAAGGGACAAATATTTACTCATTCCCTACTCCCCAGTACAGACGCAATTAATCGTGTCTCTCCCACTCCCCACTCCCCCTTGAAATTGCTATGGCACCTTTACCCGACTACCGCCCTAAACAGCTATCTTTAGGTCCGTTAGAAGCGGAAATTTTAAATATCATCTGGGAACTTGGTTCAGCCACAGTTAAGGATGTACATGATCGCATCCTCGCCGATCCCAACCGCGAATTAGCGTATACTTCTGTAACCACTGTTTTACGTCGCCTCACTGATAAAGGTTGGCTGGCCTGCGACAAGAAGGAGCGGGCATTCTATTGGCGGCCAATGCTGAGTAAGCAGCAATCAGATGTCATCAAAGCTCACGAGCAGTTACAACGATTTCTAGCGGTGGGGAATCCCGATGTTGTTGCTGCCTTTGCTGATAGTCTGGATGAAGCAGCTAGCGAGCAAATAGCAGCGATCGCCAAACGTATTCAATCTGCACGCCAAGCCAGGGAGGAACAATGATGCATCTGATAATGATTTTGAATGCTTTGGCAGTTGCCTGGTGGTTAAGATCCGCTTCTAATCAACCCCAAGGTAATTGGAATCTGCGATGGCAGCGATCGCTATTTTTGTTTCTCTTCCCGCCCTTGCTAATTTTCATGACTGCGATCGCTGTGCTGTTCATGGGGCCTCAAGGACAAATGGGCGGAATGTATACAGGCTCAATTAGCTATTTACTAGCATTAATTTATTTAGCATTTTTTGCCATTTCATGCATTAAACTTGCCTTCCAGGGTTGGCAGTCTGTAGAATCTGCCCGTAACTGCCCTTTAGTGAATGTTGGCGATAGACGAGCCAGACTGCTGCAAACAGGCGCGTTGTTTGCAGGTCAAATCGGTTTTTGGCAACCAGAATTAGTGGTTAGTCAAGGATTAGTGCAAACTCTGTCACCAGCTCATTTAGAAAGCGTCTTAGCCCATGAGCAAGGGCATCACCATTACAGGGATACGTTCTGGTTTTTTTGGTTGGGTTGGGTGCGTTCTTGCACTGCATGGTTGCCGAATACAGAGCCTTTGTGGGAAGAATTGTTAGCTTTGCGCGAACTCCGTGCCGACGGTTATGCAGCATTGCAGGTAGACCCTTTAGTATTAGCGGAATCACTTTTATTAGTGGTTAGTAGCGGCCCAGTCTTATCGGAAATTTGCTGTGCTGCATTAGGTTCCTCTGGTGCAGATCGTTTAGAACAAAGAGTAGAAGCTTTATTAGCACCACCAGAACCAACCCCAGAAGCTCAATTGCAATCCTGGTATGGCTTTTTGCTGGCGTTTTTACCTCTACTGTCTGTGATATTTCATAGTTAAGTTGAATTTAAAAAGCTACTACAGCACGAAATCGTGATGTTTGTAAAGAAAATCGTAGCGTTGGTAATAAAAACGTATTGATTGTAACGAAAATCAGATTGTTTGTAACGAAATTATTGTGTTTGTAACAAAAATCAGATTATTTGTAACAGAAATCGTAGTGATTGTAACGAAAATTGTAGCGTTGGTAATGAAAACGTATTGATTGTAACGAAAATCGTAGTGTTTGTAACAAATATAGCGATCGCAACAAATTAACAAGCGGTAATTTCAAATTACGAATTACGCTTATTCTTCTTCTAGCAACTGTTCTATATACTTTTGCACCAAAGGCACTTGAAAAGCATTGCCTTCTTGAGTCAAAATTTCTTTTCGCGTTAGTTTGCGGATAACACCTTTGTCTTGCTGTGTAGGAGTTTCCCCGTAGATTATCCGGCGTAGCAGAGAGCGATCGCTATCTGTTAAACTCTTCCATAATTCCCGAAAATACTGATCGCCTCGCTCAAGTACAACAGGTATAACTTCTTTAACATCCTGTGCAGTTGCTTTTGCTGTATCTGCTTCTCGCCTGTTTCTTCTGATATCGCGGTTTAGCAACTCCACCACCTCATAACACACCAACTGAACGAGATAAGGTTGACAGCGAGTAAGTTGGATAATTTCATCTACAGCAGTTGGTTCATAGATATCGCGGAAGTTCTCTACTGGCTGTTGAATCAAATCGCGGGCTTCTAATTCGTGCAGGTAAGTCATTCGCAAAGCACGGGTGTTAATTAGATAGTCACTCCAGTAATCATCAAGTTCAGATAACTCCTGTGAACCACTAAAAAGTAAAATCCAATTGCGTTGGTGTTGCAGCAGGTTACGGATAAAATTGAGTGGCGCACGGCTACTTGTTGCTTCCACTACCTCACTCAGGCGTTCATATTCATCCAAACAGAGGAGAAATTGCTTACCGGAGTTGCTGCGTTCTATTTCTGCGAACCAAGTTTGCAGCGCAGGAAATGGATCTTCAGCTAGTTTATTGGCATCTGGATTAGGCAAGTATACTCTGCGGGGTAATCGCCGTGCAGCTTCGATAATTTGTTGAGCTAAATTTTCAGCCAATCCTTTTAACGTTGTCGCTGATGCTGCTCCTTGTAAATCTACCAGCAAAGGTACAATATTTGCTTGTACTCTGTAAGGTAGATATTTCAACGCTGAAGTTTTCCCTGTCCTCCGCCCTCCATAGAGTAACAACACTGGTGGTTGCTCAGAAAGCGCCAAAGATTCGATTTCCCGAAATATGCCAATTCGCCCTTTGAAACGATTCTTTGCTGTTTCCGGGTCTAGCGAGTTACCAGCAATATAAACGTTGCCGAATTTCTTTTGATTGCTGTGCTTGTTCGTTTAAAGTGTGCTGTGCCGTTTCTAATATAGTTAGCCAGCTTTGTGCAGTGTTGCCAAAAGAGACAGCAGCGCGAGCATCTTTTGTCAAAGCTAGACTTTGCCCCAGTTGGCGTAATGCAGTGATGGGAATATTGAGTAACTCATATTTACGATAAGGTGAAGTTGCTTCCTCTGATGCCCGTACATTCTGAGTAATATCCAAAGATTGGGGTAGTACAACGCCAAGTTCCTTTGGCGGTGGTGAGGGAATCCACGCTAGTTGGTTAGCAATCTCCACAATATCGCTCAACCTCTGACAACGATTGAGAATATCTACAGCAATACCAGAAATTGCCTGTGCTGCAACTTTTTGCTGGTTGGTGGAAGAGATTAAATAATTAATAGTCTCACGGGCAGCGATTGGGTTCTTTCGATAAGCCTCCACAATCATCACATCCATGAAAGGCAGAGGCAAAATAATCAATTCATCAAAGCGAGGAGGCAGATATCGCAAACAATTTACCTGCTTTCCATTGCGAGACAACAAGAACAGGGTGAGTATCCATAGTAATTCTGGCAACCAGAAGTAAACCCGCAACATACCCAAAATCCACGCCACGCCGAACGCAACGCCGAACACCACACCTACTGCAACGCCGAACACCACGCCAAACACCACGCCGAACACCACACCTACTGCTACGCTGCCCGCCACGTTTACCGCCACGTTTAGCGCCACGTTTAGCGCCACGTTTAGCGCCAGGCCTAACACCAGTCCGAACACCACACCTACTGCTACGCTGCCCGCCACGTTTACCTCCAGGCCAAACGCTACGCCGAAAAATACGGTCAAGGCTACGGCGAAAGCTACGCCTCCCACTACGTTGAGCGATGCGCCTACCACCACGCCGAACGCCACGCTTACCGCCACGCGTCCCACTACGCCGAACGCCACGCCTGATAAAAATTGAACTGCCGAAAATATATTATGGGCAATAACCAGGAAAATGACTACTCTATTTTTGTTACTGCCACGGTCTAGAACTCTTCCTATAAAATAGCCCACCAAAAAAACACAGCTTTTAAACCAGTTAAATGACTCACCACTAATCAGAATGTAAACTAGTGCTAGTAGCAACACAGTAAACATTGGAACTACAGCAGTTACCCACCAAACCTGCTCAGCATAGCAATACAGGCGGGGGTTAGTACGAAATTCAGCCCGTTTATCAAAGGGGTTATCTCTCGGCTTCAATTCTGGATGAATTTCACGCAGCCAGCGTTCAAAGGTAAAAGGTTTGAAGTAACTCCAATACAAAAGGCGCACACATTCAGCCACATAATTCCAAAAGCCTGATGCTGGAGACCTGTTACTCATTGCTACTTTATCCCCAGCTTGTCACGCACAAAATCCCAAACTTCATTCCAGCGCACCACACCCACCAAAACTAAAACTGGTAAAAGCAACATGACTAACCCAGTAATCCAGTTGCCGATATCACCTACAGTTACACCAATGAATTGGGGTATCTTACCTAGACGCAGTGGCAAATCCCAAACTAACCAACGCAGCCATAATTGCCATCGCTGTCCGTTAGATGCGGATTTAGCTTTACTAAGCTGTTGTTCAAACTGCTGTTTCGCCCACTTGATTGCTTTGCCTTGTTGACGTGCTTCCCACAAATAGTAACCAGCTAATTGCAACTTATAAGGATGACGATCGCCCCATTGCTGGGCATGATTCTGTTCGTCTACACTCAAAGCTGCACCATTTGTAGAGCGAGTTGGTAAGCGCGACAGTTCAATAGCCTCATCTGTAGTTAGTTCATTCAAAGAAATCGTGTGACCAATATTGAAAAAACTAGAGACAAACCGATGCTCGTTAGCATAAACATCCAATTGTTTACGCGAAGCCACCACTAGCATCAAGGCGTTGCTATCCATCAGCGATCGCAAATTGTCATAAAATCCATTATCGAATTTATCGGGATATTTCAAAAGGCTTTCAAAATCATCCAGACAGAGAACGGGTAGCTTTCCTTGCTGTTTCCATTGCTTAACCGCATCTGAAAATGCTTGACGATTAAGCGGCTTACTCTTCCAACAATTTTGCAGACTGCGTTGTTGCCATCCCTGAACATGACTCAGTAAACCTTCAGCTACAGCCTCATAGAAACCCGTTTCAGTTTGGCAATCTACACCCCGTAACGGTAGGTAAATTACCACATAACTACTGCTGTTGTTTAATACTCGCTGCTGCCAAGTCAGAACGAAATAATGCAGCAACGAAGATTTACCAATGTGCTTCTCACCAACTATATTAATACTTGTAGGCTGATCGCCCTTCATCCGAGATGCGATCGCGTGTAATTCATCTTTACGACCGACAAACAGCCTGGGATCTTCAATCATCCCCGCAGCCACAAAAGGATTAGAAGGCAGCGCTCCAGAAGTCATGTAAAGCGTTTATCCTAGTTTCAGCTTAAGTGCAATCACCTAAAAGAATAACACTAGCCCCGTAATGTCTTTGCAATCTGCAAAGATGCGATAAATCGCCGTCTCTTGCCTTAAATGTGGTATCTGAGAAAAATATTTATTTGGCAAATAGGCCAATGTTTACTGCTACAAGTGCAAAACATACCCTTGATGCGATCGCCAATTTCCTAAACTAGATTAACAGCACAATCCCTTTAACACCTTTGCCAAATACTCATACTGCTCTAAAGTATTGTAAATCTGCGCCGAAATCCTTACCAACAGCCGAGGTTTTTCCTGCCACGGCATCACCTGCACTTGAATACCAAACTTATCAAACAACTCATCATGTATAGACATGAAATCGCGGTTTTCCAAAGTCGTAGGCATTGGCACAACTGCCATTGAACCAATCATCTCCTTTGGACAAAGCGGCTGCACTTCTAACGCTTCACAAAGTACCCGTCTTCCCTGCAACACTAGCTGATGATTTTGCTGTCTCAATTCTGTCCATCCACCAGGTAGCAACGAACCCATAAAAGCGATCGCTTCCGGTACACACATATAAGCTGTAGGATCGTCTGTACCTGTCCAGTCAAATTCCAACTGAAAGCGGCTTTTATCAGTGCGTGGCGAATTTGTCCCGTGGCTAATTGTCAGAGGACGAATTTCTGACTGTTTATCTCGTCGCACATACAAAAATGCTGCCCCTTTGGGCGCACACAGCCATTTATGACAATTCCCACTGTAATAAGTTGCGCCAATCTCTCGCAAATCTAGAGAAATCATTCCAGGCGCATGTGCCCCATCGACCAATGTATCTACACCCCGTTGTTGCAACTCCTTCGCCAACTCTTGAATCGGGAAGATTAACCCTGTCTGGCTGGTAATATGATCCAAAAGTGCTAATCGGGTTTTTGCTGAAACTCGCTCAATTACTGCTGCTACTATTTGCTGTGGCGAGTCAATCGGGAAAGGAACTTTTGCCACCACCACCCGCGCACCAGTGCGACTGGCAATAAAATCAAGTGCATTGCGGCAAGCATTATATTCGTGGTTAGTTGTAAGTATTTCGTCATCTGGTGAAAATGTCAGCGACCTTAACACCGAATTAACGCCAGTTGTTGCATTGGGGACAAATACCAAATCCTGCACATCAGCACCTACAAACGCCGCCAACTTACTTCTGGCATCGTCTAGCAGAGGTTCCCACTCTCTACCAAAAAAGCGCAAAGGTTCATGAACCTATCCCACTAATAATATTTTGTTAATCCAGATATGAATTGTAGCAAGGTCAATGAATGCGTCAAAGTAAACT
>NZ_JABXKO010000034.1:0-260230 GCF_017114965.1 Nostoc sp. JL31
AAACTTCAATATACCTTATTTCTATTTTTCCTCTGCCTAGAGTGACAAAAGAGGGATAAGCAAGTGCCGAGCTAGCATGATGAACCTCATCAAGAATCAGAAATACTTTACCAGTTACGTCTTGGCTCAAAGCATCCGCCAACCACTTGGCATTACCTGGCTTTGTTAACCATTGGTAGCTAACAACTAATCCGTGATAGCCTGATACTAATAGCTCATTTGGTGTAGGCAACCGACCTAGCCTTTTTTGAGTTCCAGAATAAAAGAGATTAAGACTAAAAAGATTGCGTGCATCTTGAGCGTATTGTCTCTTTAAGTGTTCAGTAGGAACAACAACAACTAAAAAGCGCCAGTCCAAAACACTTTGCAAGGAGACAAAAGCATATAGCGCCCCGGCTGTTTTACCTGCTGCTGTGCAAGCCTCAACCAAAAAATTCTTTTTGAGGATGGTTTGATACTTTCTGACTAGCCTGTCTTGCCAATCTCTCGGTTTGAATCTCGCAGCCATAGTTTACTCCATTACTGATATTCTCTTAATGTCCATGTCACTCTTTGCTCAACTGGACATCCTGTATCTCAAAGATATCACGTCCGTATCTCAAAGATGATATGTCAAATAATGGGTAAAGATAAAGCTATATCGATAAGATTGTCCCAAGCTATGTTAGAGGCTCTGGACGCACGCGCTATTCTGGATGAGAAAGACAGAACTCAGTTAATCCGGGAAGCAATTTCTGTGTACTTAGGCTTACCAGAAGATGAGGACACGGTTGAAGACAGGGTTAGTTCGCTAGAGCGGAATCTATCTAATTTAAGTAAAAAAATTCAGACGACAGAGGGAAAAACCGACTCGTTAGAGATGCGAGTGAACGAATTAAGTCGTCTGATAGCGATCTTAGTGGAGCGATTATAATAAAACTATAAGATGACTCACGGCAAGTTTATGCTTCCAATTTGGACTGGCGGCAAGGTTATCGTTCCACAGGCAAGGTAACGAGGTAATTTTGTCTAACACAATATAGGCATTACAACCTTGTCTGCGGCAAACTTATGATTCCAAGCGCGGCAAAGTTATGGGTAAAGTCACATTCGATAAAAGGTATGGGTGGGTTGTATCTATAGATTTAGATACAACCCGCCCATATCCATATATCTATATATCTATGTATGGTCTTTTCTGGTTATAAATAAGTGATTTCACTGAACTATTTGATGAAGTATTAAACAATTTGTCTTTAATACTTTATTTATAGCCCTATTTAATCAAATTTATGTAAAAAGATGACTGAATTTCCGAATAATAGATTGATGCTCCTGTTCACCAAGGTTAAGCTGGTAATAATATGAACAGGAAGCCTTTTTGTCCTGATAAGTGAAATGACCGCTAATCGTTTATCAATTAGTCAGGAAAATCCCCATTGTGCTACATCTAACTCTAGCCAAATAGATGTGCAAACTACCCAAGAGGAGGTTTATAGCTTCTTTGTGGAAATTGTCAATAAATTGCCACCAGAGGATGTTTTACGTGAATTCAAAAGTTTATTTATAGACGGTCTTGATTCCGAATATTCTGATTATATACCTGGAATATATAGTGTTTTTCTAGATGAGCATGAACAGGAACTATATAATACATTGAAGCGGTGCTGCTACATCATAGTTAATAATTGGAAAAGTAATCGAAAAGACAAATATATCCAAGATTTAGTTAATTTATTTGTTAATGAAAAGCTGAAAATTAAAGATAATAATCCTCCAGTAGTAAAAACTTGTAAAATCTGGTTAGAGAATTTTTCCAAGAGCAAAGATTACAAGGATCTGAAATTATTTGCTACTAAATATGAAGAATCATCTAAAGGTCATTGGGCTAATCGCTACACTTCCTATTTATTGATCGATCAATCTGTTAATAATAAGAACCCTAAAGAACAACAAGAGGCTGCTAGGAGGCTTTCTAAACAGATAAAAGATAAATTTAAGTTTGAACTCGCAATGTATATTGCTCGTTCTCAATCTGCCGTATCAAACACAACACGCTATAAAAATCCCAGTATTTTAGGAGACCAAGCTCTGCGGTTAATAAAAGCAATTGTTTTAAAAAGAGGTGTATTTAGTCATGATAATATTGCCCATATATTTATCAAGCAAACTGAAAATCAAACCCTGAAAGAATTTAAAATAAACCTAGAAAAATATCTATTTATTTCTGTAGAAAATCAAAAATCAGTCGAGACTTGGCGGCAGCAGTTTGCACATAGTTTATCCTTATGGAAGACGGATTATAATCAAGAAATTGTCACTAAGGAATTTTTCTTGAGAACTTGTAATCGAGTGATTGATTACTTTACAATAGAAAATGCTAAAGAGCCTTCGGAATTATTTATATTATTAATTAACCAAGGTCATGCTTTAACCTTAGTAATTATATTATTAAAGATTATTTTGATTTGTAGAAATTCCCGGAGACATTTAGAAACTCGGATTGCTCATTTGATTCGTTTTTACGAAAACTATTCCGAAGAGGAATGCAAAGGGATAATAAATTTTATCGAGATTTTTAATATCACGTTTGCCATTTATGCAGAAAATGTAGAATATAACTTGATTAAGATGGAAGAAGAGGAACAAAGCAGTAATCAGCAATTAAATCTGGATAGTTATCGTGTGTTTTCACAGATGAAAGTAGATAGACAAAAATGAGTTTAACCTGATTCATGATTTTGCAAGGCGTTCATCTAACCAAGCCAGGGCAGCACCCGCAGTTTCAGCTAGAATACTAATGAGGCGATACAGAGCGATCGCACTAAATACTAAGGCAGCTGGAAAGTGGTGTCGTAAAAGTTCATAGGCAGTCGCTTCAAACACACCTAATCCGCCAGGCGCACCCGGTATCACAAACCCTAACAACCAAGCGCAACTAAAAGCCCCTAGCAACAAAGGAATTTGATTCGCATTCAACGAACCCAAGGCGAACATAGTTAGTATAAACCCAGTGGCGCGTAGTCCCATAAAGCCCACTTCTCCTAACAAAGGGCGTAAAGGGTAGCTTTTAAGACTGAAGGGAACAGTTGGTTGAGTGGTAGCAGCAGATTTTTTTGCTTTTAATTTGTACAAAAAGCGAATAACTGGGTTCAAAAACCAGGGATGAATCGCAGCAAGGACTACAGCTAAACTGAGAAATTGTAGTACTTGTATAACAAAGGTAGTATTCGCTGCTGCAAACTGGCTACTGCTGATGACAATGATGATTAAAGCAGCCGCTAACATAAGTAACGGTTCCAGCAAAACGCTTAAGGTGGCTGCACCTGTAGGAATATTGGCATTTTTGGCGGCGACAATTCGCCCGTAATGATGCCAGATATTACCTGGTAAATACTTAGCGATGTTCGTTTTTAGGTAAACCTGGATGAATTGGGGAGATGATACAGGTTGATTTAACTCTTGCAAAATCCAAGTCCAGATCCAGCCTGCCCAAGTATGAGCTAGTAAAGTTACCCCTGTAGCGATCGCCATAATTGCCCATCCTACATCATCAATGCGGATAGCAGTCACTCCAATCCAATTATCCTTCAGAGCTTTTCCTAAAAAAAACAGCGTCCCTCCCAAAATTATCCAGCGTAAAAATTGCTTCATGAATTTAGTCATTTAACGTTGAGAGCAACAAGGGCTGAATACCTCAAAGTTTATGGTGTATCAGCTATATATCCAAATATTTTGAAGTATCAAACAGCTTGATGTGGTTATTTTTACGAAAAGTATATTACTTTATTTTATATCTCTCTAGAGTTAGATAAAAATATTATTTTTATACTCATTAAAATGTAGCCTGCGCTAGAGGTAAAGAGCATTTTATTATTCATATCCTGAATACAGGTTATCGAAAGTGAGCGAACCAAAACAAGCACAATAACTTGCTGACCAATCCAATGATTTCAGCAAATTGTTAGTTTATTAATATTTTGTAAGGAGGACATACGTGAACGCTGTGAGAGTATTCTTGAAACAAATAAGATTGCGCCAGATATTAACTATCTTTTTAGCTGGACTATTGTTGATAGTTAGCACTGCTTGTAGTGGGGCAAATGCTCAAGGTGCAAATCCGCAAAATCCTGCTGTACAAGCCGGTGGAGCAAACAACCCTTATAAGAATGGTGGAGACAAGTATAGCAACTACAGAATGTCTACCGATCCGAAAATAGCCAACCCAAAAGCCAATCAGGGACGCGACCAAGCTAGCTTACAACCAAGTTCGCAATTGTTGATTGCTACAAATAGAGAATCTGAGATACTTTATCCTGGTGGCGAGACACCAGCAGGTCGAGTCCAGAAAGAAGCAGAACTGCCATTCATCACAGATAAAGACTTCCGCCAGCCTGAACCCGGTGGTTTGATTCAGAATGAATCAAATGTAGGAGATCGGGTTAAAGATCGGCTTGAGACTGTAAAAGGGGCTATTGAAGAAGCTTCCGGCTTTTTGAATAACAAGGCAGATGAAGCGGGTGCTAGACCGGAATTACAAAAAAATCCCGCAGTAGGCAGATAGAAGCCTTATTTTGTCTCACTGCTTGAGATTTAAAATAGATTGCGAATGCCATCTTGGTTGAAGTTTAACTTAGTCACAAAAAAGCAAGGACTTAAAAGTATGAAAAAAGCAATGACTTGGCTGAAAAATATTCGTCCCTTAAAAGTTTTAACAGTTTTTTTGGCAGGGATATTCTTATTTCTGACACAAGCTTGTGGTGCCCCAGGAATAGCAACACAGCCACCACAACCTGGTACTCAAGCACCTAATACCGAACGATACGATTCGACAAAAGATTATCCTCTGAATTCTCCTGCTGGTGGGATGAATAACTTTAGTGATGTAGATCCCAGAGCGAGAGATGAAAAGGCAGCTAATGACAGAGCTGATGCACTGGCGAAAAATGCTCAAAGAAATATTGACCAGAAGTCAGTTGACAGCGCAGGGCAATATGGTGAAAATTACAAACAAGGTACACCCCTTGGTGAAAGAGTGAAGAACCTGGGTGAAGATATCGGCAGTTCAGCTGAAGAAGTTCGCAAAGGTGTTGTTAAGGGAACTCAGCGAGGAATTGAAAATCTCAAGGGTAATACCCAAAATGCAGCCGAAGACGTGACAACAAATGTTCAGCGTGGGGCTGAGGATGCTGGAAAAAATGTTCGGCGTACAGCTGACGATGCAGGCAATGCAGTGAAGAGGGCGGTTGATTGAAATTAGTCATTTAATTCTTGTAAAAATTTGAAACCGCCCACAGACTTATAGTCTGGTGCTACTAAAACAAAGCCTGCATAGACAGGCTTTGTTTTGGTTTGAGATGGGGTTTAATTCCCTTAAACTTTATTATTATAGATATCTCTAGAAATTAAATATGCATTATCTAGAACCCTTGTAGAGATATAGCAGTGCTACGTCTCTACATTATTTTTCATATCTCTAATGAGTCTTTTAGCTCCGTGAACGAGTCTTTGAACTCCGTGAACGAGCCTTTGAACTCCATTAACGAGTCTTTAAACTCCGTTAATGAGCCTTTGAACTCCATTAACGAGTCTTTGAACTCCATTATTGAGCCTTTGAACTCCATTAATGAGTCTTTTAGCTCCATTAATGAGCCTTTGAACTCCATTAATAAGCCTTTTAGCTGCGTGAGCAATTTTTTTGTGCTGTCGGTAATTGCCTGCAACTGCGCTGTAGTAGAGTGTAACTAATTGATAGCGCTGTGAATAAAATCCTAATTTGTTGGAATCGCAATCCGCTTTTTATGTGGAACGCTCATCTGATGCACTTACTTTAGAGACTATTGAGCGGCAGGGTGTGACAATTACAATTAAAGTCCCCCGGCAAATGGGCAAAAGTTCCCTGTTAATCCGCACAATTAATACTGCTGTGAATGCAGGGAAGCGCGTTGCTTTGTTGGATTTCCAATTGTTTGATAAAGCCGCCTTAACTAATGCTGACCTTTTCTTTCGCCAGTTCTGTACTTGGTTAACCGATGAACTGGAAATGACTGACAAAGTTGATGAGTATTGGAATATGCCTTTGGGCAATAGTCAGCGTTGTACTCGCTATGTTGGCCGCTATTTGCTTAAGGAGTTTGGCAACCCCATTGTCTTAGTGATGGATGAAGTGGAAAGGGTCTTTGATACAGATTTTCGCTCTGATTTCTTTGGAATGCTGCGAAGCTGGCACAATAGCCGCGCCACTAATCCCATCTGGAAGCAACTGGATTTAGCGCTGGTTACTTCCACCGAACCCTACCAGCTAATTGATAATCTCAACCAATCCCCTTTTAATGTTGGGCTAGTAATTGATTTAGAAGATTTTACAGCAGTACAGGTTGCTGATTTAAACCGCCGTCATGGTTCACCCTTCAACGCTAGCGAAGAAAAGCAATTAATAGCGTTGCCAGGTGGACATCCTTACTTAGTAAGGCTTGCACTTTACTCAGTTGCTAGCGATCGCCTCTATCCTACCGAATTATTTGCCAATGCGATCGCAGATAATGGCCCCTTTGGCAATCATTTGCGTAACCACCTCTTTCGGTTGCATAACAAACAGGAGTTGGTTCAGGGTATGTTCCAAGTAATTCACCAGAACACCTGTGTAGATGAGCGCATCTTTTTCCGCTTGCGGGGTGCAGGTTTAGTGCGCCGGGAAGGGCGTGTGGTGTTTCCGCGTTGTCAACTTTACACCGATTATTTCCGGGAGCATCTTCGTGGGTAATCCAACCATTTACACTGTAGGCGGGACTGTGCAAGCTGGCGGTGGCATTTACATTCCCCGCCAAGCTGATGAGGAATTACTCGGTTTATGTCGGTCAGCAATATTCGCCTATGTTCTTACGCCGCGCCAAATGGGTAAATCTAGCCTGATGGTACGCACGGCGCAAACCTTAACGGACGAGGGAATTTGCTCAGTAATTGTTGACCTTCAGGAATTGGGGGCAAATGTCACAGCCGAACAGTGGTATTTTGGCTTTTTGGTCAAACTGGAAGACCAACTCATGTTTGATACAGATGTGGTGAGTTGGTGGCAAGAAAACGAGCATTTGGGAGTATCACAACGGCTGACACAGTTTTTTGAGAAGGTTTTGCTGGCTGAGGTTGAGGGGCAAGTTGTGATTTTTGTGGATGAAATTGACTCTACCCTCAGCCTGGATTTTACCGATGATTTTTTTATCGCCATTCGTTATCTCTATGTTGCCCGTGCGACTAATCCTGAATTTGGGCGGCTTTCTTTTGTCTTAATGGGGGTAGCGACTCCCGGCGATTTAATCCGCGACGCTAATAGTCTCAAATCACAAAACCTGATGGCATCAAATTTAGAACTTGATGCTTTAGTTACAGGCTTGAAGGTAGGAAAACGACTTAAAACACCAAATAAAACTGTAGAACTAGATACCCGTGTTTTGGCAGTAGCCACACTCCAGCAGGTAATTTATGGAGTCAAAGAACTTAATCGGCTAGAAGATCATAGCAATTCGGTTAGGGGCGTGGCATTTAGCCCCGACGGTGAAACCATTGCCTCTGCAAGTGATGACAAGACGTTGAAGTTGTGGAATCGCCAGGGGCAGGAGTTACAAACTCTCAAAGGTCATAGCAATTCGGTTAATGGCGTGGCATTTAGCCCCGACGGTCAAACCATTGCCTCTGCAAGTGATGACAAGACGGTGAAGGTGTGGAATCGCCAGGGGCAGGAGTTACAAACTCTCAAAGGTCATAGCAATTCGGTTAATGGCGTGGCATTTAGCCCCGACGGTCAAACCATTGCCTCTGCCAGTGATGATAAAACGGTGAAGCTGTGGAATCTCAATTTGGATGATTTAATAGTTAAGGGTTGTGCTTGGGTACGCGATTATTTGCAAAATAACCCCAATGTGAATGAGAGCGATAAGCGTCTATGTGATGATATTGGCACACGCAGGTTTTATTAATTCGTAGCAAATTAAATTTTGCAACCCCCTGCAATGTCAATGCGTCGGCTAACAATGCCATTGCGTTGGCTAACAATGCCATTGTGTCGGCTAACAATGCCATTGCGTTGGCTAACAATGCCATTGCGTCGCCTAACAATGCCATTGCGTTGGCTAACAATGCCAATACATTCCCCTGCATTAAATAACGCTACGCTTTACGCAAAACTGTACCAAGAAACTGCGTAGGCGTAGACATTGCTCAATCACCACCAATACTACAAATACTTCTGCAACAATAACCCTAACTTTTCCTTCGTCGCGGCTGGTGCTTTATCCAACTGAGTTAAAATCGCATACTGCAACGCCGAATGCGCCTCACTGGTTGGCGGATTTTCACTCAAGCGCCGCACAGTTTCTTGAATCACCTTTTGAGCATTCACAGCATTCCGCAGCAAATTGCCAATCACCATCTCTACCGTCACACTGTCATGGTCTG
The DNA here is from genome assembly GCF_017114965.1 of Nostoc sp. JL31. Taxonomy (NCBI): domain Bacteria; kingdom Bacillati; phylum Cyanobacteriota; class Cyanophyceae; order Nostocales; family Nostocaceae; genus Nostoc; species Nostoc sp. JL31. Next base: position 8,431 of record NZ_JABXKO010000034.1, read on the forward strand.
GATGCCAACAATCATAATCTGTCACCAGCGCTAAAGTTGAGTATGCAATTTCTGCTTCCCTTGCCAACTTCGCCTCTGGTAAATTCGTCATCCCAATGATTGTTGCATCCCAACTGCGGTAAAGATTCGATTCTGCCTTAGTGGAAAATGCTGGCCCTTCCATGCACACATAAGTACCGCCGCGATGGAGAGTAACTTCTGGTAAATTGAGAGATGCGATCGCATCTGCCAACACAGCAGCCAAGTTCTTACAAATCGGATCGCCAAAGGCAATGTGAGCCACAATTCCCTCACCAAAAAATGTTGAAATCCGATTTTTCGTTCTGTCAATAAACTGATCTGGCACTACCATATCCAGTGGTTTCGCTTCTTCCTTCAAGGAACCCACAGCACTAGCTGAAATTAAATACTTCACACCCAATTGCTTCATCGCATAGATATTAGCGCGAAACGGTAACTCAGAGGGTAAAAGCGTGTGATTGCGGCCATGACGCGCCAAAAAGGCTACCCGTGTACCATCCAAAGTCCCCAGAATCAAAGCATCAGATGGTGAACCAAAAGGAGTCTCAACTCGCACCTCTTCGACATCTTTGAGGGCATCCATTTTGTAAAGACCGCTACCACCTATAATCCCAATACTAGCTTGAGCCATGATTCTGAACCTGTTCCTTGCCGATCTACTCAGTTATTTTATCGAAAAGGGGAGTAGCAGAAAACAAAGCGATGTCTACGATGAGCTAGGCGATCGCATTTCGTGCCGCTAACACTATTGAATTTTTACCCATTCATTATTTATTCAGGTATAGATAGCAGCGATCGCCCACTTATTCGAACATTAATTAATAATTTTTAGCAATCAAATTTCCGATAATTTTTGCAGATTAAATGCTTATGATTAACCCTTAAGTCAATTGTCACCATAGTGTATAATCGATGCTTTCTGTATACAAATGTTAATTAGATGCACTCCTACGCACGGAAACAAAGCAAGCGTTATACTTTTGGGAAAAGGCTTATTTTAACCTTTGCTTTTAACATTTTCATAAATCAATGACTCTCAATTTTCGCTTTGCGGTAGTCAGCGACTTACACCTGGCACTTCCTCACACAATCTGGGATCACCCTAGCCGCTTTCATCTGGTAGAAGTAAGTATCTCAGCATTTAAAAGTGTACTAGAACATTTAACACAACTCGATTTAGATTTCTTGTTGTTGCCAGGAGATTTAACTCAGCACGGCGAACCAGAGAACCACGCCTGGTTGCAACAATGTTTAGCCCAGCTACCTTTTCCCGTCTATGTTGTACCTGGCAATCATGACGTTCCTGTAGTGTTGGCCGATCAGCAATCGATTGCTTTTGCAGATTTTCCCTACTATTACACGAAGTTTGGCTATGATGACCCCCAGCAAATGTACTACATTCGTCAATTGCTGCCTGGAGTTAAGCTGATTGGACTAAATTCTAACTCCTTTAATGAGCAAGGTGAGCAGGTGGGGTGTTTAGATACCAAACAGCTACGGTGGTTAGAAGAGGTGCTGGCGGCATCTGGTGATGAATTAGTTTTGGTGATGGTGCATCATAATGTGGTGGAGCATTTGCCCAATCAATCGAACCATCCACTAGCAAATCGCTATATGTTATCCAATTCAGCAGAACTATTGCAGCTGCTGAGGCGCTACGGAGTCAAGCTAGTATTTACCGGGCATTTGCACGTTCAGGATATTGCTTACTCAGATGGAGTATATGATATTACCACTGGTTCTTTAGTGAGCTATCCTCACCCTTACCGAGTGCTAGAGTTTCATCGGGATAACCAAGGTAAAGAATCGCTGCAAATTTTATCTCATCGAGTAGAGTCAGTGCCTGATTTCCCTGACTTACAACAGTCATCAAGGCAGTGGATGGGCGATCGCTCTTTCCCTTTCCTAATCAAGCTACTAACTCAGTCTCCATTAAACTTACCATTATCACAGGCAAAAAAATTAGCCCCTGGTTTGCGCGATTTCTGGGCAACTATTGCCGATGGTGATGCGGTATTAGATTACCCTCATTTTCCCCCAGAAGTGCGGCGCTACATTCAAACATATAGTGCATCACAGTCTAACTCAGCGATCGCCACTGCTGGAAGTTTGACGATGATTGATAATAACAGCACACTTTTGCTGAATAAGAGTTAGGAGTTAGGAGTTAGGAGTTAGAAGGTGATTCAACACTCAACACTCAGCACTCAGCACTCATTACTGATTTTGGCGACAAATTCCAAATGCTGAAGTGTAGGCGTGTAAAAAGGTTCTGCCACCTACAGGGCCAATTTCACCGCCACAGAAAAAACCACCTACAGGAATACCGTTGAGGTAGCGCTGAAATAGTTCAGAATCGAAGTTGGGTTTACCATAAAGTCCTTCACCTCGTCCCAGACAAGAAAACATCAAAGCAGCTACGGCAGAGGGTTCAGATTCTCGTTGGTGTTGATAACTTTGGAGGAGTAATTCGAGGTCTTCAGCAGAGGCTTGGGCATCGCGGAGGTGGAATTGCAGCCTTTGACCAGGACGAACGCGATCGCCAATTGCGATCGCCCCAGCATTTGGATCGACCCCAAGAATACCACGTATTAAAAAGTCTCCTTGCTGCAAAGCCAGCTTAAATTCATCCATTGCCACACCAACAAACAGAGAATGCTGTGCTAAAATCCTTTCTTGTTCGCTGAGACTAGCAATCAAATCTCGCAATACCACTAAAGGTACTTTCTCATCTAACTCTAAAATAATATTGCGATCGGCCTTTGTAACTTGCAATGGCTGGCCAATTGGTCGACATCCTTGGGCGACAATCGTTTCCAAAACAATATTGCCAGTCAAAGCTATACCAATAGTACCCTCACGATACAAGTTTTGCTGTTTTTCACCGTTAGTATCGTTACAAAAAAGCGCAACGCGACCACCCATACCTCCACCACTAGCCTGTCCCCCCACGATCGTCGATCCTGGATAAGCAAAATCCAGCCCTTGCAACAAATCGTTGATTCCAGATGCGAAAGAACTAGACAGCAAGATGAACTGCGGTGTCGGTGATGGTGGTACACCGATCAAATCAACCCAAGCATCTGGTGAACTATCTAAGTCAGGTAATTCTTCCGCAACAATATGAAAAACTTGAATCTTTACTCCTGGAAGGTATGCTAAAGTCAAGCTAATAGCTGGTTCAGCTTCCAATTCTTGGGTTTCTCCGCTCACTGTCGTCCCAATTACACCACCACCACTACAGCCAATTAGCACAGGCACAGAAAGTTTTTCAGCTAACAAGGGTAACAGTCGGGAATACTCACTCGCAAAAGCAGACGAAATGAATACCAGTCCTAGATCCGCAGGTGCTGTTAACGATGAAACAGCTCGTTCTACCACATCTGTAACAGCGGCTTCCAGAGAATGACGGGTTGATAGGGCATTTGCCCACTGCATTTGGTCTGCCATTAGTTTTGAGCTTCTTTCTCTTTTTAGGCTAGTAGATTTTGACTTTTTATTTTGGGAAGAATTGCATCTTACAAGAATTGATGCCAGCCCTTTGTCTCCTCCATCCCAAGAAGCTGGGGTTGTCATTCCCTAATATAGGCATCTAAATATATTGTATGATTATTTATCTATGCTACTAATTCCACAAAATCTTAAAAAATAAAGGTAAATGTATTATAGATACGGTAGCTTGCTGTATTGGTTATAAATCAATAGGCTAAAACACTAACTTATGATTGGCTAAATGGTTAGAATGGTTAGTAATCAAGAGAAAAACTGCCATTTCTGAACATTTTCTATACTAGTATTAACAACACACAACGAGACTAAAGCTAATGACCAACATCCAAGAAACAGCAAAAGGCGACATCCAAGAGAAAATCCAAGAAGAAGTGGAACAAGCGCGTACTGTCTGTGATATTAACGGTAGCAACTCACCAGAGTGTGCTGCTGCTTGGGATGCAGTAGAAGAATTGCAAGCCGAAGCTTCCCACAAGCGCCAAAGCAAGCCAAAAAATTCTCTAGAACAGTATTGTGATGACAACCCAGATGCAATTGAATGCCGGGTTTACGACGACTAGAAATTGAGGCAACTGGATTTTCTGTTGTTTGGTCAGCAAACAACCAACATTGACCAAAGAAGACGCCCAGAGTGGAGGACGCAGGGACTCACCAATGTCCTCCACTTGCAAGCGTTTTATTTAGAGCTACCAATTTTAGTTGTGGAAACAAAAAATAAATTCCTTATTTGAATCAATAGGCTTCTTCCAAAGGGATAAGTTGCGATTTCCATAAATTAAACAACCAATTAATTGGTATTAGGGGCGTACAGATGTACGCCCCTATAAATTTTTTATAATACTCGTGACTTCTAGTCATACGAGGTTCAATAAACTATTATCAAGAAGAATTCAGGATGAACGGGAGTTCGACTGACTGCTGAATAAAAGGGTTTAATATCCCTGCCTTATTTAGCAGTCTAGAATCCATTAGTAGTATAAAATTTTACTTGATTGATTATTTGAACTCCTGACTTCTTTTTTATCTATTGTTTGAGAAAAAATATGGACTATGATATTTGGTTTCGACCTTTCGTCTGGATTGATTACCGACTGGCAGTATTATTTCTGGTAATTATTCCGCTAATTCTTCTGATTTGGGCATTCGTACAAAAAACAGAAGGCATACAACGCTTATTGGCTATATACTGGCGAGTATCAAGCTTGGTGGCAATCACGATTTACTTAATGATTGCCCAGTATCCAGTTAGCTTTCTCTGTGGGTTGATGGCTCAGATTTTGATCCCGATTTCGCTGTGGTTCTGGGTGGATATCAACGATGAAATTGAGTATCAAACCAGTGGATCTTTGAAATTTATTTTTACCTCTTGGCGCTGGGCGACAACTGTTTATTGTTTTTTGGGCGCACTAGCCTTTATCCCTTTTTTGGGTTGTGCTTTTTCTGCTAGTGTGATGAAGAGTGCTTATTGTCGCGTCTGGTTTGAGATTCCGTTATTATTCAAAGAATATTTTCATGCTAATAGCAAAGCTGAGTTCTTAGGTTTTCTTGGTATAACTAGTTTAGTCATTTATGTGGTTTACTTAAGCTATTTTGTTCTGATTAAGCTGGGCAAACAGGGACGCTCGGCTACACCACAGTAACCCTCGCTGCGCCACTTTACTCCTACTCTTAAAACAATGAATTCTATTGGTAAGCGACTGGAACAATACACCGCTAAACGCACCAAAGAAGTCCTAATTGTAACGGTGGAAATTGCCGATGAGGAAGATACAATTGCTATTTTCAAAGGCTTTTCTAGTTCTTTGATGCGTCCAACGGCATTTGATGCAGATGTACCAGTTCTACCAGATGGGGCAAACATCCTCAACATTGACCGAGTAGCCAGTCCTTACAATCCTGAAGCACCCCGTTATATTCAACAAGGAATTTCTTGGAAAGCTATGGAAGCTCTATTCTCAGAAGTGGGAGTTTAACTAATTCGTAATTTTGCGTCACGGCTAACTTTGAGATTGTTGATGGAGCGATATGGTTTCTTGTTTGAAGTTGAGGAACTTATTGTTGAAATGGCAGACCTTTGCATAGGATTGCTTGGCTCTGTGAATAATCAGATATGATTTAGACATGGAGTTTGAGTGGGATGAGTCAAAAGCAACAGCTAACCTAACAAAGCACGGTATCAGCTTTGAAGAGGCTAAGACCGTCTTTGATAATATGCTGGCAGTTATTTTTGATGATGAAGCTCACTCAGTAAGTGAGAAGCGAGAGATTATTATTGGGCACTCCCGAAACAATCGCTTGCTATTGATTTCTTTCACCGAACGTTCTAATGCCATTCGCATTATCAGTGCCCGTTTAGCCACTCGAAGGGAGCGTGAAGATTATGAGCAAAACGCCTTTTGATGAGTCACACAATTCAGATGACGAGCTTTTAGCTGAGTACCACTTTGATTATAAAAAGGCGAAGCCCAACCGCTTTGCTGCTCAAAGTAGAAAGCAACTGCTAAAAGTTGTGGTTCTAGATGAAGATGTAGCTCAAGTTTTTACAACACCAGAATCGGTCAATAAGGTGCTAAGGGCACTAATTGAGTCAATGCCACAAGTTGCAGACGGCGACAAAGCCTAACAAGCGCAATACAGCGGACGGACGAAAGCCACTGGTGCTGAGTTTAATGTTGCTTATATCCTTTGACCAGGAACGTTACCTTGAAAAAAGCAAGCTACAGATTGGTCTAAATTGCCGTGTGAAACTGTCTTCTCTACGAGACGCTGCGCGAACAATTTTAAATAATTATTTTGACTTTTAAACTTACAAAATGTCCCGTTCTGGATACACACTTCCCGTCTTTGCGTGCGCTGCTGCTGTTGCAGCTTTACACTGGTTACACGATCGCAAACCCCTAACTTTAGCATCTGTAGATTTGATTGAACCGGCTCAAATCGCAGAAATCCCCATTGAACAGGTAGCGGGAATATCTGATAATACAGCTCTGGCGATCGCTCGCAGCGATCCCGGTGATAATCTCGATTTGACTAAAGATACACCGATTTGGGCATTGGTGGAATGGCGCGAACAGGGTGATGATGCAGTAATTATTAAAGGTGGCGAAGGGATTGGTAGGCAATTAAACGCTGATGACAAGCCTGCTATTTATGCTTACGCTCAAAGACTGTTGCAAGAGAATTTGCAACGAATGCTAGCACCGGGAGAAAAAATCACGGTGACGATTATTTTACCCCAAGGGCGATCGCTTGCTGTTCGGACTTCCAATTCTGCCTTTGGTGTGGTTGAAGGACTTTCGCTTTTAGGCACAACCGGTATTTCTCAACCCTTAAGTACACCAGATCAGCTTGCGGTTTTTCGGGCGGAATTACAAAATAAAGCCAGTCGTTTTGAGAGTTTAGTATTCTGCATTGGGGAGAATGGCCTAGATTTGGCGCGTAAACTAGGGATTAACCCCGAACAATTGGTCAAAACTGCTAACTGGCTTGGACCAATGTTAGTAGAAGCTGATGTGCTGGGTGTCAAAGAAATCTTATTATTTGGCTATCACGGTAAGCTGATGAAGTTGGCTGGGGGAATTTTTCACACCCATCACTACTTGGCTGATGGACGGCGAGAAATTTTAGCAGCCCACTGTGCGATCGAAGGTTTAAAATCACCTGATATCCAAGCTGTATTTAACAGTGCAACTGCTGAAGCAGCACTAACATACCTAAAATCCCTAGATGCTGCAACTGGTAATGATTGGGTAAATAAAGTTTACAGTGCGATCGCCGAAACTATCGATGTTCGTTCCCAAGAATACATTCAAAGTCATAGTGAAAAAGGCACAAAAGTAACAGTCTGTGGCTCTATTCTCTTTGATCGTGATCGCAAAATTATCGTGAAGAGTAAAACTGCTGGTCTGTTGATGGGAAAATTATGTTAATTTATTATGAATAATCGTAAACAATCCAAAAAAATAATCCTTTAAGTAACCACTCTAGGGTAGATTTATCGTTTTAATACCATCTCCACCTCCGGGGCTTGACAAATGCACGTAAACTAGCTTTTGTCAAGGCTTTCTATACCATTATCAGCCTATCCAGGCTGGATAATAGCATCACCATAGACCACAAAGCATCTATTTATCCTTAACAGATATAACACTCCCGTCATGAATACAGCGGTGACTCTACCAACAGAACAAGCGCCCCAAACATTGGAAACTTTTGGGCGGCTTGATCGCCAATTGATTGTAATTCTGGATTTTGGCTCTCAATATTCTGAGTTGATTGCCCGTCGCATCCGCGAGACTCAAGTATACTCCGAAGTTTTATCGTATCGCACTACTTCTGAACATTTGCGCCAACTCAATCCCAAGGGAATCATCCTCTCAGGTGGCCCAAGTTCAGTTTATAGTGATAACGCTCCCCATTGTGACCCAGAAATCTGGAATTTGGGAATACCCATTTTGGGTGTTTGCTATGGGATGCAGTTGATGGTAAACCAACTTGGTGGGGAAGTGGCAAAGGCAGATCGAGGTGAATACGGCAAAGCCTCATTATATATTGACGATCCCACAGATTTGCTTACTAATGTTGAAGATGGCACTACCATGTGGATGAGTCATGGAGACTCAGTAACTCAAATGCCATCGGGGTTTGAATTGCTAGCACATACAGAAAATACTCCCTGTGCTGCCATTGCCGACCACGAAAGGAAACTTTACGGCGTTCAGTTCCATCCAGAGGTGGTGCATTCTGTTGGTGGTATAGCATTAATCCGCAATTTTGTCTACCATATCTGCGATTGCGAACCCACTTGGACAACAGCAGCTTTTGTCGAAGAAGCAATTCGAGAAATTCGCGCCAGAGTTGGTGAAAAACGGGTGCTGTTGGCGCTGTCTGGTGGAGTGGATTCTTCTACCCTGGCTTTCTTGCTATACAAAGCAATTGGTGAGCAACTGACTTGCGTGTTTATCGATCAAGGCTTTATGCGAAAATATGAGCCAGAGCGATTGGTAAAGCTGTTTCAAGAGCAGTTTCACATTCCTGTTGAATATGTTAACGCCCGCGATCGCTTTTTAGCTAGAGTTGCTGAGATCACCGATCCTGAAGAAAAACGCCGCCGCATCGGACACGAATTTATCAGTGTATTTGAAGAAACATCCAAGCGCCTCGGTCACTTTGATTATCTAGCTCAAGGAACTCTTTATCCAGATGTCATCGAATCTGCTGACACCAATGTAGATCCGCAAAGTGGTGAGCGGGTAGCGGTGAAAATTAAGAGTCATCACAATGTTGGCGGTTTGCCCAAAGACCTAAGATTTAAATTGGTCGAACCACTGCGGAAACTATTTAAAGATGAAGTTCGCAAACTTGGACGTTCCATTGGTTTACCAGAAGAAATTGTTCAACGGCAACCTTTTCCTGGGCCTGGTTTAGCAATTCGGATTCTGGGGGAAGTTACATCTGAGCGGTTAAATATTTTGCGCGATGCTGATTTGATTGTACGGCAAGAAATTAACCAACGCGGTATGTATCATGATTTCTGGCAAGCATTTGCTGTATTGCTGCCAATTCGTAGTGTTGGCGTTATGGGGGATCAACGTACTTACGCTTACCCCATTGTTTTGCGGATTGTTACCAGTGAAGATGGCATGACTGCTGATTGGGCGAGAGTGCCTTATGATGTCCTGGAAGTGATTTCTACTCGAATTGTGAATGAGGTGAAAGGGGTGAATCGGGTGGTTTACGACATCACCTCTAAACCGCCTGGAACCATTGAATGGGAGTAATCAAGTTTTGAGTTGACTTAACTAAAAGCTCATTACTTTTTGCTATGCTTCAGATTACTTCCAGGAGTTTAGATTCGCATACAGCAGTTTGCAAGTTAATAGTCAAGTATATTACTTCTGACTCCTAATTCCTGACTTGATCTGGAGCGTCTTTACCTACGTTTCAATGAGCTTGAGTTAAGGGTTATTGGTGTAGATAATTGGTCTTTCAAGACGCAATTTATCGCCTCTCTACATCTGGGTTTTGACCTTATCTGAACTGTATTGATTTAAAAATGACAATGCCGACCTGACTCGTTTTAAGACTCGGTATTGTCTATTTTTTTGACTTTTTTCAAGCTCCATCAAAATCCAAACCTGTTAGTAATAAAGCAGTCAGTAGCTAGTCAAATTATTTTTGAACTTAAACTATTCGTTAAAGTTAATTTTTTAATGTAAAGGAATTTAAACACTAACATAATTTTATCCAGTCGATAATTATAAATGCCAGTGAATAATTAAGCATCAATTGCATGGTGACAAGACAAATTGAGTTATTTTCTAGGAAAATCGGCGCGATCGCAGTAAAATTACCAATGGTATGGTGACAGAGAAAAAACAAGCAGCTCAAAATTAGAAATACATTTCATTCGATCAACATTAATGGAGATGTTATGGAACCTGCTCTTCCCCTTGCTGGCTTAAACATCCTCGTAGTTGATGATGATGATGATAGCCGCTTTTACATTACTACTGTGTTGGAAGCTGATGGAGCCACCATTATGGCAGTTTCATCGGCGGCGGTAGCATTAAAAGTATTACCTGAGTTGCAACCAGATGTCTTGATTTGTGATATTGCTATGCCTGATGAAGATGGCTACACCCTGATCCGCAAGATCCGGGCACTGAAGCCTGAAATTTATGGAAAACTTCCGGCGATCGCTTTAACTGCTTATGGCGATAGCGAGTATCGTAGCCGTGCTTTGGAAGCGGGTTTTCAGACTCATGTACCTAAACCAGTCGATCCCGGAGAACTAGTTGCGATCGTCGCAGAATTGGTTGCTTCTTATAAGAGTTAATGCAAAGATACAGTTATTTGTCGGTCGTTATTTGTTATTTTCCCGATCGTATTTTTTAAACGAAGAAATTAAGGTTATAGAACATCACTTTTGGTAAGGTATTGGCTTGGGAAAAAATGTTGGAAATAATACAATATACTTCGATTCAGGCTTGATCCTCCCTAACTCTCCTTTTTAATGAGGGAATTAAAGCAAGCCTTTTTAAGGGAAACCAGCATAGTATAGGGCATGATTTAGAATTTCTGAGACTACTTTGCTCCAGTTTCAAAGCTAATTTGCTCAGACTTATATGCTGGTGGCTCGACGTGAATTAAAATTCTCACTGGACGAAATCGTTCTTCTAATCGGCTTTCTACTTCTTCAGTGATGTGGTGGGCGGTTTCTACGTCTACTGCATCCACTATTAAATGCATTTCAATGAATACTTGACGACCAAGAACGCCGCGAGAAGCGATCGCATGACAGTTAATAACACCTGGAACAGAAGTAGCGATCGCATGTATTGCTTCTGGTGCGATCGCCATTTGATCCACAAGCCAAGGCAAATTCTCTTTTAAAACTGACCAGCCACTCCAAAATACCAACAAGGCGACAGGAAAAGCTAAGACCAAATCCATCCATTGATAACCTAGCCAAACTCCTATCAAGCCACCGATTACAGAGATTGTCACCCAAATATCGCTCATGGTATGTGTCGCATCAGCGATGAGAATTGAGCTACCTACCCGCTTACCCACAGCACGTTCATAAAACGCCACAAAAATATTCACGCCCAGCACAATTAGTAATAACCACAACTCAGGTGGCGATATTTTTATCGGTTCACCACCACCTTTGAGAATTCGTTCGATTGCTCCTTGCAGAATTTCAAAACAGGCTATTCCTAAAAATGAGGCAATTCCTAGAGCGCCCACAGCTTCAAACTTGCTGTGTCCGTAGGGATGCTCGCGATCGGGTTGTGGAGAAGAAAATTTACTCGCAACTAATCCTAAAACATTGTTGGCACTATCTGTCACACTATGCAAGGCATCAGCTAATAAACTCAAAGAACCTGTCCAGTAGCCCACAAGTGCTTTCAATCCCATTACAAACAGGTTGAGCAATAAGGTAATAATTAAAACCTTTCTTACTTCGGCGCGGTTATCGTAAGTCATAGATAATTTATCACATCAAGTTCTATGACTTCTAATGTAGACATCAAAACATCAATAAACACAAATAAAATGTATCAAAGTCTTACGCAGTAAGAGTTAAGTCTCTCTATAATCTCTAGATTTTATGCCAATTATTGAGATAGTTTTTAACTAACAATGGCTATAAGCTAGATAGACATTAGTAATAGCTTTAAAGATGACAGCGGATATTTAGCATTAATTCCAGGAATATTTTCATTAACTTTGTTATTAATACATCAACTGAGATCGTATTGAATTGTATTCAAAGATATTATGCCGACCATCAGTGGTCTGTATTTACTCTAAATTACCGATCGGCTTAATGAGTGTTATTTACTGCCTGATAAGGACAAGTAAGCTCATGGTTTATTCAGAAAATTGTCAAAATTTGAGGAGCGCAATCTGACAGTTTCCACCTCAGATGTCCATGTGATACCAAATAGGCACTATCTTTACTGCGGCCACGCTTGCAACGCTGTCTCCACAACCTGCAGGAGTTCTGTTCGGGTAGCTCCGGTTGCCGCCAGAACTGATATTCCACAATTGACCGTCACAACAAAGCGAGCGAGAACTGCTGGATCTGAATCGGCTGGTAAATCCCCCTCCGAAATCGCTTGCTCGAAACGCTTACGCAGAGAAGCTTCACTCGATTCTCGGCGTGCGGACAATTCCTGCCGGATCGGATCGGCTGGATCTCCGCATGAAAGCGTGCCATGAACCCAGAGACATCCGGGTGGATTACGTGGATCGGTTCCTAAGTCAACGACCCCGTGCATCATCCTCTCAGCGACCTGGCGCGCAGTTGGCTCTTTGAGAGCTTCACGAAGATAAGCTGATGGCCCGTCGGCATAGCGATCCAGCACTTTGCGGAATAGAGATTCCTTATTACCAAAAGCGGCGTAAAGGCTAGGACGATTAATGCCCATAGCCTCAGTTAGATCCGAGAGGGATGTGCCTAGATAGCCCTTGCGCCAGAACACATACATTGCAAGATTGAGCGCGTCATCGGTATCGAACTCGCGGGGTCGGCCTATGGCCGCAGTGGTTTTTTCCTGTTTCATACTCATCAGTATAATAATTTCTTGACAGGCTTACCCCCATGCTTTATATCTATACCAGACGATACAAAACTTTAACGACAAAAGAATACTATGAGCAACAAAAAACTTACAGGTAAGGTGGCATTGGTAACAGGTGGCTCACGCGGTTTGGGGGCAGCGATCGCTAAACGTCTCGCACAGGATGGGGCAGCTGTTGCCCTCACCTACACTAGTTCGCCGCAAAAAGCTGATGAGGTGGTGCTTGCGATCGAAACAGCAGGTGGGCGAGCCTTGGCTATCCACGCCGACAGTGCCAATGCTGAAGCGGTGAAAAATGCTGTCACCGAGACTGTGAAAACCTTTGGTCGTCTCGATATCCTCGTGAACAATGCGGGGATCGCCACCTTGGCCACTATCGACGAGTTCTCACTAGATGATTTTGACCGAATCATCGCGGTTAATATTAAGGGCGTGTTTGTGGCAACTCAAGAGGCTGTCCGCCATATCGGCGAGGGGGGACGGATTATTATGATTGGCAGCGTCAATAGTGACATCATGCCATTTGCTGGTGGTTCCGTCTATGCTTTGACCAAGGGTGCGATCGCTAGTTTTACGCGCGGTCTGGCCCGCGATCTCGGACCTCGTGGGATCACAGTAAATAATATCCAACCCGGCCCGGTGGATACCGACATGAACCCAGCGGAGGGTTCCTTCGCCGACACCATGAGAAGTATGATTGCCCTCCAGCGCTATGGTCGGAGTGAAGAAGTAGCCGACATGGTTTCCTATCTCGCCAGTGCAGAAACCGGTTTCGTCACTGGTGCGAGTCTGAAAATTGATGGCGGCTTCGCAGCCTGATTCGGCGGTAACAGAACGACCAGGTAATACTGTGATTGCAAACTGATGAGAACCTGCTACGTAGTAAGCACTTCAGTGCTTAACACAAGGACTAAAGTCCTTACTACAAACTTATTTACCCAGGAAAAAATACTTGTCTTGACAGACTAACGAATTACGCCAAGCGGTACTAATGGTCTTTGAAGAAGACACCGAGAACTATCAGAGTAGGATTCAGACCCCTTCTTCCGGTAATATAAGGACTTATCAAGAAGTTTTAATAAAAAAATATGTCTTCAATTCCTCTAACCTTGAACTTAATTGAAGGTTCAGTCTCCTTCAGTTTTTCACCCCAAGCAGCACAAGAATTAAAGACAGCGACGGATCAACTGATGGAACGCCTAAAAGCGATCGCCGCTAAACCCACTCCTGGCGGTGGTAGAGTCACTCCCCAGCCTCCCCTGGAATATCGTTATACGGGTGAAGTATTTTTAGAAGTTTTTTGTAATCCTAATATCTGGCCAACGCCCTTCGCAGCCAAAGTTTTGCTGACTGTCCGCAATGTCAACATTCGCTTGACTACTGAAGCTGAACTTACTCGCATCATTGAAGACATTAATCAATATTTAGAGCAAGTAGGATAATAGTCAAGTAAAGGAGGTAGGAGAGGGAACCACCTATTAGGGGTGGAAATATCAAGATGATTTTTTATGCTTACCGAGATTTTTTCTGAAAAAATACTATACAAATTTTGGATTTTGTGGAGGTTGAGCCAGTTGCTGGCGGAGCTTCCCTTTGTAGTTGCAACTGGTGTCGGTTAGCCCGACTTAGCAAACTTTTCTAGACGGATTTTGGTTTTGCACAGGAAGCAGGTTATCACTTGCTTGAGGAAAGCGATGCAATAAATTGCTAGTCAAAAGTGAAGTTCCTACACTTCTGTCGGATCGATGTAGGAACTTCGCAGAATCTACAGACTAAGCTCAAGTCGTGACACCAGATGTACGGAACAAATGGTTTTGATGCCTTCTTTAACTTGAAAAGTTGTATAAATTCAGACTCAAATGCTTCTGTAGTTAATCAAAAACGCAAGATTCTGTATAGGGCAATGCTCATTCAAAATTAGAGATTATCCCCCAGATTGAGCCTTGAATCGTTGATGGTGACATCTACACATCAAAAACAAGCTCCCAATCCCAAACCGGAAATCAAACATTGATTAGTCGTTGTCCCACTGTTCGCGACCAATTAGGTCGCCAATGCGATCGCGTAACAAAAAGTCACATTTTTCTAATTCACATTCAACGCAAACCCACTCTCTCGCTGGAATGTATTGGCAGAGGCTATATATTGGCTGTTGTCGGCTAACCATTCCCTTTTGCACCAGTCGGCGTGCTTCGTCTTGAATCACATCTAGAGAGTAGTAATTGATAGAAGGCACCGTATTCACACTCATGTTTTTTACTCACAAATTAACACTTACGATAGTGTTCCCGTTAATAATTAGGAACAAACATTACAGAAATTAGACTTGTGGCTAGGATTTTGTAGTTTGCTATACGGAACTATTTTTATTTTGACGCTACATCTCCTGAAATTATCTCAAGAAATGTTAAGAAAGTCAACGAATCCTGACATTTTTCGAAAATCCGCTTTACAAAAAAAATTCCAAGTAGTTAACTTAACCTGCTTATGTAGCTGTATGGTTTTGATGCCACAAGTATGAAAGTCTTGCCATTACTGTATTTAGGCAAGATTTGGTAGGTGGGAAGAGTTTATATTGCTATCGCTTACATATCAAATAATCACCTTAAAAGCTGGATTTATAACTGCGGGTATTCATCTAAGGTAAACAACACAATAATATTTGTCAGTTACTAGGGTATAAACTGTTGCAAAACATAACGGACAAAGTATACTACGAAGGCTTTAACCATAGCATCTGTTAACAATTTCTTAAGTAAGCCTGTAATTTATTAGTTAATTTCAGCACTAACACCATCCAGTTTTGTTTTGAAAAACATCTGTAAAAGGGTCGAGTAATACTCTAATTCGTAATCAGGACACACTTAACAATTCAAAATTCAAAATGACGCTCTCTACGAGACGCTGCGCGAACGCGGACTCGCTCTAAGCGTTCGCGCTAGCGTCTCTAAGAGTTGCCATGCCGTTGGCGTTCGCGTTAGCGTCTCTAAAAGAGAAGCCTCTCGTTCGCGTAGCGTCTCCCTTTGGGAGAAGAGAAGGCTTTACGCTGCGCTAACAAAATTCAAAATTAAAGACATTTTCAGACGGGGATTTAAACCCCGATTGAAACTGGCGCTACCTGTATTTTTGGGGTCTTAAACCCTTTGATTTGCGATAAACAGGAATCAGAATTTCAGAATTAGTGAATATTCCACCCATAAAAGAATGGAGTTTTAGCAAGGAAGAATGTTTAAACCTTGTTTCGCCTACAAGAAGAGAAGTGTCTTGCTGAATTGGGTTATGTTCACATTAAAACAGACGCGATCTAGTCACGTCTGTAAACTGTTTGGCGGATTTGCTGAGATTAATTGTTCTGAAGTTACATTGTTGTTTTAGTTACTTATTCGGAGAATTCTTCATCATTTTGAACAGTGCTGTCTTCTACTGCTACCAGATTTTCTGGCGGGCGATCGTGGTTAAGTTGGTTTAGTAGTGCCAATACTTTATTACCGCGTTCTATAGAGCGATCTTCGAGAAATATCACCTCTGGTGTACGACGTAGGCGTACCCGCGCCCCAAGTTCGCTGCGGACATAACCTGTAGCCGACTTTAAGCCTGCCATTGTTTCTACCTTAGCTTCATCTGTACCATAGATGCTGACGTAGATTTTGGCGTGTTGGAGATCGCCGGAAACATCAACATCAGTCACACTGACCATTCCAGTACCCACACGGTCATCTTTAATTCCGTTGAGTAGCATTTGGCTAACTTCCCGTTTGATCAGTTCAGCAACGCGGGAAACCCGACGATTTGTAGCCATAAAAATTTCGCCTCATCACAGAGGTTGTACGACAAAAATAGATGCAAGTTCGGTAGACAGTACTCAGCGCGAGCAACGCCAAGAGTAACCGTCTGTGGGGCATAGCCCCGATATAACGCTAGTCTAG
This sequence comes from Nostoc sp. JL31, assembly GCF_017114965.1. Taxonomy (NCBI): domain Bacteria; kingdom Bacillati; phylum Cyanobacteriota; class Cyanophyceae; order Nostocales; family Nostocaceae; genus Nostoc; species Nostoc sp. JL31. The sequence goes on from NZ_JABXKO010000034.1 coordinate 24,980, forward strand.
ATTGTACTCAAGCCCAGCATTGCCCGTAGGGTAAGAGTAAGAAAGACTAGGCTGCTCACAAATAAACCCAAGATAGCGATCAAGGTGATAGGGCGTTTCAACAATGGCATTAATGGCGCAAAGGTGTTTAGAAACAAGCCTAAGACGATCGTAATTAAGTATCGGGGGTAGCGAAAGACGTTATCCCAAAATCCGTCAAACATCTGAATGTAAACTGCCTTGTTATATACTTACGTTTGTTTTGATATGCTTTATCTACTCAATTGTAATATATGCGGCTGGAAAATTAGCCAGTTAATCTAAAATTTGGCTTGTCGGTTATATTGGCTTTATTTAGTCATAATTATTTTCAGTTAAATTGTAAGTAAATGGTAATTCAAGTCTCGAAGGAAACTAGCCCGCGTCCATTTTTGAAGTGGGCAGGGGGTAAAAGTCGGTTGATACAGCAATATATTCCTTATTTTCCCAAGAGTTATAAAAATTACTATGAGCCATTTTTAGGTGGTGGTGCTGTTTTTTTCTATCTCCAACCAAGTGCAGCCATTTTAACTGATATTAATGCCGAATTAATTAACACTTATTGTTGTGTTAGAGATCGTGTAGAAGAATTAATTTATCTATTAAAAGAGCATAAAATCCGACATGATAAAGATTATTACTATAGTGTCAGAAACAATTATAATGGTACTGATATAGAAAAAGCGGCTCGTCTAATTTATCTTAATAAGACTTGTTTTAATGGTCTTTATCGAGTCAATTCACAGGGAAAATTCAATGTGCCATTAGGCAGATATGACAATCCCAATATTTGTGATGAGGTTTTACTAAAAGCAGCCTCCGAAGCACTTTCCCATGCAGAAATTAAACAAGCATATTTTACAGAAGTCCTAAATCATGCTACTAGCAGTGATGACTTTGTATTTTTTGATCCGCCTTACCATCCTATCAGTGATACTAGCTATTTTACTGCTTATAGTCAAAATTGTTTTAGTAAAAAAGACCAAGAAATTTTAAGAGATACTTGTGCAGAGTTAGCAAGTCGTGGTGTCAAAGTTATGGTATGCAATTCTGATAGTGAATTTATTCAAAAAATTTATACTGATATCAATTTTGAAACCCATAAAATTAAAGCAGCGCGTTCAATTAACTCAAATATAAAAAATAGAGGCGCTATTAACGAGCTATTAATTACATCTTTCTTTTAAAGATTTTTATTTGCCCAAGCAATGAATCTATCTAAGCTATAGACTGCTAATAAATTATGGTTATCATTAACTCTTGCTTTCAACCATTTGCTTGCGCCTTCTCGCATACCTTCACCGCCTAAAATTACGATAGTTGGTGCTGGGTAATAGTGCTGAATATTCATGTTTAAGTAAGGAAACTTTTCATCAACCGAACCGGGGCTTTCTTGCCATTTGCACTCGAAAATTAAACCAGATGGCATTGCAGATGAGCCGACAACATAAAAATCAACCTTCAGATAGGTCTGATAAATTCCAGTTCCAATATAAACTTCTTTGCCATAACGTTTTGGCAATAAAGTAGCATTTAGTATAAATTCTTTTTGGACATAGTTCCCTACTTGGAAATAATTATACCCATGCAAGATTGCTTCTACATTTGCTTCTAAAATATTCCCGGACTTATTTGCCCGTCCGCCTTGAGTCAGAGCCATCTTCAATCCCTCTGCCAAAAGTCCCGCTTATTATAGGATTTCACAGAAGCAGTAAAAAAGGTTCAGTTGCTTAATATGAATTTTTGATTTTGGCTAAATCTGGTTAGATTAATACGGTAAAAAATCTGAATTAATTGGTATTTTTGTACTAAACAAATACAAATGTATTAATAATTTGGATTAGGAACGAGTTACTAATTCAGGTAATAGTTAAAATAATGGATTTATCTTTAGTCTCAAAGAGCAACTATTGCAAGCGACTCCCCCATTTTTCTGGGTCTTGGGAACAGTGGAAAACAGCGTAGATAATAATCTTCTGTTCATTAAACTCGTAAAAAACGACGTAGGGAAAACGCCTAATTGTAGCGCGGCGATAGGTTTCATGAACAATCTGGTATGTGTTGGGGTGACGCTGAATTAAATTCAGGCAGGCATCAATACAGCGTAGGAACTCAGCGCCTAACCCTAATTCGCGCCCCTCGTACCAGTCATAAGCTTCAATAATGTCCAATTCTGCGGCTGTAAGGATAGTTAAGTTTCTAGCCATGCCGTTGATAGATTCTGGCTTTTATATCTTCCCAACTGTTGCCAATAGCTGGATTTTGCAGATATTCGGCTTTGCGACGGGCTAGCTCTTGTTTCTGCCAATCTAAAACTGGGAGTGCTGCTGGTGTAGCGGCAATTTCATCCCATAAGTCTTCTACCAGTTGAAGTTTTTCCGCTCTCGAAAGACTAGAGAGTTCGGGAAATACTGGGTTCATGGTCTTCTCTATATTTTATTCACCTTTATTTTAGCCTGTCTGGGCTTCAGTATGACCGTTGCGGATAGACCATGCTATTTCTAAAAGTTGAGTCCAGCGCTTTTGCAGTTGTTTGGGGGTGCATTTGATAGCTTTGGCGATCGCAACGTCGTTTTCCCGTGCAGTTTTTAACTGTAATATTTGCTGTTGCTGTTCTGTGAGTTGATTTACAAAGATTTCCCACTGCTGGGAAGATAAACCCAACTTTTGCTCTAAACCCGCACCTAACCATTGATGTACTAATTGCCAGTGGTGTTGCTTGGCAAACTTCTCTACGTGGTATTTAAATCGTTGTTGGAGATAATCGCGCTGACGGCTGGTTAAACCGAGAATTTGGTCAATTTCTGGGGCTGAAAGGTCTTGAAGTTTCAAGCTGAGGTAGTTCATACAATCAGATTGACCTTGAGACTCCAGGTATTTCATCAATTCAGTGATGACGCGATCGCGTTCTGATTCTTCAGATGGATCGAAATTAGTTTGAGCAATCATCTGCGATCGCAGCTGTTGCACCGCCGAGTTACGCTGGTAAGATTCTGCTTCTTCACCTTTAGCAGACTCTACCGCCATTTCAATATCCACGGTAGTTTCTTGGGGCTGACGACGAGCAAAACCTTGGGCGCGCAAGATAATCAATTGCTGATTTGCACCACCAGGTAAATTGATCCGGCGTTTGGCATACTGCTCTGTAAAGGCCATATATTCAGCTAATTGCAGCTGAGTACGCGGCGTGTGATTTTCTGGTAGTTCGTTTTCTCTACGGAAAGCTTTAATTGCTTCGATGTAAAATGCTTGTAAAAAATCTTCAATCAGGCTGTAACGAGCATCAAAGCCCAACTCAGAGCCGGACATAGTTACATGACGGTAAACCATAGCACCCAAATTGCTATGTAATTCCACCCGCCCTTGTTTGGAGCCTAGTTGGTAGTAACGTAAGCACTTTTGCATCCGATGCCTTCCCAACGTCATCTGCCAGGACTTGATTTCCCCAGATGTTTGAATGCGGGAGCTTTTATCGCAAATGCGTTCTACTTCTACGGCTATGCGCTTTGCTAAAGCTTCTACACACTTGGGTGTTGCTTTCACTTGCGCTTGCATTTCCTCAGACAGCAATTGAATCAAGCGATCGCTGCTGCTATCTGAAAATTCTTCAGTTGAAACGTGGTTCTCAAAAATGGGTGTAGAGTTTGGTAGATTGACGACGTTAGCTTTCATGACTTTTCCAGTAGTATTGCACCGTAATTACAACGCAGACACAGCAATCAAGACCGTCCAAGGCTTGTGAATCTTTAGGCATTCATCCATCAAGACTTGCCGTATATAATGCTCACATCTAAAGCTCATATATCAAAACTATAGGAAATACGAAAGAGTTACAGTTCTGGCAATGTGTCGGTTTTCTTCACAAGCCACCATATTAACGCTGGCACACGAGTACCTGCCATTTTCTTAAAGTTGTCAAATACCTTACTGTGCCAAGTTTTGCCCCCATCCTCTTATATCCACTGTTTCACCAAACAGCCCATCCTAGACATCGCTTTTAAATATGACAATTTTAAAACTGGAGTTATTTTTATCACAATTTCCGAAACGGAAAGGTGCGCCTGTGAAGTGGAATTCTTATACCCATGCGGCTGCTGTTTCCCAACCTAAACCCCTCCGTATAATTGCTGCTTCCTCTCCAGTCATATCCAGGATGGTAGATACTTCATAAGTAGGTTCCTCACCAGTGTCTACAATTATGTCTACCAACTTGTCCAAACGATCAAATAGCTCTACCCGCGACTGAATCATTTCTGGATCTATCCGAACTATGCCATTATCTGCTTCATCTGGTGGCAGATGTGCTGAAGTTGAAATAATCGGATTGCCCAATGCTGCCAGCAACTCCAAACATACAGTATGGTTTGGTACTCTAATTCCAGTAGTTTTCCGCTTGGGGCTTTGCACCAATCGCGGTACTAACTTCGTAGCTGGGAGCAAAAACGTGTATGGCCCTGGAATCAGGCGTTTCATAATCCGATAAGCTGTGTCACTTACGAAGGCATAAGTTGCCACATTTGAAAGCGAGGGACATAAAAATGTCAATGGTTTATCGTTTGCTAGCTGTTTAATTTGCCGCACTCGTTCTACCGCCGACTTAGCATTCAAATCACAACCGATGGCATAGACTGTATCAGTAGGGTAAAGCATGACTGCGCCACTAGAGAGCGCCGACTTTATTTCCTCTATTCGGCGAATTTGAGGATTATCCGGATGAACTGGGAAAATTTTTGCCATAACTCGGTGAGTGGGGATTGGGGAGGGGAGTAGGGGAGCAGGGGGAGTAGGGGAGCAGGGGAAGCAGAGGAGAATAACCAATGCCCAATGCCCCATGCCCCATAACTAATGACTAATGACTAATGACAAATTTATTATGAATAAAATCGCTTATCTTCAATGTCCGACAGGAATTTCTGGTGATATGTGCCTGGGTGCTTTGGTAAGTTTGGGTGTTCCTGTGGAGTATTTAATTGAAAAACTGAATGGGTTGGGTATTGAACAGGAATATCAGTTAAGGGCAGAACTTGTCCAACGGAATGGTCAACAGGCGACTAAAGTTCATGTGGATTTAGTACACGATCACCATCATCACCATCACCACGATGGCGAACACAGTCACGATCACACACGCCATTTGCCAGAAATAGAGCAGATGATTCTCAAAGCGGGGTTGCCATCACGGGCAGAAGCTTGGAGTTTGGCGGTATTTCGGCAGCTAGCGGTGGCAGAAGGGGCGGTGCATGGCATTTCGCCTGAAAAAGTTCATTTTCATGAGGTGGGTGCTATAGATGCGATCGTAGATATTGTGGGTACTTGCCTGGGGTTGGATTGGTTGGGGATTGAGAGCAATCAGGAAGGATTGCCCCTACTTTACTGCTCGGCGTTTCCGACTGGTGGCGGCACTGTTCGGGCTGCACATGGTCAGATGGCAGTACCAGTTCCAGCGGTATTAAAGCTGTGGGAAATGCGGGGTTGTCCAGTTTATAGTAATGGCATTGACAGAGAATTAGTAACACCAACAGGAGCCGCGATCGCCACTACTTTGGCAAGAGATTTTGGTTCACCACCTGCGATCGCTATCAAGCAGATAGGATTGGGAGCAGGAACCATAAATTTACCCATTCCCAATATTTTACGCCTCTGGTTGGGTGAAAGCACAAGTTTACAGTCAAATTTCAGTGATTATGAAGAAACTAGCTCAAATTTGGAAACCATCTCGGTATTAGAAACCCAAATTGATGATTTAAGTCCACAAGCGATTGGCTATGCGTTTGAGGCGTTGTTTGCGGCTGGTGCGCTGGATGTTTTTACCCAAGCGATCGGTATGAAAAAGTCCCGTCCGGGGATTTTGCTAACTGTGATTTGTCATCCAGAAAATTTACTCAGTTGTGAAGCCGTCATATTCCGTGAAACTACAACTTTAGGCATTCGGCGAACAACTCAGCAACGCGCCATTTTACAACGGGAAATTCAAGAAGTGGAAACGGAATATGGCAAAGTGCGTGTCAAGATAGCATGGAAAGGGCAATCACCAGAAAAAGTTATTGCAAATGTGCAGCCAGAATATGAAGATTGTGCAGACTTAGCTCGAAAGCATAATATTCCCTGGCGCGAAATTCAGCGGTTGGCTCTACAGCATTGGTATTTAGTCAATACCTGATCCCAATTCCTCATTCCTCGTTCCCAGTCTCCGACTGGGAACGAGGAATTTGACTAAGTTAGAGCTTTCATCAAATATTGTGTCAATGTAAACGCATCTACACCTAACTCGGTACGCTCTTGGGCTGCTAGAATACCTGCTTGGGAATGCCACCATGCAGCAGTTGCCACTATCTCTTCTACAGGAATCTGTTTAGTTGCTGCTTGTGCCAACAAGCCACCCAGTAGTCCAGTTAACACGTCGCCGCTACCGCCACGCGCCAAGGCGGGTGTGCTTTCAGGAACAATCCAAACAGCACCTTGAGGGTTTGCGATCGCAGTTCTTGCTCCTTTCAACAATACTACTGCCTCACTTTGTGCGGCTGCTTCTTGTACTGCTTTCACTCTGTCGTGTTTGGCATCGGCGACATCAGGAAACAATCGCTCAAATTCGCCAGTGTGGGGCGTGAGTACGGTTACTGCTTGGCGTTTTTTTAATGTGGCGATCGCTCCCATTTGTGCCAAGATATTTAAACCATCGGCATCGAGAAGCAAAGGGCGTTCGCTGTTGATCGCTTCTTGCACAATGGGCGTAGCATCTCGTGTTAAACCAGGGCCACAAGCGATCGCATTAAAAGAACTTAGATTGGTGTTTTCTGGTAGTTGTAGGTGGGCTATCGCTCCACTTTCCGTCTCTGGGCAACCGACAATTAGCGCTTCTGGTAAGTGTGACACCAAAAGAGGTTTTAGGGATTCGGGTACGGCAATCGAAAGCATTCCTACACCACTAGCCCTAGCACCCAAACCAGTTAAAATTGCCCCACCTGCATAGCGCCGCGAACCGCAAATCAGCAGTAAATGTCCTTCTTTGTATTTGTGAGTAACTGCTGGACGGCGTAAAGGTAAAGTAGCAAGTGCCTTTGCTCGTGTAATAAGTTTAATTTTAGGTTCATCTTTGAGAACAGCTTCTACATCAGCTAAAGGAATATCAAAATCGATTAACTCAGCTTTACCAAGATATTCCAACGCTCGATCTTGGAAGAAAGCGAGTTTCCATAAACCTAAGCAAAATGTGTGAGTGGCGCGAATGGCAGTTCCCAATACTTCGCCTGTGTCGGTGTGTAAACCTGAAGGTAAATCGATACTATAAATCGGTATAGATAATTCATTTAGCTGATTAATTGCAGAGGCAATGGGATCGGTCAGGTTTCTTTCTAAACCAAATCCAAACAAGCCATCAATCAACAAATCAGAATCTGGCAGTTGTTCAATTGTTTGATAAATTGGAATGCCCAAACTCTGGGCATATTGCAAGTGCTGCGAAGTTAATTCTTTAAGCTTAGAAAAAGGAGAATAAATCCAAACCTTATACCCGCGAAAGTATAATTCACGGGCTACCACTAAAGCATCGCCACCATTATGACCGGGACCGACAAGAATTCCCACACGAGATCCCTTTAACAAAGGGGTGTTGGCAGGAATCTCTGGAATGCGACGAGCAATTAATCCCGCCACCTTTTCCATCAAAGCAACTACAGGCATTCCCGCTGCAAAGATTTGCTTTTCAATATCGCGCATCTGCCCAGCAGTCACTACCACTTGCGAAATTTGTTCTTGCCTATCTTGCATTAGTCTTGAGTGGTGAGTTATGAGTTTCGTATTAACTCTTATTTTGAGACTACCAAAATTGACTCATATTCCACTCAAAAAAGTTACAAACCGATTTCCACATCTTCAAGGATGCCGAGTGCATCGGGGATGAGGACAGCTGCGGAGTAGTAAGCGGTGACGAGGTAAGAGATAATGGCTTTTTCGCTGATGCCCATGAATCGGACAGACAAACTGGGTTGGTATTCGTCCGGGATACCAGTTTGATGTAAGCCAATCACACCCTGATCTTTCTCACCAGTGCGGAGTATAAGGATAGAACTGGTCTGATTCTTGGTAATCGGAATCTTGTTACAGGGAAGAATTGGTACATTGCGCCAGGTGATTATTTTGCTCCCATCCATATCGATGGTGTCTGGATAAATGCCTCGACGGTTGCACTGGCGACCGAAGGCTGCAATAGTCCGGGGATGAGCCAGGAAGAACCTCGACTTCCGCCGACGGGTGACTAATTCATCAAGGTCATCGGGAGTGGGGGGGCCGCTGCGGGTATAGATGCGCTGTTTGAGGTCGGCGTTGTGCAACAATCCAAATTCGCGGTTGTTGATCAACTCGTATTCTTGACGTTCCCGCAATGCCTCAATCGTCAACCGCAATTGTTCTTCCGTCTGGTTGTATGGTTGATTGTACAGATCCGCAACACGAGTACTTACTCGCAACATAGTCTGAGCAATGCTTAACTGATATTCGCGGGGTGAAAGTTCGTAGTCAACAAATGTTCCCGGTAATGTCGTCTCTGTGCTATGACTGGTTGACAACGCGATCGCAGCTTCTCCATACTTGTTTTGTGGAAGTTCTGCGCGAGTCCTAAATTGCTCAAGTTGAGCCTGCAACGCCTGCGACTGGTTGAGCTGTTCTCGAAATGCCTGTTGTGGTAGCGCCAATACCGTGCATCGGGTAACAGCTTTGACCGTGAATTTCCAATTACTTTCTGACTCCACTAACACGCGATCGCCAAAATAATCACCGTCAGCTAGCATATCCAATAGAGGCTGCTCGTCATACTTGCCAATACCAATCTTGTTTACCTTGCCATGTGCGATCAAGAAAAGCTGATTGGCTGGCTGACCTGACTGGACTACGATATCACCAGGCGCGAACTCCTGCTGAACAAACCGACTTGCCAACGCCCTCAGCACCTCGGTGTCTTCAAATCCTCGCAGCAAGGGCAACTCACCAAGTTCTTGGGGAATCACCTGCACCTCGGCTCCGGTGTTAGAGAAACTTAACCGTCCATCACCCACCGTATAGGTCAACCGACGGTTCAGCCGATAAGTGCCACCCTTCGTCTGCACCCACGGCAACATCTTCAACAACCACCGCGACGTAATTTCCTGCGTCTGCGGTGCAGATTTGGTGGTCGTGGACAAAGTACGCGCAGCATCTTTACTCAAACTCAGTTGAGGTTGTCCACTCTCAACATTTAAATTTGATTCAATAAAATCCGTCATCACCCCATCCTCTAGTTACTAATAAAAGTGCCATTCAGTGCCAATACGGTTCGGTTAAGGTTTTTTGATGAAAATTCTAGATCCAAAGACGCGATAAATCGCCGTCTCTACAAAAGATTGATCCTTGTAGAGACGGCGATTTATCGCGTCTCTTGCCTTAACCAAACCGTATTGCATTCAGTGCTGAGTGCTGAGTTCCATTAGCGGTAGCGGTGCGTTGAGCCAGTGCTGAGTCAAAAGACCGCCCACTTTCTTGCAGGGTATCAACAGTCAGCTATAATTTTTACTCACTCAGCACTTAATACCCACATTCCTGATATTTAGCGCCCGATTTCAACATCTTCGAGGATGCCAAGTGCGTCAGGAGTGAGGACGGCTGCGGAGTAGTAGGCGGTGACGAGGTAGGAAATGATCGCCTTTTCGCTGATGCCCATGAATCGAACAGACAAACTGGGTTGGTATTCATCGGGGATACCAGTTTGATGTAAGCCGATCACTCCTTGTTTTTCTACACCAGTGCGGAGCAAAAGGATAGAACTGGTGCGGTTATTGCTGATGGGGATCTTGTTGGAAGGAAAGATAGGTACGCCGCGCCAAGATGTTACCTGAACGCCGTTCACATCTACGCTTTGTGGATAGAGACCCAGGCGGTTGGCCTCACGACCGAAGGCAGCGATCGTGCGGGGGTGAGCTAGGAAGAATCCCGGCTCTTTCCATACTGTCGCCAACAGTTCGTCGAGATCATCGGGGGTGGGTGCGCCACTACTGCTGTAAATACGCTGTTTGAGGTCGGCGTTGTGCAGCAATCCGAATTCGCGGTTGTTGAGCAATTCGTGTTCTTGACGTTCCCGCAATGCCTCGATAGTGAGCCGCAGTTGTTCTTCTGTCTGGTTGTACGGTTCGTTGTACAGATCGGCTACCCGCGTACTGACTCGCAACACTGTTTGAGCAATGCTCAACTCATATTCCCTGGGTGTGAGTTCGTAATCGGCGAAGGTTCCCGGCAACTCAGCCTCTTGGGGATGATCGGCTGCCAGCTCAATGGCAGCTTCACCTTGGGGAGTCTGTGGCTGGCTCAGGCGGGTGCGGAACTGTTCAACATGGGTTCCTAACGCCTCAGACTGAGCGATCGCCCTTTCAAATGCCGCTTGAGGTAGTGACAAAACGATGGTTCTGGTAATCGCCTTGAGGGTGTACTGCCAAGTATCCTCCGACTGCACCACAGTTTCATCGCCGAAATGGTCGCCATCAGCTAGTACATCGAACACGATCTGCTCGCCATACTTGCCAACACCAATTTTGTTTACCTTGCCACGAGCAATCAGAATCACGCGATCGGCAGGCTGGCCAAGTTCAACGATTACATCATCTGGAGCGTACTCCTGTTGAACAAACTGGTTTGCTAACCCGATCAATACGTCAAGGTTGTTAAACCCTCGCAGCAAGGGCAGCTCAGTCAGTTCCAGAGGAATCACCTGCACCGTTGCTCGTTGCTCCGGTGTTGGTGAAAGTCACCCGTCCATCACCCACGGAATAACTCAACCGACGGTTGACTCGATAAGCACCACCTTTCGTCTGCACCCACGGCAATAACTTCAATAACCACCGCGATGTAATTTCCTGGGTTTGCGGTGCAGATTTGGCCGTTGTCGCCAAATTACGCGCCGCTGCTGTACTCAAGGTTAAATGGGGCTGCTGATCTTCTACCAAATTGGGATCGTTAGAATACGTCACAACTTAATCCTCCACTTTTTAGTTACTAAAAAACCGATCTCACGCGATCGCATACTGACCTTGAATTAACTCACCGACAAAAAAACCTGACTTTATTGACCGAGTAATGACCTTAAACCCTCACCGATCCAATACGCCTAGCTGAAGTACCCAGCCCTCTGGGACCGCTAAGTAGCCGCCCTGCTAACGAATTACGCAATTCAAATTCCTTATAGCGGTCTACTGTTATATGCCACTTGAGTACGCCACACATCCACTGCTCTAGTTTCTTGACGTATCCGAGCAGTTTCTTGCGGGTACTTGCATCCAGGTCGAAATCATCGAAAAGAACTGGCAGTTCGGTAGCGACGATGTGTTGAAACTGGAGCGCCCGAGCGGTCATCAGGTTGTTGACGACCTCAACGGCCTGTGGTTTACCGCAATTGAGGAAATTCTGAACGACCAGCACGCAGTTATGGATTTCACCCTCGAATTCGATTTCTTTCTGATAGGAGAAGATATCATTTGTAAAACAGGCGAAGTCGGCGGCGGAATTATCGAGCGATCGCATCGTTCGGGTACGGTAAATCTCCTGCGGGATCTCGTTGCCCTGAGCTAGTCGCGACAGACTCATGGTCAGATCCGAGCCAAAGGTCTTACGGCGCATCTCAATATAATCTATTGGGTCGGGAATCCGATTTTGGATCTGGTTGGCGAGTTCCCACACCCAGCTGTCAGTCATATCCTGGATTGCGCGGCGGAACTCACGCCGAGCATTTGCGGACATCGGGCCAGCTGTGCGAGACCAAATATCTGCCAAGCCTGCTTCCACCGGATTGGTCGGAACCTCGCTGGGGGTGGAGTCATCCAGAGGCATAAACGCCGACAGTCGGGCATTGAACACTTTCGCACCAGCCATGTTGCGGTTATTCCCGTAGAGTGCCGGGAAGTAATCGTCGGCATAGGTTCCCCAAACAAGCCAGCACGCTGTCAAATTCAGTTCAGCACCAGACCCATTCGGATGGATCAACGCACCGCATAGAGCTACGTCGGCAACATCAAACTTGTGGTCATCCCAGATGACGGCATCAGGAATCCCAGGTAGTGATTCCAGCATCCCCATCTCGCGCGCCCATTCCTTGGAATGCTTCCGCGCAGCATTCAGATGGGGATTCAAGCTTGTAGTGAAGGGCATGTAAAACTTCGGCAGTGTTACTGGCCCGACAGCCTGGTATGGAACGTGAGTAAAGCTTTTGAACCTTCCCAAACCCAAGGCGGCGTATAAGGATTGAATACGCGCAGCCGATGTACCTAGCCCTGTGGGGCCTCCCAGAACTGTAGATGTCGAAGAATTGTCTCCTCCCTTGTTCATATAACGGCTCGATCGCATATGCCACTCGTGACCGCCCGATTGCCAGTCCTGAAGTCCTTTGATGTAAAGAAGAACGTTCACACGAGCCACTGGGTCTAGTCCGTACTCCTCAAAGAGGGGGGGCAACTCGGTGACGGCAGTGTTATCAAACTGGTATAACCGCGAGGTTAGCAGTTCGTTGGTAAGGTTAGCCGCCTCCTGGGTACTCACATTTAAAAAGCGCTCCAAGACCAGCACGCAGTTGGCGTTCTCACCTTCATCCTCTACTTCTCTCTGGTAGGAAAATAAATCGTTGCGAAGATGCACTCCATCGGCAAATGTGTCTTTGAGGATACGCATTGGCCGAGTCGAGGCGATTTCGGCTGGAATCTCTATAAACACGGCGTGTTCGACGAGATCCGCTGACCACGGAGCGCCGCCAACTTTGCGGCGCATCTCGATGTATTCGATGGGGTTGGCGACTCGATCTTGGTTGATATTGGCGAGTTCCCACAGAGACTCTTCTAGGAGGTTCTTGGTACTTTCAAAGAATCGAAGTCGCCAGTCTACAGATTTAGTAAAGGCAGTGCGAGACCACAGGTCAGCCAAGCCGCGCTCTACTGGGTTGGTTGGAACCGAAGGGGTATCAGTGGGATGCACTGGCATAAACGCTGGCAATCGGTCAAGGTACTCCTTTGCCCCAGCCATGTCTTGGGTGCGCTTATAGATTTCCAGGAAGTGATCGTCGAAGAAAAACACCCAAACATACCAGTCGGTTACTAGGTCAAGCTCCGCTCCCGGCGCATCTGGATGAGTATAAGAGCAAAGCAAGGCGTAATCGTGGGAGTCAAATGTATGTTCATCCCAGATCACCGAGGTTTGCGCTTCCTCTTCTGAGCCAAGTATCCCCATCTCGTAGGCCCATGCTTTGGAATGGACTCGTGCCGCTTCCAGGTTTGGGTTCAGCCGTGCGGGCCAAGGCGTGTAAAATTCTGGCAGTTCAAAGGGTTGCATGATCTGCGCTAAACCTCCTCTGGGGTCTTCTTGCTATCTTTGTTTCGTGGCCGATCTGAGCATCGTTGCAGTTCACAAGTATCATCACTACCCAGCTAGATCCCTACATCTGGTTTGCTTGTGGTGGCTCGTTTCAAGGCGATAATATTAAGATGCTCCTAATCTAAAGAATGAGTTATGTATGTTTTGTTTGAAGTTTCCCATAGCGAAAGATCAAGCATTTGAAAAAGCTGTTTAAGTCATTACTTATTTCCGATGTTGGCAGATAAATTTTTAATACTGGATCGTCGTGTTCTCATAATTTTTCATAGTTGTAAATAAAAAGCAATCCGTACATTAAAGCCGTTAAGCAGATAGTTAAATCAAAAATTGAAGAATTAGGAGACAGTTAAGACAGTTAAGACAGTTAAGCAGATAGTTAAATCAAAAATTGAAGAATTAGGAGACAGTTAAGACAGTTAAGACAGTTAAGCAGATAGTTAAATCAAAAATTGAAGAATTAGGAGACAGTTAAGACAGTTAAGACAGTTAAGCAGATAGTTAAATCAAAAATTGAAGAATTAGGAGACAGTTAAGACAGTTAAGCAGATAGTTAAAAGATTTAAGATAGTTATTAAAGAATAATTACTAATTATTAATTTTTGCAACTAATGTCCATTAAGCCATCACCGTGCCAAAACCGGAAAATTACGCGTTCACCTGAAACCACATCAGGATAAGCATTTGTGGCTTATAGCAATTCAAAAATATTTGCATATCCTGCGCACCCTCCCTGATGTCTTGGCTACGGTGTACACACAAGTCGAATTACCCCACTTAATCCCCCGATATATTGCTACGGTGTATACAGAAGTCGAATTACCCCCCTTGGAAAGAAGGGAAACCAGAAAATCTAGTTTCCTCCCCAATACATACGGGGAGGGTTAGGGTGGGTAAAACCGTAATTTATCAGCTATTTTAGACTTGTGTATACACGGTAGGACATATTGCGAGAAAACATGAAATTTAGTTTTCTCACGTTCACAAAGGTAGAGAAAAAACTGACGCAAAAACCTTTGTATTCTTTTTTAAAATTGGTATTAGCGATTTCCAAAAAATAAACTACTACTATTTAGAGAGTGGGCCGGAAAGCCCGCTTTCTAGAACTAGCTCACAATAAATAATTGGATATTTTTTATTTGAAATGTGACTAATATGCCTGTGAAATGCTTATAAGGTTTTAAGACGAATGGCACGAAGAAAAGCCCAAAGGCTTGTGTTGTCTTGTTCCCAGCCTCCAGGCTGGGAATATATTTAAAGTGGGCTTCTGCCTCTTGTCAAGCTACTGGAGGCGGAGCCTCCCAGAATGGGTTCCCTGCCTAGAGGCAGGGAACCAGTCAGAGTAAGGGCTGTATTTTTTCTTAGTGCCATTCGGTTTTAAGACAGCTAATCATCGGAAAATCCCAAAAGGGCTGAAAAAGTTTTCTTCTCCTACTCCTCACTTGCTTTTTCAGGGTAACTGAAAGTTTAGGGTTCAAGCTAGTAGTAAAAAAGTATTGCTGTCACTTTGGCTGAAAGCTAGATACCATTAGATTCGTCGTGTTTACTGCTCGGGAGTGCCAAAATGTCTAAACAGCTGGGTCAAAAAATTGCACCCACACCGATATCAAATGATATCAATGTGGTGGATTTGATCGATCAATACTTCACCGCTTACAATTCAGCGCGGTTGCGGGAAATCTGCCAACTACTGAGTCGCGATGTACTAACGGAAGGTGTCACGGTGGGAGTTAGCCTTTCCGGTGCGATGACGCCAGCAGGATTTGGGGTTTCAGCGCTTGCACCCTTAATTCGCAACGGCTTTATTGACTGGATGATTAGCACTGGTGCAAATCTTTACCACGATATGCACTATGGTTTGGGTTTTGAACTTTTCGCTGGTAATCCATTTTTGGATGATGTGAAACTGCGCCAAGAAGGCACTATCCGCATTTATGACATTATCTTTGGTTACGATGTGCTGCTAGAAACTGATGCGTTCATCCGCAAGATTCTCCAAGAAGAAGCGTTTCAAAAGCGGATGGGAACGGCTGAATTTCACCATTTACTAGGTAAATATGTCCGAGAAGTAGAAAAGCAATTGGGTGTGCAGCATTCCTGCTTGCTAGCTACAGCTTATGAATATGGCGTACCGATTTATACGTCTTCTCCTGGAGATAGCTCAATTGGGATGAATGTGGCGGCTTTAGCATTGGAAGGTTCGCAGTTGGTGATAGATCCATCAATTGACGTGAATGAGACAGCAGCGATCGCATATAATGCCCGTGAATCAGGAGGAAAAAGTGCGGCTGTAATTCTCGGTGGTGGTAGCCCTAAGAACTTTTTGCTACAAACTCAACCGCAACTTCACGAGGTTTTGGGATTAGAAGAACGAGGACACGATTACTTTGTGCAGTTTACCGATGCGCGTCCAGATACAGGCGGTTTGTCTGGAGCAACCCCATCGGAAGCCGTCAGTTGGGGTAAGATTGACCCGGAGGAGTTACCTAATACAATCGTTTGTTATACCGATAGCACGATCGCTTTACCACTAGTGACAGCGTATGTTCTTAACAAATGCCAACCTCGTCCCCTGAAACGTATATACGACAGGCGAGAAGCCATTTTAGATAAACTGCAAAAAGACTATCTAGCAGCCAAAACCCAACCATCAGATCAGGTTCCAGCAGCAGTTGCTGAAAATGCTTCACAGCCAACAGCGACTTATCCCTGTGGTCGGATGATTCCGAATTCTCACTAGGGAATAGGCAGGGGGAGAAATCAATTCAAAATTCAAAATTCAAAATTCAAAAACTTCTGCCTCCTGCCTCCTCTTTCCCAATGCCCTCATCTCTTCTGTCCAATCAACAAATAAGTTGTCATCTTCCCTTTGCTTTTAACTTCAATTTCGCCTTGTTTTTCAAATAGAAATTCATCACACAAGTACTTATAAGTATTTTCTGTAACTTGGATTTTACCAGTAATACCTTGGTATTCCATACAGCTAGCGATATTTACTGTGTCTTTACAGAGTTCATAAGTAAACTTATTCGGATCAATGACTCCCCCCACTACCGAACCGCTATGGATGCCGATACGGATGCTGAAATTTTGGTTATTCTCAGTATTAAATAGAGCGATCGCAGTTTGCATATCCAGTGCCATCAGAGCGATCGCTTGAGCATGATCTGGGCGGTGTGTGGGTAAGCCACCAACTACCATATAAGCATCGTTAATGGTCTTGATTTTCTCTAAACTATGTTGTTCGGTGAGGCGATCAAAAGCTGAGAAAATTGAGTTGAGTAAGTTCACTAGTTGAATGGCACTCATAGAAGTAGCAATTTCAGCAAAGCCGACGATATCTGCAAATAAAACTGTGACATCAGTAAAGTCTTCGGTAATCCTAGCTGGTTGTTCTTTGAGTTCTTTAGAGATTGCACCTGGCAAAATATTCAGCAATAAACATTCGGTTTCTTTCTGCTGATTGCGAAGTGTTTTTTCTGCTACTATTCTCTGGGTTACATTGCGAAAAATGCCGCGAATCGCAACTGGATGACCTTCAACAAATTTACAATTAATATTACCTTCTAGAAATATTGTTTGACCGTCTTTAGTGACGAATATAGCTGTTACTTGCCCAAGCTTTTCTCCTGATAGCACGCGATAAAATCTTTGCAAACAGCTTTGTTTAAACTCTGGATGTATAATATCGAAAATACTCATATTCGCAATTTCAGCTTCGCTATATCCCAAAGTTTCTCGCCATGCACGATTGACATACAAAAAACGACCAGATGGGTTGACAGATTGAATCAAGTCATTAGCATTTTCAAATAAATCTCGATATCGTTCTTCACTTTCTACAAGAGCATTTTCTGCTTGTTTGCGTTTGATAAATTGAGCAATTTGGCTACCAATAGAACCCATCATTTGCAATAGGTCTTTATCTTTTGGTAGTAACTCCCGACTAAAGAAAACCATCACTCCTAAGATTTCACTATCGTCTAAAATGGGGAAGCCAAAAGCTGCGTGTAATCCAGCCTCTACAGCAGGTAGCGATCGCCTTTGATCTCCATCTACTGTGATATCTTTAATCCACAAAGGCAAACGTCTGATCCAAATTCTACCAGGTAAGCCAACACTAGGTGTATAAGTAGTTTGCCAGGTGATTGCTTTAAACTCTCGGACAGAAACTAATCGACTTGACCAAATTTCCACACACCTTAGTACTGCATTGAGACTATCTCCTTGTACCGAAGTGCCAATATATTGGCTTGGTGTCCAAAGTTCGCCTAAATCCCATCCCAAGTTTTGACAAATCGACTGCAAAATTTGCGGAATCGCCTGCTTGATGCTCTGTGATTCTGATAATATGCGAGTAATAGAATACTGGGCGCTTGTACGCTGTTCCCGGCGTTGCCAAGCAGTAATATCCCGACCAATATAGACAATATCTTCTAGCCCTTCTGTTTTTTTTGGAATCACTGAGCAAGAAAAAGCAATCAACAGTTTTTCTCTAGTTTTTGTTCGACAAACTACTTCTAGATTCTGTGAATTACGCTTTAAATAAGAATGCTGATAAATAGCTTTAATTAAAATCTGATTGTCATCAATAATTAGTGATATTGGTTGATTTATTAACTCTTCTTCCTGAAAACCAAATAACTTTTGAGCGGCACGATTTACTTTTTTTATTTTTCCGGAATTACTGGTTACTAACAAAGCATCTGCCATTGAAGTAATTACTTGTTCCATGTAATTTCTGTATAAGATTAAAGTACTTGATAGCAAATTCGCTTTTTTGGCTTGCTGTGCTAATTTTTGCTTTAAAATAAACCTATCGGTAACATCTTCAATTAGGACTATTAATTTATTTTCCTGCTGTTCACCGATAATATATATATCTATATATAGACGGAGTTTATCCTCTAAACATCGTTCAATCGCTTCTAATTCAAACAGTTCTTGCTCCCCTTGTACAATAGCTTTCAGAATATCTTCAAGTCCGATAAACTCAGGAAAACTTAACCGGACATCTTTTCCCTGAATCACCTTATCAGGACGCTTTGCAAACCGTTGTACTTGCTCGGATGTATCTATGATGCAGAAATTATCATCTAGTTCTAAGCGTTCAAATTTAAGGATAAAAGAAGGTTTGTTAAAAATCTGATCTAGTACTTGGCCTTTCATTATGGTATAGAAACAAGCTTTAGAGTTATCTTTAAAAGAAAGATTCTGAGGAAAGAGAATATTTCAAGCGATAGGAAAATAAAACCTCTAATCTTTGCCAGATTAAGCTATCATCATAGTAATAAATAATAGCTCATTAATCACAACTACGATTTAATAATTAAGTATAACTAATGATTATTGTAGCTATTCTTGTAAATGTTTGATTAATATAAGCCTATTTGTCCAAAATCTGCATAAGTTACTATTACTCAGTTTTTTTACTAAATGCTATTTTTTCACATCAATCGAGTATTGTTGAGTAAAAACTACTAGTTCGCTGTGGCGGAAGCTTACCAACCTTTAACAAGTTGTTCAGAGTAACTTAATCTGGTTAATTGAGATAGTAGCTAGATTTCCGTCATGCTGTACTAGTACTTTGTCAAGGTAGTGGAAGAGGGTTTGTAGTGAGTTAGCGTGGTCTTCTCTACGAGACGCTTCGTGATCGCATAGCATCTCGTAGAGAAGGGGCTTTCCTATGAGCGACTAACAAACCCATTCGCACAGCATCTCCGTTAGTAGAAGGGTAAGTACTTTAGTCCTTACTACAAACTTGCTTACCCATTAATTTAAACTAAATAAGCTTGATTAATATTTATAATATACTTCTTTTGGAGGATTGACAGCTGAATATAAGATTGCTGTTTGACTCAGCTTATACTTAACAGTTGCCTTCATATTTAATTTTAATCCTATGTGGTATTTTACAAAAGGGCGAATTAGATTAATATTGCAACTAAATATTGCTGGAAACACCTTTTATTAGTTTCGCTATCTTGAAAAATGAACTTTCAAGATAGTGCGATCGCCACTAGGAAATTTGAAACCCGTCACTTTGTAAGAGAGTAGCGAATCTGTAGGAAAATCTCGCCACTCCTTATTCTTCAATTCCATCAATGAAGTTTATGATTCTGCGCTGGCTACGATTTGATTCCAGGCTTTGACTGCTGTCTGTAAATTCTTTGGCAGGTTATTTTGAGAAATATCATTGTACTGAACCGTACCTTCTTGGCTGGTGAGCGTATAGGTGATATAATCAGCAGCACCACTGGGAGCTGGGTAACTCAGATTTCGAAATTTACTAAAGTGAGAACGTTTTAGCGATCGCAAAAATTCTTGTACCTGTTGCACAGAAACACGGCGAATACTACGTTCAGAATCATTGGCATCACCAATCCGCACGCGAATCAGTCGCCCATCTGTGAGTAAAACAGTCTCATAGGTTCTGCCAGCAAAACCCCCACTGGAGATTTGGCGAAATACTATACCTCGATCTAACGGTGGTGGTAACTCGCTAGCTGGAATTTTTATAGGTCCCAGCGTAGTTTCGTTAGTTTTTTGATTCAGTCTGAGTGCGGAACCTGTTTGATTAGTATGATAAACCAAGGTTTGGTCAACTCCGCCGACAACCACCCGCCAGCCTGATACCAAAGCTTGGGTACAGAATTCATCAGCATTAGCTAATTCTAAACAGCTATCTTTCCAAGTTTGCTGTTGAGCCTCAATAATGGTTAACTGAGAAATTGGCTGTTGCAAACGTCTGGATGCGGCTTGTAAAACCGCATTTTTTACAGATGTAGATAATTTATTTGGCAGATTTTCTGAGGGAGTGTTTGCCGAAGCTAAACGTAGCGATCGCCCATTATTATTGGTATGATAAACCCAGTTTTCTCTGCCATTAGATACCACAATCCGCCAACCCGGAACTAACGCTTGGGTGCAAATTTCATCAGCTTGAGGTAGTTCTAAGCAACCATTGCGCCAAGTCTGTTGATTGTAGTCAATAATTTGCAGTTGTCTAGTAAAAACTCCCTGTCTGCGCGCTAAATCTTGCAGTACTGCATTAGCTACTGGACGTGGCAAGCGGTTTAGTTTAATATTGTCTTTAACAACTTCATTGCTTGTTTCTAAAGAGAAGTTCGCAGAAGCGCCTGTAGCACTTTTAATAAGTGTTAAACTGCTACTAACAGACAAAATCCCAGTCAAAATTAAAGCAGTGAAAATTCGTGTTTTATTGATGTTAAAGTAGTTTTTCAGCATGATTTTCATAGTAAAAAATAAATAGTATTCAGCCACTAATAGACAATAAAATATATAATTCTATAACTTCACTATGGGCAATTAGTTTAGTATCTATATTATGAAACAGATATAAAGACAGACGCTGATGTACTGATTGTTTGTTCCTTATATAAATTCTGCTTGAAGAAGAATTCAGGAGTCAGAAAATCAGTGGGGGATACCCTGTGGGATCTTACTACAGACCCGCCACTGATTGAAAACCACTAAATCTTCTCTTTCAGAGACGCTGTTCGCGTTTAATTTAGTGGGGTTTTAAACCCTCTTATTCAGACGCTTGATGACTCGCTACCGCTGCGCTATCCGCCAGTCGTACAGAATTAATTCTGTTAGCGGATAGCTAAGGTTTAGCCCATTCTGACTCCTGACTCCTGAATTCTATTTGATAAATCCATAAAATTTGCCAGCTTGTAAACTACCCGCGCTCCAACATTACCATCCCACTCCGCATCACCGACTTCGCAGATATCAAAGCCAATTATTTTTCTTCCACTATTGACCAATTCTCGGAACAGACAAAAAGTTTGCTCTAATTCCAACCCACCTGGAACAGGAGTACCCGTACTCGGACAGAGTTTTGGATCTAAACCATCTACATCAAAGCTAATATAAACATACTCAGGTAAATGACTGATCATTTCTCGGCATAAATCAATCCAAGTTGTGCCAGAGTAAAGCTTTTGCTTAATAGCCGGATCATAATAAGCAATAATGCGACTATCAGATTGGTCAATCATTTGCACTTCATCATGACTAATATCACGCAAACCTACCTGTACTAACTTAGAAATTTGCGGTATTTTCATCGCATTAAACATAATCGACGCATGGGAAAATTCAAATCCCTCATAAGCATCGCGTAAATCTGCGTGGGCATCAATGTGCAAAATGCCATAGTTTGAGTATTTAGCTGCTAATGCTTGGAAATAACCTAAAGGCGAACTGTGATCTCCACCAATTACTGCAACTCGCTTACCATTATTAATTGCTGCCTGACAATTTTCAAACAGCCATTGATTTACCTGTTGACCAGCCTGATTAATTTCTGTCAAGACAGGTGTTAAATCTGGTGTATCTGAGAGTTGTTTACCTTGGGCTAATCGCTCGATAATTTTTGCTGCTAAGGTGCGGTAATATGTGTTTTTCTCTAAAATACCTTGGGGAATTTCTTCCATAAAAATTCCCTGCTTCCAACCATCAGGGTTATCAAAATCGAACAAATCTAATTGAGTCGAAGCATCTAGAATTCGCTGTGGGCCATTAGCAGTGCCAGCACCATAGGAAACAGTGACTTCCCACGGTACACCAAAGACAATCAAGTTTGCAGACTCATAATCGCAGGGCAAACCTAAGAGGTTGCCATTGATTTCACCTACGCCGCTGGGATTGTAGTCTTTTAATTGATTACTCATTGAGTATCTTCTAGATTTACGTGGATAGACAGCACGCCGCCTAGTGGACATCTGCATTGTAATCAAAATTTTTCACAGACAGTAAACTGCTTCAAAGGATGAACAGGAAAAAACCATGAGTATACATATCGCTTCAGCATAGTTTATAGGGTACAGAGGATAGTTTTTGTTTCCTATGCCCTTGTTAACTCCCTACTCAACCCGCTTAACTTTAAATCCTCGCAACCCTTCTGGTACTTCATACTCAACCACAACATCTTTAACTACAGCAGCTGGTGGTCCAGAGTGACACCAGCGAACCATGTCATCTACAACCTCTCGCGCCCCTTCAAAAACTGCCTCGACTCGATTATCGGGGAGATTCCGCACCCAACCGGTTAATCCCAACTGGCTAGCTGTATCGACAGTGGAATAGCGATAGCCGACTCCTTGGACTCGGCCAGAAATGAATACATGGGCGCGGATAATCTTTGGCAGTGCTGTGGAATTCTGCATAGACTGGTCTAATCTTTACGATTTCCAGTCTACCTAGTTTGTGTATACACAATCTGTTTTTAACTCCAATTAGCGAAATTAATTTCAGTCTTTCTTAATACCTACTAGTTTTTGTATATCTCTAGCGCTTTTCAAGTAATTAAACTACCCTACTCCCCATTTAAGTTCTAGTCTAAATACCTAAAAACTGCTGTAATTTAATCAGTAGTAAGTTTTCCACTTGGAATTTTAAATTGTTTATGTCTAACCTGCCACCACTTAATACAGAAACAATTTGGGCAATTCTTAACGATAAACTTGATGATGCCACAGTCAACCAGTTGCTATGGCATTATTTAGGCTATCGCTATGACTCATCAATTGCACAATGGGACACTAGCCAAGTTGCACCAGAATGGCAGGGTGAGTACCCACAACCACCAGATTTCATTGAATCTCGCCCCGCAACTGTCAAGCTGACTCGTTCTATTCCTGCTGAAAATAAACAAATGCTAAAAGAAAAGCTGGGTTTCAAAGGTTACAAGATTGGGGAATTTGGGCCTCGGCAAACTCGCAGGGCAACAGCTGCGAATTGGTTGTTAAGTTATCTGCAACAAACTAACAATAAAAAAGAGTAATCTTACAGTAGATATTTGGTAAAAAACATCCTATTCCTTTCACCAAATATCTAGTTGTTTGAATATTACAAAAACTATTGTATGATTGAAAAATTGTTTGCAGCTAGATGCAATGTTTTAAAAGTATTAGTTTTATCTACCATGTTTACAATGTAGCAAATCCGTATCTTAGTGAATAACTAAATACTAGAAACAGTCAAAAATAAAAAAATACAATTAAGTTTTATAAAATAATTATAAATTATTCCTGAAGATAGAAGCACTCGCTATTTAATTATTTCTCTAGAGCTATTTGCAAATTCAATTGAGCATCAGAGAATATTTCTATCAACCCTTGATATTACAAACACGTTCTATGGCAAAGCCAATTGAATTTAATTTATTTGCACCTTACAACAAAGGAGCCGCATTAATTGGTTCTTTTTCTGATTGGCAAGAAATTCCAATGAAAAGAGGTGATGATGGTTATTTTCGCACAAGTGTTGAATTAGAAGATGGCGTTTATAAATATAAATTCCGCGTTCAATCAAATTCATGGTTTTTTGAACCAGAACAATGGGTTGATGTTACAGACCCTTATGCAACTGACATAGATGAACAAAGTGGAAAAGATGATGGCGTTATCCGAATCAAAGATGGGAAGAGGATTACTGATACTTATGTTTGGCAACATGATGATAAACCTTTACCTGCTGACCACGAATTAGTAATTTATGAATTGCACGTTGGTGACTTTTCTGGTGGCGAGGACGATCCTTATGCACGAGGTAAATACAAACACGTCATTGAAAAGTTAGATTATTTGTGTGAACTGGGAGTCAATGCTATTGAGTTGATGCCACTTAAAGAATATCCTGGTGATTATAGTTGGGGCTATAATCCGCGCCACTTTTTTGCAACAGAATCAAGTTATGGTTCTACGGCTGAATTAAAAAAATTGATTGATGAGTGTCACGGCAAAGGTATTCGTGTAATTCTTGACGGTATTTATAACCACTCAGAAGCATCTGCTCCCTTAACACAAATTGACCACGATTATTGGTATCATCACGAACCTCGTGACCCTGATAATAATTGGGGGCCTGAGTTTAATTACGAACATTATGATGAAAAATTAGATATTAAGCCAGCCTGGAAATTTACTGGTGAGGCAATCCGTTTTTGGATATCAGAATATCATCTTGATGGTATTCGCTATGATGCGGCGCGGCAAATTGCTAACTACGACTTCATGCACTGGATTGTTCAGGAAGCTAAAAAAACTGCTAGCATGAAGCCTTTTTACAACGTTGCCGAACATATTCCTGAAACTCCCAGCATTACCAATGTCGATGGGCCAATGGATGCTTGCTGGCATGACAGTTTTTATCACTGCATTCTAGAACACATTTGCGGTGATACATTTGATTTAGAGCGTCTCAAAGATGTCATTGACTGCAAGCGCCAAGGCTTTTTGGGTGCCACCAATGTGGTAAATTACCTCACTAACCACGACCATAATCATGTCATGGTTGAACTGGGGAACCGTGAGATTTTTGACGAAGAAGCCTTTAGGCGGGTTAAATTAGGAGTAGCCATCCTAATGACTGCTGTTGGTGTGCCTTTGATTTGGATGGGAGAAGAATTTGGCGAGTATAAACCCAAACAACCTGAATCATCCAAAATTGATTGGACGCTGTTAAGTAATGATTTAAATCGTAGTTTATTTGATTCATACAAAGGCTTAACCAACCTGCGTAAAAGTAATCATGCTCTCTACACGGAAAATATTGATTTTATCCACGAAAATGCAGAGGCAAAAGTATTAGCTTATACTCGTTGGAATGATGAAGGTTCTCGTGTAGTTGTAATTGCAAATTTCTCAGGAGATTTTCTAGCTGGCTATCATGTTCCTAACTTTCCTAGCGCTGGTACATGGCACGAGTGGACAGGCAATTATGATGTCGAATCTGGTGATGATGGGATCATCACAGACTTGGGGCCATACGAAGCGAAAGTGTTTGTATGGCAGTGATTATATACACTACCACTGAATCAGTAGTCTAATAGCAAAGAAAAGGGGAAATATCTTTTCCCCTTTTCAGTTATTATCTTAGTTCACTCATAGCTTAATTAGAAATTTGTCAAGTAAAAAATAAGCTATTTTAAAATTTCATGGGTTTGTGTTACACTTCTGAGTTGAAGTGCGTATATAAAATTGCCAGAGCATCCCCATGCACAACAAATTATTTAATAGTAATATCGACAACGCTAACATTGAGAACGATCGCATTTTATTAACTCCCAATGAAGTAAAGTCAAAATTACCTTTAACACAATTAGCCGAACAAAGAGTTTTAGCATATAGACAGGAAATAGAAGATATCCTCGATTTTCAGGATCGCAGGAAATTTATAGTAGTTGGCCCATGCTCAATCCACGACCCAAAAGCAGCGCTCGAATATTCTGAGAGATTGAAAATATTGTCCGAGCGAGTCAAGGATAACTTGCTATTAATTATGCGAGTATATTTTGAAAAACCAAGAACAACCGTAGGCTGGAAAGGTTTAATTAACGATCCAGATATGGATGATTCTTTCCATGTAGAGAAAGGTTTATTAATTGCACGGGAGCTACTATTAAAAATTACAGAGTCGGGATTACCTGCTGGCACAGAAGCACTAGACCCAATCATCCCTCAATACATCAGTGAACTGATTACATGGTCTGCCATTGGCGCACGCACAACTGAATCACAAACTCACCGCGAAATGGCAAGTGGACTTTCGATGCCTGTGGGTTTTAAAAACGGTACTGACGGCAATATTCAAGTAGCTTTGAATGCCCTCCAATCAGCTGGAAACCCGCATAATTTTCTAGGAATTAATCAAAACGGACAGGTCAGCGTCTTTCAAACTAAAGGTAATGGGTACGGTCACGTAATTTTAAGGGGTGGTAGTCAACCCAACTTTGATCCAGCAAATGTCAAACTGGTAGAAGAGAAATTAAAACAGGCAAATTTACCACCGAGAATTGTGATCGATTGTAGCCACGGCAATACTAATAAAGATTACAAATTACAAGGTGCTGTCTTAGAAAATATTATTCAGCAAATAGTTGATGGTAATACATCAATTGTTGGCATGATGCTGGAATCGCATTTGTATGAGGGTAGTCAACCAATTACAGGTAAACAAGAAGAATTAAAATATGGTGTTTCTGTAACTGACAAATGTATTAGCTGGGAAGAAACTGAAAAAATTATTTTGGCTGCTCACGAAAAACTTAAATGAGTAGTCAGAAGTCAGAAGTCAGAATTCAGAATGTAATGAATGGGAGCATCCCGTTTTGGCAGATCGCCGGCGCACGCTACGCGAAGAGAAGTGAAGTATGGGGCTATAACAAACTTTCGTCCGCCTGCGCGGACTCTATAAAACCCAAAGCAGGCGGGTTTAGTCTGTATAGCCGCGATTTCCAATCGCCCAGTGTTTCTTCCAAAAGTGGATGCTCCCTAATGAATGGGGGATTTAGAGGATGTTTGTCAAGTCTGAAAGTATACTAAAAACCCCGTTTTCATTCCTCTCACTGTTTCGGCTACAGTCAGAAAATGGAGATAAATCTAATGTTTTCTGCTTTTTCCTAATGTACAACTTTAGGCTTGCCAAGCCACTACTGGCGTGACGCAGCTAAAATGTTGCAAAAAAATTTGTAGGTTGGATTGAGCAACGCGAAACCCAACCTACATTTCATACATCATTTTAAGCTTGCCACGCCACTACAAAACTAATGACCTGGAAAAACGCCCAAGTGGTGGCAATAAATTTTATCTGTCGAGAGAAAAGTTTTAGATTTGCAGCGTCAGCTTCTTGCAGGGTATGAGAGTTCAGTGGCCCCAAATCAGTAGCAGTCGAATCCCCAACAGAAGAGCTACCTCCTGCCATCTTTAACCTTTAAGATATACCCAAGATAGATGTAATAGGATCTAAGATGTGCTAGTTACTCAATACTACCAACTGTAGGATTGAAAATTAGTATTTTTCTACATAAAATTAAAAATCTAAAATTAAAAATTGGTAACACTGATGGTTAGGAGTGTTAGAGTTTCAAGAAATTCACCGAAACTTTTCAGCGGGTATTCATGCTGAAGAAACTACAGAAAAAGCAAATTTCGATAATTGCGGGTGCGGCACTGTTTGCCTTTTTAGCTGGGGCAATGGTATCAGCACCTCAGATTGGCAAGTCTCTGGGGAAATGGCTCAAACTGAGTCAAAATCAAACAGAGCAAACATCAGAGGGTAGCATTGCTCAATCAGCCGTCTTTCCACTGATATCACAATCTCTACCAGAACGGGCGGCAAAACTAGCAGCGATCGCTCAAGAATCGCGATCGCCCGATCGAAATCGCGCTCGTTATCTTTTGGCGAGTGATTATATTGAAAGAACTCAAGGGCAAAAAGCTCTAGTTTTACTCCAAGGACTAGAGAAAGACTATCCCATCCTCGCGCCCTACATTTTGCTCAAACAAGCTCAGGCAGAGGATATGCTGGGCGAGGACGGCAAAGCCTCGGATCTCAGGCAAAGGGTGCTGAAACAGTATCCCAAAGAAGCGGCCAGTGTGAAAGCGCTATATCTGATTGCTCAACCAAAGCAACAAGAAACTGCGATCGCTCAATTTCCTTCTAATCCTCTAACTTGGGAAATTATCCGCAAACGCTTGCAAGAAAATCCCAATCAGCCACAATTACAATTGATTTTGGCTAAGTATGCCTACGATCAACCAGGTATAGTGGGCGTTTTGGATCAGCTAGTAAAACAGCCCAACCTCAAACCTGAAGACTGGGAACTCATTGGTACAAGCTATTGGGAAAATAGTCAATTTCCCAAAGCGGCTAATGCTTACGCCAAAGCACCCAAAACATCGCGCAACCTCTACCGTACTGCACGGGGGTTACAGGTGGGAGGCAAAGATAAAGAAAAAGCGATGCCTGCGGCGGGCTACGCCTACGCCACCTATAAACAATTAGTGCAGCAATTTCCCAATAGTGAGGAAGCTGGTACGGCACTACTGCGGTTAGCAGAAACCGCAAAAACACCTAAAGACGGTTTACCCTATCTTGACCAGGTAATTAGTAAATTTCCCAAACAAGCTGGTACTGCACTGGCACAAAAAGCCAAAATCCAAACTCTCAAGGATCAAAAGTCAGCTAGCGCAGCGTGGCAATTACTCATAAGTAAATACGGTAACTCTGACGAAGCAGCAGAATACCGTTGGAAAATTGCCCAAGATAAAGCCGAAGCCAAAGATTACGTCGGTGCTTGGCAATGGGCAGAACCAATCGTCACTAATAATCCCAATAGTATTTTGGCTCCAAGAGCGGGCTTTTGGGTAGGTAAATGGGCGGCTGCACTGGGGAAACAGCAAGAATCTAAAACTGCTTATGAGTATGTGATTAGTCAGTTTCCCTACTCTTACTATGCATGGCGAGCCGCGACCATGTTGGGGCTAAATGTTGGCAACTTTGACAACGTGCGCGTTATGAACCCAGAAGTAATCGCACCCCAGCGTCCAGTACCGCCTGCTGGTTCTGAAACTTTCAAAGAATTGTATCTGCTAGGTCAAGACCGCGATGCCTGGTTACAATGGCAAACAGAATTTCAGAACAAAATTCAGCCAACGGTAGCAGAGCAATTTACTGAAGGGTTGATGCGGCAGGCTAAAGGAGAAAATCTCATCGGAATTGATGAAATTTCTAAATTAGAAGACCGGGAAATACCAGCCGAACTTGCCCAATATCAGATTCTGAGTAAACAAATTACCTACTGGCAAGCGCGTTATCCATTTCCTTATCAGCGAGAGATTGAAAAGTGGTCTATTGACCGTAAACTTAATCCTCTGCTAGTAACTGCTTTGATGCGTCAAGAGTCACGGTTTGAACCAAAAATCAAGTCTGTCGCTGAAGCTACTGGTTTAATGCAGGTGTTGCCGAGTACAGCTAAATGGATCGCCCCACAAATCAAGGTGGATTTCAAAACAATAAACTTAGAAAATCCCAACGATAACATCATGCTGGGTACATGGTATTTGGGTCATACCCATGATCAATATAACAATAACTCTTTGCTGGCGATCGCTAGTTACAATGCTGGCCCCGGCAATGTCTCCAAATGGTTGCAAACTCTAACTACAAAAGATCCAGATGAGTTTGTTGAACAAATTCCCTTTGATGAAACTAAAAACTATGTGCGGCAAGTATTTGGCAACTACTGGAATTATCTAAGGCTTTACAACCCTGAGATTTCTGGCATAGTGACAAAATATTCTGTTCAACACCCACAGCTACTGGCGCGATAAAGTTAAAAAGTTACAGCTATTTTCAGGTAAATAGACCACGCGCTAGGGGCGCAAGGCATTGCGCCCCTACTGGAAATTGTGCTGGAAATGGGGTTAGGAAACACACTTTTTGCAGAGGCGATCGCTAATAGGTTGAGTTTATTTCATGTGTAGGCGTTAATATATCTTAATGTATTTAGTATTGCTTATTTAGCGCCCCAATGGAGTTAACTTCAAAAGAATTTAAATCAGAACTGATATTAGAAGCCCAAGCCTGCCTGCAATTAGCAGTTCCCTTGGTAATTACTCAAATATTAGAAGCGGGCATTCCTTTACTGGATGGGGTGATGATGGGTTTACTTAACAGCCAAGCTTTAGCTGCGGGTGCTTTAGGTGCTGTTACCTTTTCTACCCTAGCTTCCGTTTGTCGTTCTGTTCTTTCAGCTGCGGGTGTCAGCGTCGCCAATGCTTTTGGTGCAGGAAAGATAGACCAAGTGAGCCGTGCTACCGGTCAAGGAATTTGGTTAGCCGTGACGATGTGCTTACCTGTGATGTTTATCATTTGGCACTTTGACTATATCCTGCTGCTGACTGGTCAAGAAGAAAGCAATGTGTTATTAGCTCAAACATATTTGCGGTCTATTGTTTGGGGTTTTCCGGCTGTACTCGGTTTTTGTATCTTAAAAGAAGTTAGCTCTGCCCTAAATCGCCCCCAATTCTTAACAGTAATTACGGTAGCTGGACTATTATTAAATGGGATTGCTAATTATGTGTTAATGTTCGGCAAATTTGGTTTACCAGCCCTTGGTTTAGCTGGTATCGGTTGGGGAAGCACACTCATTTTTTGGCTAAATTTTCTCGCTGCTGCCAGTTGGATTTGCTTTGATAAGTACTTTAAAGACTATCAGCTTGATTGTGCTTTGCATCAGTTTGATAAAGATATGTTTATAGATATCTTCCAAACTGGGTGGTTTTTGGGCTTGCAGTATGGGGCAGAAATTGGAGTATTCACTGCCACTGCTTTAATGATGGGGTGGTTTGGAACAGAGACGTTAGCAGCCCATGAAATTACCGTCGAGACAGAAAGTTTTGTCGAAACAGTGTCTATAGGTATTTCCTATGCCGTCACGATGAGAGTAGGACAGTTGAGGGGACAAAATGATCTCAAGGGTGCAAGCAGAGCGGGATTAGTCTGCATTGCGCTTGTTACTCCTTTTGTGAGTATTGTGGCACTAATTTTTTGGCTGTTTCCCAACTATATTGTGGCAATGTATTTGGACACCAGTAATCTAGATAATATCGAGATAGTTAAAACGGCAACTTCTTTCCTCGCTGCGGGGGCAATAGTTCAAATATTTTATTCTATTCAGACTATTGCTGCTGGTGCTTTAATCGGGTTGAAAGACACCAAAGTGCCAGTGTTAATTACTATGTTCGCTTACTGGGTAGTAGGTCTAGGTGGTGGCTCTCTGATGGCATTCACTTGCGGCTGGGGTGCTATAGGTTTATGGTTGGGTTTAGTACTAGGGCTACTTATGGGTGCAATGCTTTTAACTGGGCGTTTTTATCTTTTGACTTCTGAGATTGAGTCTGTTTGACTAAAAAATGTAGAGAGACAAGGGAGGAGAAGTATAGTTTATTACACAACTCTCGGAAAATAAAGCATAGAAGTAAGTGAGATAGGTAACTCAAATGCTGAGAAATGAGTACCTCAAACAGTGGCCGCGCATTGTATCAAAAATGCCCACTTCTCATTACTTTCTCATTACTATTGAGGAGGTCTAAGTCTATCCCGCCAAGATGGTGGTGACGATGAAGAACCTGAAGAACCTGAACTATTTGCAGGAGACGACTCTCGCCGAGTTCTTCTCGGCGGGGGTGAATCAGATTCTACTCTTCTAGAACGTCGCCGTGGAGTAGATGATTCTGAGGAGGAGTTACTAGAACTTGATTCGCTGCGATCGCGCCTTCTGCGTTTTGGGGTATAATCGCTCGATTGCTGTTCTTCTTGAGAATAGCTTCTTCTGCTTCTACGTCTGCGAGATGAACCACTCTCATCAGAATTTCTCGCGCTTTCCCCTTCTGAGTCATCATCATTAGAGGCAATAGAACGATTCAGCATTTGTTTGGGCTTGATAGACTGGGCTTTGATAGTGCCTTTGCGACCGTCTAACTTGGGTCGTTTGGGAAACTTTTCTACAGGCATCCCCTCTACAGCTTTTTCCATAAATTCGTGCCAAGTGTAAGCGGCACTACTACTACTGCCATAAGTGGGGCGGTTATCATCGTTACCTAGCCATACCCCTGTCACCATTTGAGGAATGTAGCCAATAAACCATAAATCGCGGGCTTCGTCGGAGGTGCCGGTTTTGCCTGCAACTTGTCTATTATCTAATTGGGCAGCACCGCCAGTTCCCGCTTCGACGACGTTGCGTAGCATCCAAGTCATGATGGCGGCACTGTCAGCATCAAGGGCACGTTTTGACTTGAAATTAGCTGACCAGATGACTTTGCCTTGGCGGTTGAGGATGCGGGTAATACCATGAGGTTCTGCGTGCAATCCCTGAGTCGCAAAACTGCCATAAGCGCTGGTTAACTCTAACAGATTGACTTCATTTGAACCCAGAGCCAAAGAGTAGGTGGGCTTGAGTTCAGATTTTATCCCCATCTCATGAGCAAGTTTAATGGTTGGTGTAAATCCCACATCAATCAACACCTTGACCGCAACAATATTAACAGAGCGAGTGAGGGCATCTCGGATGTTCATTGAACCCCGGAAGTTTTCACTATAGTTTTTCGGTTCATAGCCGTCTACGACAAAGGGCGCATCCTCGTAGCTATCGTAGGGGCTCTTGCCGGTAGCGATCGCAGTGGCATATACAAACCCTTTAAATGTCGATCCTGGCTGCCGTTGTGCTTGGGTAACTCGATTAAACTGGTTTTTACCAAAGTCTTTTCCCCCAACCATTGCCTTAATTTCACCGTTGCGGGGGTCTATGGCCACCATTGCCGCTTGCTTAAAGTTTTCCCAGCGTCCTTGATTTCGCAATGTTTTTGCAACTGCCTCTTCTGCCACTTTCTGCCAACTTGGGTTGAGGGTGGTTTCTACTAGTAAACCCCCACTTTTTAGCACATTAGCAGAAACATACTTGGGCAATTCTTTTTGGATATAGCTGGTAAAGTAGGGTGATTCTACTTGGACTCGTTTGGGTGAACTGCTTTTGAGGGTTAATGGCTCCTGAACGGCTGCTTGCCTTTGCTCTGGTGTAATTACTTTATCTTCCTGCATCCGTAGCAATACTAAGTCCCGCCGCCGTTTTGCCGCTTCGGGATTTTTGTCTGGGGCGTATAAGCTCGGAGCAGGAGCTAATCCCGCAATCGTTGCCATTTGGGCGAGAGAAAGTTGATCTGGCGACTTACTAAAGTATACCCAGGCGGCATCTGCCACACCATAAGCTCCAGATCCCAAATAAACCAGATTCAGGTAACGCTCTAGAATCTGATCCTTGGTTAATTCTTGCTCCATTTTTTGGGCTAGGCGGACTTCCTTGAGTTTGCGCCAGATTGTCTGCTCTTGTTTTAAAAATAGAATCCGCGTTAGCTGTTGAGTGATGGTGCTACCACCTTCTACCACACCTTGCGATCGCAAATTATTCAAACCCGCTCTGACAATCCCTTGCGGATCAACTCCGTTGTGTTGCCTAAATCTTCTATCTTCTGAGGCAATGAAAGCTTTTTTTAAATTATCTGGTATTTGTTCCAGCTTTAGCTGTTCTCTGGTTGCTTCGCCTTGTTGTTGTAATATGCTGCCATCAGCAGCTTTAATAGTCAGTGTTTGCTCTCGAAACACAGCATTCAGCTCGGACTGATCTGGCAAAGTCCGATCTATTAAACTGATGCCGTAGATCGAGGCAGCTATCCCACCACTAACACCTAAACCTGCCCAAAACCAGAAGCGGCGATAGAGTGGTTTAGTGCCAGTTGCCCGATTGGCCCTCATCTTAGATGGTAAAATTTTCATTTTGCTCAGTAACTGCCTCGTCTGCGCCAGATGTGTTGGTGGTAAGCTCTCATTCGTTCCTCCTTGTCCAGAGTCACTCAAATATAGTTGGTCTTCGCTTGAACCAGGAGGTAAGCTTCCCCACGTCAGTTCCTCGCTCAAAGTAGTAAGCAGCAATTATATAACCACTATCAATCAACTTTGGGGTTATAGCACTACCATTGTGTTAGTATAATATCCTATAAATAATTAACTGAATTCACCATAAAATAATGTTTTTTAAATTTGGTTAATTTAGTTTTGTAAAAAAGCTTTAATTTCGATAAATACTGGGAATATAAAAGCTATTGACAAGCATCCGCAAAGACAGCCCTAAAACGGCTTATTTTAGGAAAGTATGATGCCTACACCGGGCTACGACGAAGCATTAAGACGAAGCGCCGTTGCTCTTGGTAGTAATATCGGCGATTCCCAGACAATTTTAGAAGCAGCTATAGAGACTTTAGCCCAAACGCCAGGTATTGTTTTAGAAGCCAGATCCCATTGGTATCAAACCAAAGCTGTCGGGCCACCACAGCCAGATTACCTCAATGGCTGCGTCACCTTGCAGGTAGAAATACTCCCCCAGCAGTTATTAGAAATTTTGTTAGGAATTGAACAACAATTTGGGCGTGTGCGTCAGGAACGCTGGGGGCCACGA
Organism: Nostoc sp. JL31; assembly: GCF_017114965.1. Lineage (NCBI taxonomy): Bacteria > Bacillati > Cyanobacteriota > Cyanophyceae > Nostocales > Nostocaceae > Nostoc > Nostoc sp. JL31. The sequence continues at coordinate 59,193 of NZ_JABXKO010000034.1, forward strand.
ATTCTAGATTTGGATTTGTTATTATATGATGACATTACTTTGGATACACCAAATCTCCAGATTCCCCATCCACGAATGCGGGATCGGGCCTTTGTATTAGTCCCACTGGCAGAAATTGCCCCAGATTGGATAGAACCAGTTTCCGGGTGTGTTATTAAAGAGCTGCTGAAAGAGGTAGACTGTTCTGATGTACATTTATGGATGGACAATTAAAAACACCATCCTTAAAACCAGAAGAACACTGATTTTTCCTCTGTATTCACAGATAATCAGATTTTACTATGCCATTAGGTAGAGAATTACCACAACTGCTGAGACAACGCCTGTTTCATAAAGGACGCAAGTTTGATTTTGAAGTTAATCGCTTGCGTTTACCGAATAAATCGGAAGGAGAATGGGAATGTATTCGTCACCCTGGCGGTGCTCTAGCTGTGCCAGTGACAGCGGAAGGTAAACTTATACTGGTGCGCCAGTACCGTTTTGCGATTCAGGGACGGATATTAGAATTTCCGGCGGGGACATTGGAAGGAAATGAACAGCCTTTAGAAACAATACAGCGTGAAATTGCCGAAGAAACTGGCTATAGTGCCCATAAATGGGATAAATTAGGCGAATTTTTCCTAGCTCCTGGCTATTCTGATGAAATTATCTATGCTTTTCTGGCGCGAGATTTAGAAAAGCTGGAGACACCACCACCACAAGATGGAGACGAGGATATCGAAACTGTGTTTATGACTCCTGAAGAATTAGAAAAAGCTATTCTGGAGGGAGAGCCGGTAGATGCAAAATCAGTTTCTAGCTTTTTTCTGGCGCGTCCGTTTTTAGTTTAATACCCTTATGCTGCTAGAGTTAGCGATCGCAGATGCCTACGGTGCAGGCTTTGAATATGCAGACAAAATGATCGTTAATAACGATTTGAGTCGATACGTTCAACATCCGCGTTTTCGACTCAATCCTGGCAGCTACACCGACGACACCCAAATGAGTATTGCCATTGCGGAAGTGATTGTCGCTCAAGCACCGTGGACGGCAGAAGTTTTAGTCGATAGCTTTGTTACAGCCTTCAAACGTGATGAGAGAGAAGGTTATTCTCGAAACTTCTACCATTTTCTCAGAGAAATTCAGGATGGGGAAGAGTTTTTAAAGAAAATTAACCCTGATAGTGACAAAAGCGGGGGAGCAATGCGTGCAGCACCCATTGGCATCTATCCCACACCAGAAAAAGTGATTGAGGCAGCAACAATTCAAGCGGCAATTACCCACAATACAACCGATGGGATCAATGCTGCCGTTGCGGCTGCCTTAATGTCGCATTATTTTATCTATCGACTGGGAGCAAAACGCAAATTAGGACGGTTTCTGGAAGGTTATGTATCTGGAGAGTGGAATAAACCGTGGGAAGGTAAAGTCAAGTCTAAAGGCTGGATGAGTGTCAGAGCAGCGATTACTGCGGTGATGCGAAATGACAGCATGAGCGAACTTTTACAAGATTGTATCGCTTTTACTGGGGATGTAGATACAGTAGCCACAATCGCTTTGGCTGCTGGTTCTTGTAGCGAGGAATATTACTCAAGACATTCCTAATCATCTTGTCACAGCGTTAGAGAATGGAGCTTCCGGTAGAGATTACCTCATCGAACTGGATAAGCAGTTAATGAGTTTGGTGGGTAAAAAGATTGGCTAAATCTAATACATCAGAGTAGCACTAGTAATCTTAGTTTTCTAATTTTGGAGCGAGTTGAGTTCAGATGCTCAAAAGGCTAGATTTTAGTGTTTAAAGTTATATATCACCTCTTTTTTCAACATTTAAAACCTTTGGGTTTAAGTTATTTATTTACAGATATACAACTAACATATTATATGTTAAATATCGGCAAAGGTCGTAATTTGCGCGATATAGAAATAACTCAAGAAAATGCTACAAAATATTGGATACAATTATTGAAATGTAATATTACCAAATATCCATATTTAGGTTAATTTGGTGTTTTTTAAAATATTTAAAGAAGCAACGCATAGCATTTCGTAGAGAAAGTGATTTGATAAATTAAGCTTTTTAGTGAATTGCGCGTAAATCGTGGTTTTGTTTGTATCGTTGCAGTTGACAACCACCTTTTTAAAGTTCTTATACCAATTCTGTATGAAGATGCGCCAAACTATATGAGGAACGAACCGCAAAGGGCGCATACTCCTACGGATAAGCAAGCTACGCGCAGCGTCTCGTAAGAGTTGGACACAAAGAAGAAAGAAAATTTGGCGCAGCCTCACAAAGAAATGGTATTACTCATTCCCTACGTAGTCAAGAAAGCTGAAAATTACTGTAATCTTCAAAGACTCAGCTAGTTTTAGTGTCAAATAGCTATTTGTTTAGTATTTAGCCGTCCTTCTATATTTGCAGATATATATCGAGATAAACACTCTTATAGATAGAAACATATATTTCTTATATAGCCTAGTTTAAATATCAATTTATACCTTGTGTTCTTTCAAAAAAAGCTCCATGATTGAGAAAGCTCATAACTATAGGTTGGTTAGTTAATAAGTATGCCGATATAGTTCATAAATATTTCTGGTTCATAGCAAGAAAATATCTGATATTTATCTCAAATTTACTTAGGTTGGAGTTTGATTAACTCATGCTAGAAGGATGGATTCAAATTATATTAACGCTACTAATTGTAGTAGCAATTACTCCTGTTTTTGGGCGCTATATGGCGCGTGTCTACCTAGAACAAAGTACTTTTCTCGACCCAATTTTGAATCCCCTTGAGCGAGTGCTTTATTCTTTGGTTGGCGTTAAAACTAAAGAAAATATGACTGGCTGGCAGTATGGCCGGGCAATCCTATACAGCAATGTAGCAATGGGGTTGCTGATTTTCTTGATTATTATGAATCAAGGATGGCTGCCATTAAACCCAACCAAGATAGATGCCCCTACTTGGGATACAGTGCTGCATACGACTATTTCTTTTATTACTAACACCAACCAGCAGCACTATTCTGGTGAAACCTACATGAGCTATGGCAGCCAAATGTGGGGACTTGGCTATCACATGTTTACCTCTGCTGCCACTGGTTTAGCGGTGGGAATTGCCTTTATTCGCGGATTGACGGGGAGATCGTTAGGCAACTTTTATGTAGATTTAATTCGCTCGATTACCCGAATTTTGCTGCCTATTTGTATTGTGGGTGGCATTGCCTTAATGGCAGCTGGCGTTCCCGAAACACTGGCGGGTGCAGTTGTATTCCCTACCTTGGAAAATCCGAATATTAGTCAAGCGATCGCTCGTGGCCCTGTTGCCCATTTTGAAATTATCAAGCAATTAGGGGAAAATGGCGGCGGTTTTTTCGCCATCAACTCCGCACACCCCTTTGAAAATCCCAACGGATTTTCTAACTTGATTCAGATTGTCGCCATGCTTTCGATTCCTACTTCCCTAATTTACACTTACGGGTTGTTTGCGAATAACACCAAACAAGCTTGGTTAGTCTACGGTATGGTAGGCGTTCTCTATTTAGTATTTATCATCGTCACTGCCATTGGTGAATACAACGGCAATCCGGCTGTGAATGCACTGCTGGGTAGTCAGCAACCAAACTTGGAGGGAAAAGAAGTCCGGTTTGGTTGGGCACAATCTGCATTATTTGCAACGAGTACAACTGGTACTATGTGCGGTGCAGTCAACAGTTTACACGACTCCTTCATGCCCAACGGCGGTTTTATTACCCTTTCCAATATGTTCCTGCAAATTATTTGGGGTGGACAGGGTACAGGAACCGCTTATCTATTTGCTTACCTGATTTTGGCTGTGTTCGCCACAGGGTTGATGGTGGGACGCACACCCGAATTTCTCGGACGCAAAATTGAGAAGCGCGAGGTTGTCCTTGCTAGTTTCCTGATTTTGCTAGTTCACCCGATCGCAATTATGATTCCCGCAGGTATCGCCTTGGCGTTTCCCGATCAACTAGCAGGAATTAGTAATCCCGGTTTTCACGGCTTTGCTCAAGTCATCTATGAATATGCCTCCGCTGCTGCTAACAATGGTTCTGGCTTTGAAGGTTTGGGAGATTCACAACCTTCACCATTTGCGATCGCTACAGGTACAGCACCAACTTTAACCGCTCTGTGGTGGAACTTGAGTACCTGTTTCAGTTTAATTGCAGGGCGTTATGTTCCCATCATCGGTTTGCTGTTTTTAGCAGATAGTATGTCTCGTAAACAAGCGGTTCCTTACACCACTGGTACATTGCGAACCGATACCGGACTATTTACAGGCGTTACCGCAGGCGTGATTTTAATTCTGGGCGCACTTACATTTTTCCCAGTCTTAGCATTGGGGCCCATCGGTGAAGCTTTCTTTATTGCCAAAGGTATCGGCTAAGGGGATGGGGATGAGGAGACAAGGGGACAAGGGGCATTGGTGTTAACTTAAGCTCAAACGCTTATTCTACAGGCGTTTTACCCCCCTTAATCCCCCCTTATAAAGGGGGGAAACAAGAAAATCCAGTTCCCTCCCCTTTATAAGGGGAGGGTTAGGGTGGGGTAATACAGATCGTGATGGGAAGCCCGTTTGGACAAGGGTTTCACGTTAAGTTGACACCAATGGACAAGGGGACAAGGGACAGGGGGAATTAGAGACTGATTCATCACTTCGGAACTCCATTCATCGACCTCAGAACTCCATTCATTGACCTCAGAACTCCATTCCTTGATCTCAGAACTTCATTCATCGACCTCGGAACTCCGTTTATCGATTTCGTCACTCCGTTTATCGATCCCGGCACTCCGTTTATCGATTTCGTCACTCCGTTTATCGATCTCGTCACTCCGTTTATCGATTTCGTCACTCCGTTCATCGACCTCAATGACTCATGCTCAAAATTTAATGTATGCCAATTACTACTGATTCTCCCTCCTCCCGTATTCCATCTGGAACTCGTGACTCGCGCAAACACACCCCCAAGACAGATATGGGGGGACTTTACCAGAGAGCAATTCGTGAGTCATTTATTAAGCTCGATCCGCGAATTACTGTCAGAAACCCAGTGATGTTTGTTGTTTGGGTAGGGACAATTGTCACCTTGCTTGTTACCCTTAACCCAAATTTGTTTGGCACAATCCAAGCAGATGTTAACCAACAACGCGTCTTAAATGGGTTAATTACCTTTATTCTTTTTTTCACCCTCGTTTTTGCCAATTTTGCCGAAGCCGTAGCTGAAGGACGCGGTAAAGCACAAGCTGATTCACTGCGATCGACGCGATCGGATACGATCGCTAATAAAATCCTCCCCGATGGTTCGATACAACAAGTCAATTCTACGGAACTGCGACGGGGCGATTTGGTAAAAGTCAGTGCTAATAATATGATTCCCGCCGATGGGGATGTAATTAAAGGCATTGGTTCAGTGGATGAGTCGGCAATCACTGGGGAATCTGCCCCGGTACTGAAGCAACCAGGTACAGATATAGCCAGTTCAGTGACAGGCGGTACACGCCTACTTTCCGATGAGTTGACAATTCGCATTAGTGCTGACCCTGGACAAGGCTTTATCGATCGCATGATTGCCCTAGTAGAAGGAGCAGAACGCAGCAAGACTCCCAATGAGATTGCTTTGACGGTATTGTTGGCTGTGTTAACGCAGGTGTTCTTAATTGTGGTGGCGACAATGCCCCCATTTGTCGGTTACATCGCCAGCTTTATCAGCACAGCCTTTGGAGTTGAGGCAGGAAACAGTTTGCGGGCGGGTGCTAGCGTTGCTATTCTCATCTCGCTACTGGTAGCTTTAATTCCCACAACTATCGGTGGTTTACTCAGTGCGATCGGCATCGCTGGCATGGATAGAGTTGCCCAATTTAACGTCATTGCTACCTCTGGTCGAGCAGTAGAAGCTTGCGGTGACATCAACACCTTGGTGCTGGATAAGACAGGCACAATCACCTTGGGAAATCGGATGGCTGACGAGTTTATTCCCCTGGATAACCACTCAATAATAGATGTGGCGCGAGTCTCCCTAGCTGCTAGCTTATTTGACGAAACGCCAGAAGGCAAATCGATTGTGATATTGGCAGAAAAGTCCCAGGCTGGGGTAGATTTTAACATTGATAAAGCCGAAGGTGTAGAATTTTCTGCGAAAACCCGGATGAGTGGCACGAATCTACCCGATGGTAAACAAATTCGCAAAGGTGCAGTAGATGCCATTAAGGGATTTGTCCGTTCTCGTGGCGGTAATGTTCCTGATGATATAGATGCAGCTTATGAGCGAGTTTCCCGGTTAGGCGGTACACCCTTGGCTGTTTGCCAAGATGAGAAAATTTATGGTGTCATCTACTTGAAAGATATTGTCAAACCTGGTCTGCGGGAACGATTTGACCAACTCCGGCGCATGGGTGTTCGCACCATCATGCTCACAGGTGACAATCGAATTACCGCTTCGGTGATTGCCCAAGAAGCTGGGGTGGATGATTTCATTGCCGAAGCGACTCCAGAAGACAAAATTGAGGTGATTCGCTCGGAACAATCTCAGGGTAAACTGGTGGCAATGACCGGGGATGGTACGAACGATGCGCCTGCTTTGGCTCAAGCAAATGTGGGTGTGGCGATGAATTCGGGGACGCAAGCTGCCAAAGAAGCTGCTAACATGGTGGACTTAGACTCAGATCCCACGAAGCTAATTGACTTAGTAACCATCGGTAAACAGTTGCTAATTACTCGTGGAGCCTTGACAACATTCTCCATCGCTAACGATATTGCCAAGTATTTTGCGATCATTCCGACTATTTTTGCTGCTGCTGGAATCGGCGCACTGAATATTATGGGATTAAAGAGTGCCCAATCTGCGATCGTCTCAGCGCTAATTTACAACGCCTTGATTATTCCGGCACTAATTCCGCTGGCACTTAAAGGGGTGAAGTTTTTACCTTTAACAGCAGATCAACTGCTACGTCGCAACATCTTCATCTTTGGTCTTGGCGGTATCGTTGCTCCGTTCATTGCCATCAAACTGATAGATATTATCCTACCTTTGTCTTAATTTACTATGAAACCTATTCAGATCCGACGCACTATTCTTGCATCCCAAGTATTAGAAGAAATAACTGAAATCTGGTGTCAATGGCGTAGACAAAAGCTGCCACTGTATTTGTTCTTGGCGATGTGTTTCAACCTAGTGGTTGCACCTCTAGTCTATGCCGCTACTGGCGAACAACTTTCCCGCAGTCAATCTTGGGGATTGGGGTTGTTAGGACTGGTGACACTAGGGCTTTCCATCTATTTATTTTTTGTAATGTTTGTACCGGAGAAATTCTAATGAGTTTTGCACGTGAAGCCGGTAGAGCTGTTCGGTCTACCTTAGTACTCTGGGTTATTGGAGCGATTATTTATCCTTTTGCGATGATTGCCATTGGGCAGATTGTGTTTCCATTTCAAGCAAACGGTAGTCTCCTGAAAAATAGCACAGGTCAAGTTGTCGGTTCTGCTTTGATTGGTCAACCTTTTAGTAGCGATCGCTATTTTAACAGCCGTCCCAGTACCACCAGCTACAGCACAGCCGATCCTAAAAAAGATGATGCGGGAGTTTTGCAAACCGGAGTTTCTGGTGCTAGCAACTTAGCTCCCAGTAATCCTGCATTAATGGAACGCATTAAAGGTAAAGATGACCCAAACCCCAGCAAAAAAGTTGAAGGTGACTTCAATCGTCTGAAAAAAGCAGGTGTGCAGCCGACTGGCGATTTAATCTACACCTCCGGTTCTAGCCTTGACCCTCACATTACTCCCGAAGCTGCGATCGCGCAAGTTGCACGAGTCGCCAAGGCGCGGGGAGTTCAACCAAACCAACTCGAAACTTTAATTTCTCAAAACACCGATGGTCGCTTTCTTGGCATCTTTGGCGAGCCTGGAGTTAATGTGTTAAAGCTGAATTTAGCTCTGGATAAGATTAAGGGGTAAAGGCTTGGAAAAAAAGTGAGTCTTCTTGATTATTGCTACGTCTCATATTCGGAATAGTTATCTATAGTAATCGTTAATGATTACTTAAAATCTCAAGGCTTAGATTCTCGGCTTATTTAATAGGTCGAGAATCTTGTTTTTAGTAAAGATATATCACATCTATATCTCTAAATATATAACTGTCTAGCTAATTAATAAACATATATTTTATATAATTAATACATTTTATATATCTTCAAAATATATCCTAAAAAAAGCATATTTTTCCTGAAAAGTATTGCACAATACTATGAGAGTTAAAAAACATTTTGTCTTGAGAAACGAAAAAGCTTTAGAACCAAGCCTATTTGGGGTTTTAATCCAAACAAATAGTATTTACTGCGGCATCCATTTAGCTGAAATTCAGTTACCCGAAAAATGTTCTTTCTTGGGAATTTTAAGAGAAGCTAAAGTCATTTCAGCAACAGATAATCCTACTATTTTCAGCGGAGATTACATTTTAGCAATAGCAACCCATCCCATGATGGTTCCCGCTCTCAAAGTTACTCTTAAAAAAATCCATTCAGTTTACTATTCCCTGAACAGTTGCTTATTGGAAGCTAGACCAACAGACAGCCAATCTGTTAATTCAGATTACTCAGACCTATTAAGTACTTTCAATTCCACATATTATTAGACAGATGAAAATTTACCATAGAAATGTAGAGGACAGTTCGAGCTTGCGGCAGCAGGAATAAAATATGTTTTTGCCTCCTGCCTCCTGCCTCCTTAACTTTACTGAACCTGATTTCGACTAACTAAAGGTTTTTAATATGCATACTTCGGAGCTTTTCCGACTTTATGTATCTGCTCAAAAAAATGTTCATCAGTCCACCCTGATTGAAGCTAACCTGGCTAAGGCAACACATAGTGATACCAAACCCCAGGACGGAGACATTCCTTTTATAGCAGTGTTTTTGGCTCACATTTCCTTCATGATTGTTTGGGCAATTGTTGTTTTTATCGTTTCATCTGTCTGCAAGGCATTAGAAGATCCACCAGAAAATGCGGCACAAGATAAAGATGAAATAGTAAGCATCAAACATTCAGAGCAACATACCTGTAAAAAATGCCAATTTTTTAACAATAATTATTTTCTAAAGTGTGCAGTACATCCTACCACTGCTCTAACTAAACAAGCACTAAACTGCTCTGACTACAAACCTAAGTAATCCTAAAATAACTGTAGCCACAGCGATGCAGTGATTATTAAACCGATAAGGTTTGAATTGAGTTTAAAGCCTTAAAACTTCGTTTGAAAAACCTGAACAAATTTTATGAAAACCAAAGAAACAGTATTTGTTATTCCGACTCATCGACTGAGAGATGTGGCACAGACCATCGAAAAATATGATGAGAATTTCTGGGCAAATGGTCATGCTTTAAAAATTATCATTTTTGACGATTCCAGCATTGCCAACCACGAGAAATATTATCCACTTTTAGAGCAGACTAAGACAGTCAATGACGTGTTTTATGTTGGGCCACAACAGAAAGAGCAATTTATTACATTTTTAAACGAAAGACTGCGCGATCGCAAGCTAGAATCACTAGTCAAAAACTTATTCCGACCTAGTTATGGAGGAAATCGCAACTTCACGCTGATGTATACCCTTGGACATTTAATGGTTAGCGCAGATGACGATATGCGCCCAGATGCCTTAATTGAAACTAGCCCAGAATCTTTATCAGGTGATGAAATATGTCGAGGAAAATTAATCAAGTCTAGCCAACAAGGTGGCTACGTCCATAAATCTTTTGACTTACTCACGGCTTTTGGTGATGTTCTAGGTCAAAAAGCCAGCCATGTACCAGAAAACTTCGAGGCTGGAGAATTGGTTCTTGATACAGCAATGGATTTAGAAACCAATACAACTAAAGGTTACTTTCGAGAGAACAGCCTTTTATTACAACAGGGGAGAGTATTGAATAATGCGATCGTTAAGATTGCCCAAACTTTTCGCACAGGAACTAATGATATCGATACACTTGATTTTATTCACATGTATCTCAATGATGAAAACCAAATTAGTCCAAATGACTTAAATGATTTTTATATTCTTACCAATTTTCGACCCGTTATTACTAATAAAAACTGGAGAATGGATTGTGGAGTCGCTGGATATGATAATCAGCTAGGTTTACCACCATTTTTTCCCACTCGACTCAGGTTTGAAGATTATATCTACAGGATTTGGATACAGCAAGAAGGGATTGCAGCTGCACACGTTGATGCTGTCCAAAACCATATTAGAAATAACTATATGCGTAATCCTTTAGCTAGCGAACTATTTAATGAAGAAATATGTAGCTTGCTGAAAAAGAAGATTAAAAGTAGTGTTTATCATCTTGACGATTTGGGAATCAAGTTTGATTACTCTGGCGAAGTCACTTTACAAGATTCTGAGGAAATCCTGGAAAAAATCTCTGCTATCCACAGGCAGGTAGTCAAAGCATCAATATCTACTCAGAATGACGAACGCAAGCAGTCACTTCAATTATTTGCTGAGAACTTATCGAGAGTCTTTTATGGATTTGAACCGGACTTTTTTCAGCAAAATGTTTCCAGAATTATCGATGATGTTATTAGCCAATTTCACGGTTCTCTAGAAATATGGCCAACTCTAGTAGAAATCTGTTACTTTTACAAAGACAAAAAAGATTTACCACAAATTAGGGTAAAAAACAAGAAAGTAAAGTCTAGAAATGGCACAAAATCGAGCGAAATTATTGTATAAATATGACCTTTGGCAAATAAGCAATCTGTAAGATTTTATGATTCTTCATCCAGGGAAATTCTCTTAGTACACAGTTTCGTAAATTCGTTACCAATTCAGGGTTTAAGTTTTAACGCAGAGGGACACAGAGTATGGCGCAGAGGAGCGCAAAGTTTGTTTGAGTCCATTTGCTACGAACTTAGGCAAAGCTGTACTTAGACATATTCTTTCAATACTTGGGGATTTGCAAATAAAAAAATATCCCAAATTTTCTTGTGATATGGGTGTCCTTACTCATCTCATATTCAGGGTGGGCAGGACTTCGGCGTGAGCGCTGAGTCAAATACTGCCCACCCGACAAGATTAGATAATTTATTTGTTGGAAATACCTTATGCTAGGATACTTTATAGGTAGTAAAGACAAGCTTAACCAAAATCAATAACTGCAAAGTGGATGACAACATAACTTATTAACAAAGATAGAACCGAAAAATTTAAAGTAGCAGATAAATTATCTAGGTGCTATTCTAATTGCAAAAATGTTCTATAAAGTCGTTAATTAAGTATGTATGCAAACATTAATTATTGATAATTATGACTCTTATACTTTTAATCTTTACCAGATGATTGCTGAGGTAAATGGTAAACTACCTCTGGTAATTTATAACGATCGCCTTAACTGGGATGAATTACAAGAAATTGCATTTGACAACATTGTGATTTCACCTGGCCCCGGTCGTCCAGAAAGATCAGAAGATTTTGGAGTCTGCCGACAGATAATTGATAATGTGGATCTGCCCTTGCTGGGAGTTTGTCTGGGGCATCAAGGACTTGGCTATCTACATGGTGCAAGAGTGATTCATGCACCGGAAGTTCGACACGGTAGACTCAGTAAAATTTATCATAATAATTCGGAATTATTTCAAGGTATTCCTAATCAGTTTTCTGTAGTGCGCTATCATTCGTTGTTAGTTTCTGAAGAACTACCTGAGTGCCTAGAAAAAATTGCTTGGACTGAAGAAGGGCTAGTAATGGCATTGCGTCATCGCCATCTACCTTTTTGGGGCGTGCAGTTTCATCCAGAGTCTATCTGTACAGAATATGGGCAAAAATTACTAACAAATTTTCGAGATATGACGCTGCAATTTACAGAGAAATCGTCAAGGAGGCAGGAGGCAGAAGGGGCGGGGCTTGAAAGCCTCTTGGCAGAGTCAAGAAGTCCACAAAAGCAATATTGGATTGGATTTGGATCTGTTACTCCTGTTATAGATCAACCCCGCCTTCGCGCAGCGTCTCGTAGAGAAGAACTGGAAGAGAAGTTTGAATTGTATACACGTAAGTTAGATATCTGCCCAAATACAGAACAAATATTTGTACAGCTGTTTGGGGATGCAGCAAATGTTTTTTGGCTAGATAGCAGCCGTGTAGAACTTGGTCTATCTCGCTTCTCGTTTATGGGTGATGGCAGTGGGGTAAACAGTCTATTGGTGCGATATCATACCCAAAACCAAGAACTCATCATCACACAGTCAGATACCGTGATTCATCGCACCGAAAGTATTTTTGAGTATTTGAAGCGGGAAATAGACTGCCGATTTTGTCAATCTGATGAGTTACCTTTTGATTTTAACTGCGGATTTGTTGGCTATTTTGGCTATGAACTCAAGGCGGAATGTGGCTCGTCATTGGTGCATTCTTCACCATTACCTGATGCAATTTTCTTACTTACCGATCGCATGATTGCGATCGATCATCAAGAACAGTGTCTTTATTTGCTGCAATTAATCAAAAAAGGACAAACAGAACAGGTAGAAACTTGGTTTGATACTATCCAGGAACAACTCGAAACTCTAGATCCTCTTTTTTCTCTTGTTCCCCAAGAAAATTGTCAGCCAGTTAAGTTTCGTTTGAGTCGCAGTTATCAAAATTATATCCAAGATATTTGCCAATGCTTAGACGAAATTCACGAAGGGGAAACTTATCAAGTTTGCCTGACAAATCAGCTTTACACCGATGCAACCCCCGATCCATTGACGTTCTATCGCACATTACGTAAAATCAATCCGGCTCCTTATTCTGCATTTTTACGCTTTGGTGAAATTGCGATCGCCTGCTCATCTCCAGAAAGATTTCTACGGATTGATCGCCAAGGTTGGGTAGAAACTAAGCCTATAAAGGGAACCCTACCACGAGGAGAAACCCCCGAAGCCGATTTCGTCCTCCGTGAGAAGCTACGCAACAGCGAAAAAGACCGGGCTGAAAATCTCATGATTGTCGATCTGTTACGCAATGATTTGGGGCGAGTCTGTGAAATTGGTAGTATCCACGTACCAAAATTAATGGATGTGGAAACATACTCAACAGTACATCAGTTGGTGACAACAGTACGCGGGCGCTTACGTTCAGATTTACAAGCGGTGGATTGCGTGCGGGCTGCATTTCCCGGAGGATCGATGACTGGTGCGCCGAAAATCCGCACCATGCAAATTATCGATCGCTTGGAACAAGAGGCGCGGGGAGTGTATTCAGGTGCGATCGGTTTTTTAGGCTTGAATGGTTCAGCCGATTTGAATATTGTAATTCGGACTGCTGTTTTGACTCCCAATCAAACCTCCATTGGTATCGGTGGCGGAATTATAGCCCTTTCTGAGCCGGAGATGGAATTTCAAGAAACGCTGCTTAAAGCCAAAGCCTTAATTGATGCTATGCTTCTGACGATGCACGGAACATCTGAACCAGATGTGTATCCCATTTTGGGATTAGAAGCAACAACTTCTGATAGTTATGAAAAATTATCTGCCTAAATTACGGGCTTAACAAAGTCCCAAAATAATTAATCATCAATACAGCAGATTTCAACTAAAGGAAGTACACAAATCGTCTCAAAGCCAGGTATAAAGCCTGTTTTGCTTCTGTTAGCGCAGCGGGGCGTAGCCCATTCTGACTCCTGAATTCTGAATTCTCCTGTAATTACTAATTTATAATCAAAACCCCATATTAACAATTCAAAATTCAAAATGACGCTCTCTACGAGACGCTAAAAGCGAACGCGGACTCGTTAACGTTGCGCTAACAAAATTCAAAATTAAAGACATTTCAGACGGGGATTTAAACCCCGACTGAAATGGGTGCTACATATAGATTGCAGGTTCTTAAACCCTTTAATTTACGATAAATACACTTCCTTGATTCAGGAATAAATTTAAAGATAAAAAGCAACTAACGCAAATCAGGGTTAAAAACAAGAAGCTAAAGTCCATAAATAGCACAAAAACGACCGAAATTCCCTTATTATAAACTCAACCTTTGGTCAATAAGATATCTGCAAAACTTGACAATTCCCGATCTGGAAAAATTTTCTTAGATATATAGCTTAGGTAACAGCAATCTGATAAGATTCCCAACAAGTAGAATAATCACTTGTTCTCTTTTTCTTGAACCAACTGATTTTGGTTATTTTTTGGGAAAGGAAAATAAAAATGTCTCATCTATTGTGGAAAACTCTGGTACTAAGTCCAGTAGTTTTGGGAGTGACGGTGTTGGTTTCCGCTAAGGCTATGGCTGCTGCTGAAGTAGCAAGTTCTTCTGAAGATACAAAGCTAAAAGCTGCTCAGACAGAAGCACCAATAGCTGCTAATGCTTCAATATTGATTCAAACAGAGCAACCAAAATTTAATCAGCAATTGGTTGCTCAAAAGACTGATGAAAATAAGGTTTTAGAAGAGGTTAATCGCTACAGCAACGAAGGCAAAAATCAGAATTCACTGTCTCAAGTCACATCAGTTTCTCAATTTTCTGATGTACAGCCGACTGATTGGGCATTCCAAGCTTTGCAATCCTTGGTTGAGCGCTACGGTTGTATTGCAGGATACCCCAATAGCACTTACCGTGGCAATCGGGCACTGACTCGTTATGAGTTTGCCGCAGGTTTGAATGCTTGTTTAGATCGAGTTAATGAACTGATTGCCACAGCAACTGCTGACTTGGTGACAAAACAGGATTTGGCAACCCTCCAACGTTTGCAAGAGGAATTCTCGGCAGAACTGGCAACTCTACGCGGTCGAGTAGATTCTGTAGAAGCACGGACTGCTGAACTAGAAGCTAATCAGTTTTCCACTACCACAAAATTGGTGGGTGAAGCTATTTTTGCCGTTACTGATATTTTTGGCAATAATACTGGGGATGTTAACAATACTGTCTTCCAAGATAGGGTACGTTTAGACTTGCAAACCAGCTTCACGGGTAAAGACGTTTTACACACCCGTCTTGCAGCCGGGAATGCACTAGCCTTTACTCAAGTAGGGAATAATGGTGTTGGGATCGATACTGCTGAAGGTACGCAAACATTTCAAATCGGCAGCACTAGTAACAACAGTGTCATTATCGACTGGTTAGCTTATTATGTACCCATAGGCCCAGCCCAAGTTTACTTTGCGGGCACTGGAGGTATTCATAGCGATTATGTGCCTACTAATAACCCTTACTTTGAGGATTTTGATGGCGGTAATGGTGCTTTGTCTACCTTTGCTTCTGAAAGTCCGATTTATCGGATTGGTGGTGGTGCAGGTGCGGCACTGACTTTACCCTTTGGTAGTAGTGGCAGTTTTTTCAAACCTTCATTGACTATAGGCTACTTGGCATCAAATGCTAATAATCCTGGGGCAAATCAAGGTTTGTTAGAGGGTAACTATGCAGCTCTTGGACAGTTGAACTTTAGTGTTGGCGATCGCTTATCTATAGGTGCTACCTACGTTCACGGTTATCATGGTGCTGGAGGCGGTAATTTATTCGATCTAGGTGGTGGTTTGGGTAGTACTAACCGCGTCGTAGGTACCGGTCAAGCTAACACTCTAAGTGCCCTAAACGGATCTTCCAGTAATTCTTATGGGATATCGGCAGCCTTCAAACCCAGCGACAAACTCTCAGTTAGTGGCTTCATTTCTTACCACGATATCACAGGCTTTGGCGCTGGTGATGATTATGAAGCTTGGAGCTACGGTCTTGGGGTAGCCTTACCTGACTTCGGTAAAAAGGGTAACGTTTTAGGGATTTTTGCTGGTGCAGAACCTTATGCCCGTAACCGAGGAGGAGTTTTTGCTGGTACTGGTAATGATATACCTTATCACTTTGAAGGCTTTTACAAGTATCGCTTGTCAGATAACATCTCAATCACTCCTGGTGTAATCTGGTTGACTTCTCCTGGTCAAAACAGCAATAACGATGATGCAATTATCGGTACGCTGAGAACAACTTTCACCTTCTAAAGGTTTACAGCCATTTGCTTTAGGGACGCATAGTTATGCGTCCCTTTTGACTTCCACCTTGCGCTACTGGGGATCTTTTTCACAGCCAATTACCGATCGCTTCTTCTTTTCGCTTCTGTTCATCTAATACCAATTTGAAAAATGATTGCGACAGCTGGAAAACTGAAACACTTATCCAATGGATGTTTCACAATCCAAAATCTAAAATCTAAAATCCAAAATGGTATTAGCTCTTATTTGTCTGGGAAGCCAACTAAATGAAATTTAAAAGCGAGATTTCTAGATTGAGGGCGTTTATAATTCAGGCTTGATGTGAATTATAAATTTCAGGGTTGACACAATTAGCCAAGCGATCGCCTCTCAGTCCCGCGATTAAGTTAACGATCGCCATTGTTGCCATTTTTGAGCGCGTTTGACGGCTGGCACTGCCAATATGCGGTGCAATAATTAGATTTTCTAAGGTCAACAACAGGCTATCGCTGGGAATCGGTTCTGGTTCGGTGACATCTACAGCCGCAGCAGCGATTTGACCACTGGCAAGGGCGCGATACAGAGAATCTGGATCTACAATAGTTCCCCGCGCTGTGTTAATCAAAATAGCCGATCGCTTCATCAATTCAAATTGGCGATCGCTAATTAGATGATAAGTATCATCAGCCGATGGTGTATGCAGTGTCACAAAATCTGACTCTTGCAGTAAGTGTTCTAACGTAGCAAACTCCACACCTAGAGATTGTTCTAATTCTGGGCTGCATCGTTGCCTACTCGTATACAAAATCCGCATTTCAAACCCTTTGGCACAACGAGCGATCGCTTGACCAATTCGCCCAAAACCAACAATCCCCAAGGTAGCACCTGTAACATTTGGCCCCAATAACAAATCTGGTTCCCAAGTCTGCCACAAACCTGCACGGGTAAACCGATCTGCCTCCACTACGCGCCGTGCAGCTGCCATTAGTAATGCCCAGGCAAAATCTGCGGTAGCATCGGTTAACACCCCAGGAGTATTACCGACGGGAATTTGTCGTGCTGTAGCGGCGGCAATGTCAATGTTATCGTAACCCACCGCCATTTGACTGATGACTTTGAGTTTCCCGGTTTCTATGAGTTGCCGATCGATTTGGTCAGTCAGCAGACATAGCAATCCATCTATTTCCTTGACTTTTTCTAGTAAAATTTCGTATGGAGGGGGTTGGCGTTCTGGCCAAACTTCGACAGTAGCGAGCGATCGCAGTTGCTCTAATTCGATGGGTAGGCGACGAGTAATAAAGACTTTAGCCTGAAGCATAGTTTTAAAATAATTTTTGGATAAAGGGACGCTTCTTGCATCAGTTCTCCTTAAAATATCATGGCGTAAATTCAAAACCTGATAAAGTTGGTTTTTGTTCTGTGAAAATGAGCCGTGATGTTCCAATCAAGCAGTAGAAAGTCTACAGACAATCATCACAAGCCATTGGAATTCAAAAGCTTGTCGAAATGTTCTGCCAGAAACTTACTTGGTGAAGTAGACCTTCTGAGGATTGCTGCAACCTTGAAACAGGATCAAAAGCAAAAAGGAAAACTAGGCCAATTTTTGACTCCTGCTCCAGTCGCAGAATTAATGGTTGAGATGTTTTGCAAATTCGATCGTCCTCAAATATCTCTACTTGATGCTGGAGCAGGAGTTGGCTCATTACTTGCAGCTTTTGTGGCTAAACTTTGTCACAGCCAAAAACGCCCAGCCAATTTAGATATTGTTGCCTATGAAATCGATCCTTTTCTAATTGGGTATTTGCATCAGACATTGAAATTATGTGATAGAGAATGTCAAATAGCTGGGATCTCTTTAAACTATGAGATCCGAGATACGGATTTTATTGAGGATGCAGTTAGACTTCTTCAGCCTAGTTTGTTCGATAATCCTGACAATTACAGATTTACCCACGCTATTCTCAATCCCCCATATTTAAAAATTAACGCTCATTCCAAAGTTCGTGATTTGTTACGTTCTATAGGATTAGAAGCCAGCAATCTATATACAGGTTTTATCGCTGCTACGGTTCAGCTTCTTGAATCAAAAGGAGAGCTTGTAGCTATTTCGCCGCGTAGTTTCTGTAATGGGCCATATTTTAGAGATTTCCGTAGAATGTTTTTGGAAATGATGGCTTTAGACCAGATACATCTTTTTGATTCCAGACAGGAAGCTTTTAGTGATGATGAAGTTTTGCAGGAAACAATTATTATTCATGCTGTTAAACAAAAACCAAAATTTGACAATGTAATCATCAGTACAAGTTCAAATGCTGATGATGATTTTATTCTCTCAAATTCCTTAGCTTATACAGATATAGTTATTCCTAACGACTCGCAACAATTTATCCACATTATCCCCGATACACTAAGTCAACAGGTCATTGAAAAAATGGCTAATTTTACCTGCACATTAAAAGACCTAGAATTAACTGTATCAACGGGGCGGGTAGTAGATTTTCGTGCTAAAGAATATCTTTGTTTAACACCAAAAGAAGATACTGTTCCCTTGATTTATCCCTTGAATTTTTCAGCAGGATATATTGATTATCCCAAGGTAACGAAAAAACACCAAGCTCTGGTATATGCAGAAGAAACTATATCTCTTTTAGTACCCAATGAACATTATGTTTTGACTAAACGATTCTCCTCCAAAGAGGAAAAAAAACGAGTTGTTGCTGTTGTATATGATGCTAACAAAATAAATTGTTCTTGGGTAGGTTTTGAAAATCACCTGAATTATTTTCACAAGGATGGAAGAGGGCTTAATCTTACCCTAGCACGCGGTCTTGCTGCTTATCTTAACTCTAGCCTCGTTGACGCATTTTTTCGGCTATTTAATGGACATACTCAGGTTAATGCAACTGATTTACGAAATTTAAAATATCCGACAATAGCACAACTAATGACTGTAGGGCTATATATTACTGAGCATTTTCCATCACAGAAAGAAATTGATCAACTTCTGCAAGAAGAGTTACTGAGTATGAGCAATCAGTCTGAAAACAACCCCTTAATAATTAAAACCCGTATTGATGAAGCACTGCAAATTCTAATTGAACTTGGACTTCCACGGGCACAACTTAATGAGCGTTCAGCCTTAACCCTGCTGGCTCTACTTAACTTAAAGCCAACAGATCCTTGGGAAACTGCTGCATCTCCCCTAATGGGAATTACGCCAATGATGGAATTTATGGCACTGCACTATGGCAAAACATATAAACCTAATACACGGGAAACTGTTCGCCGCCAAACAGTCCATCAATTCTTAGATGCGGCTTTGATAATTGTAAATCCAGATGCACCTGAACGCCCCGTTAACAGTCCGAAAACAGTATATCAGATTGAAGAAAGTGCGCTTGAACTCTTACGTACTTATGGAACTACTGAATGGAAAAAGAGTATTCATACTTATCTGGCTTCAGTTGAAACTTTGAAAAAACGATATGCTCAGGAGCGGGAGCTATCACGTATTCCGATAGTGATTGAAGGAGAGGTGAAAACTCTATCGCCAGGTGGACAGAATATTCTGATCGAAAAGATTATTAAGGAGTTTGCAGAACGTTTTACACCTGGAGCAAAACTGATTTATGTTGGTGATACAGATGAAAAATTCGCGCATTTTAATGAAGTGGCATTGAGAGATTTAGGCGTTACTATCGATTCGCATGGGAAAATGCCTGATGTGATTATCCATCATCTAAAAAACGATTGGCTAGTTTTAATTGAAGCTGTAACTTCTCATGGGCCAATTAACCCTAAACGGAAGAAAGAACTTGAAGTTATCTTTGCTGATATCAAAATTCCCCTTGTAATGGTAACAACCTTTTTAAGTCGGAAAGCAATGGTGGAGTATTTGGCTGAAATTGCTTGGGAAACCGATGTTTGGGTTGCGGAAGATTCTACTCATCTCATTCACTTCAATGGAGAATATTTATTACAGGCTTACAAAGTGGATAGAGATTATAAAACAGAATAAACTATTCTTAAAAATAAGCGATCACTAGCTTAGAAATTGTCCTTAAAGCGATATCGCTATCAACAATATTGTCATATAGATCCAATAGTTCATGCAAAGCGTAGTAGAGTTAAAGTAAGAAATCTGAAGGTACGTCGATCGCTCCCAAAGCAAGATTGTCGCCATGACTAACTCAACTCCAATGGATGACGAGAAAAAGCTCCCCAAGAAGAAAGGCAAGTCGCTTCCTCCCAAGCTGATTATCTGGGTAGGAAAGTTTGTCTGGACGACTATGTGGCAGATAATGATGTCAAATCTTGCTCCTCGCAATCAGTCTGGAGCATATATTCGTCCTAATAGCCAGTTTCGCAAATTCATCGGCACAGACGAAGGAAATCCCCACCCACCAGCAACGGGGCGCTACAAACTCTATGTTGGATTGGGTTGTCCTTGGGCACATCGAACTTTGGTTGTGCGATCGCTTAAAAAACTCGAAGCGGTAATATCAGTATGTATCGTCTCTCCTTCGCCCATTGAAGGCGGTTGGATATTTAACGATGAAGAAGAAGGTTGTCGCACACTGGCTGAATTTTATCAAAAGGCAGAACCCGGCTACAGTGGGCGCTCTACAGTGCCAGTACTATGGGATAACGAAACAAAAACTATTGTTAATAATGAAAGTTCAGAAATTATCGTCATACTGAACTCTGAGTTTAACGAGTTCGCCAACAATCCGACGTTAAATCTCTACCCAGAAGAACTTAAAGAGAAAATTGACTGGTGGAATGAAAAGATTTATCACGCGGTAAATAACGGTGTGTATCGCTGTGGCTTTGCCCAGACTCAAGAAGCATACAATCAAGCCTGTAATGAACTGTTCGCAACTCTCGATGAGATTGAACTTGCATTGCAGACTAATCGCTATCTCTGCGGTGAACATCTGACACTTGCAGATGTGCGGTTATTTACGACATTATTTCGGTTTGATAGTGCCTATTATGGGCTGTTTAAATGCAATAAGCAGCGAATTCGAGATTATCAGAATCTCGGAGCTTATCTACGTGACTTGTATCAGCTTCCAGGTGTGGCTGACACTTGCGACGTAGAAAGCGTGAAGCGGGACTACTACGGGAACCTATTCCCACTCAATCCCGGCGGAATTATTCCCAATGGCCCTGATATGTCTTATCTTAATCAACCACACGATCGCGATCGCATCGGCAAGGTGAATGCTTCATGAATCAGATTAATCGGGTTGCAATTGTCGGTGGAACTCATGGCAATGAGTTTACAGGAGCCTACCTAATCCAAAAATTTGCCCAATTTCCCAATATAATTACTAGACCGAGTTTTGAGACAGTCACCCTGTTAGCAAATCCTCATGCTTTTGCCGCCGGGAGACGATATTTAGAAAAGGATTTAAATCGCTGTTTTCTCAAGCAAGATTTACAAAATCCGACTCTGAATAGTTACGAAGAGTTGCAAGCTAAATTAATCCAGAATACCCTAGCATTAAATGGGGATAAACAAGCAGATTTCATCTTAGACTTGCACAGTAGTACAGCTAATATGGGTCTGACAATTATTCTTGATAACAGTCATCCCTTAAATTTAAAATTGGCTGCTTATCTAAGCCAGCTTAATCCTTTAGTTAAGGTTTATCGCTGTTCTTTTAAATCAATTGCAGAAAACCCATTTGTAAATTCTCTGTGCGAATTAGGCTTTGCGTTTGAGGTTGGCCCAATTGCCCAAGGAATTTTAAAAGCAACGCTGTTCCAACAAACCGAAGAACTTGTTTATTCAGTTCTGGACTACCTAGAACAGTTTAACCAGGGTAAAATTCCATCAAATAACGAAACCTTGATTCTCTATGACCACTTGTCAGTTGTAGACTACCCAAAAAAATCTGATGGTTCAATCTTTGGAATGATTCATCCAGAGCTTCAGGATAAGGATTATCAAGCCTTAAACCCAGGAGATCCAATCTTTATAACTTTTGACAATAAAACAATTATTTATGAAGGTGCATCTACTGTTTGGCCAATTTTTATTAATGAGGCAGCTTACTACGGAAAGGGAATTGCCATGTGTTTGACTAAGAGGCAGCAAATCAACATCTAGGATGTGGCTAAACTTTTTTGGATAATTGCTTTTAACTGGAAGTGATGATAAAAATGGAATATCTAAATTATTAATAACTTCATATATCTAGCGCGATTACTAAAAATTACTTGTGTAAGTTTATATGTATCTTGGTTATAATATATTAATGAACAGTAATTAAATATCAGGGTAAAAAGTTGTCAAAGGGTTCGATAAATCGATATCGAAGGAGCGCTGAAAAACCATTATCTAATTCATTGGTAATATTTTTTAGAGAAGCAGATATAAATTTGGTTCACTAATCTGGGCAATGTTTATGAAATGCTGCTCTTAAAGTAACTCTTTATTTTGAAAAGGAGGAAATGCAAACATTTTGGCTTGAGGTTTCTTCTAAACTCAGCCCTGAGATTAACTATGGAACTTTACTGATAAAATTCAACTCTAACAATATAATTTACGCTTAAAATTGTCTAAATACTTGAACTCATAATGAAAATTAAGCAAAAAAGAAATAAACCAATAGCCAGTCTTTCTTTAGATTTGGATAATATTTGGTCTTATTTAAAAAATCAGGGCGCTCCGGGTTGGGAGACTTATCCTTCTTACTTGGATATTGCAGTACCTCGTTTCTTAGATATTCTCAAGCAATGGGATTTGACAATCACAGTATTCATTGTCGGTCAGGATGCAGCACTAGAAAAGAATACCAAACCAATACAAGCGATCGCTAGCGCCGGTCACGAAATTGGCAACCATTCATTTTATCACGATCCTTGGCTACATCTGTATTCAGAGAATGAGATTGAAGAAGAGGTGGCACTGGCCGAAGAACATATCAAGCGCGTCACTCATCAACATCCTATTGGCTTTCGGGGGCCAGGATACAGTTTTTCTCCAGCAGTCTTGAAAGTCTTAGCACGACGGGGATACGAATATGATGCTTCGACTTTTCCGACATTTTTGGGGCCCATAGCACGAGCATATTATTTAATAACTTGTAAATTGAGCAAGGAAGAACGTAAAAAACGGGAAGCGCTGTTTGGCGGTTTTAAAGAGGGTTTGCAGCCTCTAAAACCTTACAAGTGGCAACTAGATAAGGATAAACTGACTGAGATTCCTGTTACTACCATGCCAATTTTTAAAGTGCCAATTCACTTCAGTTACATAATGTTTCTGAGTACATTTTCTTCGGAAGTGGCTTTACTCTACCTGCGAATTGCCCTGTGGCTGTGTAAAGTTACACGCGTCCAGCCTTCTTTGCTACTCCATCCTACAGACTTTGTAAGTCAAGAAGATGTGCCAGAACTCTCATTCTTTCCTGGTATGAGTATTCCCACCTACAAAAAGCTGGCAATAGTAAACAAAAGTTTAGAAATTATATCGAGTCAGTTTAATGTTTTGACTGTTGGACAACACGCTAAATTTGCAGCCGATGGACGTACATTGCCTGTATTAGTGCCTCAAAAGAAGTAAAAATATCATTTATGCGATTATATTAACAAGAATTCAGAACTCAGGAGTTATATCATGTCCGGTTAAAGACTTATCATTAAGAAGGCAGGGGAGCAGGGTGCAGAGAGAAAGAGTTAGAGACAAATCGTTTGTATCAAGTATTTCGTGAAATGGTATCACGCTAAGTCGCAATGAGTATTGCTGTGCCCCTACCGCATGGTATATTTACCTGAAAATCGCATCTAAACTTGCACAACAAAATCTGATGCACTCAGAGTTGGCGCACCAGTCAGAGTTGCAAATAGACCGCCACTACCAAAACCAGCTGCACTGCCATTTTGGTTGTAAAATAACTGTCCACTCACAGCGTCGTAGATAATTAATTTTCGCTGTGCTGGTTCCCCTATGAGAAGTGATTTGAAAATCACTCTTGTTACTAAAACCTGTTCCAACAGTTGAAGCGATTACACTAAAGGTAGTTTTATCTAAAACAATCTTATCACCTTGGGAACTGTTGAAGTCAGCGTAGGCGTAGCCCGTCGTAGACATCGCATCTATACCAACAGCAGTCGCGCCAAAAACTGCATCGGTGTTGTAAACGAAATAGTCAGCGCCAGCACCGCCAACGAGAGTATCATTGCCAGCACCGCCGACGAGAGTATCATTACCAGCACCGCCTCGCAATAGATCGTTGCCACTCAAGCCATAGATAATATCATTACCCCCTTGAGCATTAATCACATCGTTGGAGTTTTCAAAACCTGTGATGCGATTATTCAGGTCATTGAGGAAAGTAACTGTGTTCTTGTTAAATAGTGTAGTTTGAGTGGAGTTGTCATCGAAGACATCAAAGCTGTCGGCGATGTTGGTTTGCCCATCAAACTCTATATTGCCAATCGCAGGTCTTGCTCCAGAAGCAGGCAGATTATCGAGGCTTTCTAATTTGAAGTTTTGCAGAGTGACTTTGGTATTAGCAACATTTTCAAAGGTAACTTCTAAGTTGTTAGCATTTTGAGTTAATTGCAGATTTTGGGCAGTTAAACCTGAACCTATAAATTGTAAGGTGTCCAAAGAGGCGATCGCTGCTGCCGTCGGCTTTGTGCCTTTACCAATGCCACTAAAATCGGTAATGGTATCATTGCCATCGCCAGGGCGAAACACAAATTTATCTTGACGGCTGTTGGCCGTCAGGGTTAGATTACCAGGAGTTACCGTCGGGTTAAAGGCATCGTCACTGTTTATATTCGTTCCCCCAAACACCACATAGCTTTGCCCAGAAGAATCTTTGCCGTTGGGGGAGGCAAATGGTACCCCAATAATCACGTCATCAATACCATCACCGTTGATGTCCGCCGCATTGCTGAGTGAGTTGCCTGAAGAGAAAATAAAGCCATTAGTGCCATTCAGGTCAGACAGGTTAAAAGTGCCGCTACTGCCCAGATTCGTTCCCCCAAACACTACATAGCTTTGCCCAGCACCAGAGTTGCCGACATTATATGACCCAATAATCAGGTCGTCGATGCCATCGTTGTTGGTGTCCCCCGCGCTGAGTGAGTAGTATGGGTACTGAATATTAGCCTTAATTAAAAAGCCATTAGTGCCATCCAAATCAGAGAGGTTGAAGGTGCCTCCACTACCCAGATTCGCTGCCCCGAACACCACATAACTTTTCGCAGCCTCATCCACACCACCTTCTGCGCCAATAATCAAGTCGTCAATGCCATCATTGTTGATGTCTCCTGCATTGCTGACTGAGTAACCTAATCCGGCAATATCAGAAAAGCCATTAATTAAAAAGCCATTAGTGCCATCTAAATCAGAGAGGTTGAAGGTGCCGCCACTGCCCAGATTCGTCCCCCCAAACACTACATAGCTTTGCCCAGGACCAGAGCTGCTCTCGGGGTAGCTATTTTCTGCTGCCCCAATAATCAGGTCGTCAACGCCATCGTTGTTGATGTCCCCCGCATTGCTGACTGAGTTGCCTAAGTTGTCACCTTCTGCAATGCCGTTAATCAAAAAGCCATTAGTGCCATCCAAATCAGAGAGGTTGAAGGTACCGCCACTGCCCAGATTTGTTCCCCCAAACACTACATAGCTTTGCCCAGGATTATATTCGCCGTTGCGGTCGGCACTACTTGCCCCAATAATCAGGTCGTCAACGCCATCGTTGTTGATGTCCCCCGCATTGCTAAGTGAGCCGCCTGAAAAGTCATCTGCTGCAATGCCGTTAATCAAAAAGCCATTAGTGCCATTCAAATCAGAGAGGTTGAGGGTGCCACCACTGCCCAGATTATTTCCCCCAAAAACTACATAGCTTTGCCCAGCATTATCAATGCCGTTGGGGTCGGCACCTGATGCCCCAATAATCAGGTCGTCAATGCCATCGTTGTTGATGTCCCCCGCATTGCTGACTGAGCCGCCTGAAGAGTCATCTGCTGCAATGCCGTTAATTATAAAGCCATTCGTGCCATTCAAATCAGAGAGGTTGAGGGTGCCGCCACTGCCCAGATTCGTCCCCCCAAACACTACATAGCTTTGCCCAGCACCAGAGTTGCCATTAGGGTCGGCACCAAATGCCCCAATAATCAGGTCGTCAATGCCATCGTTGTTAATGTCCCCCGCATTGCTGATTGAGAAACCTGAGTTGTCACGTTCTGCAATGCCGTTAATTATAAAGCCATTCGTGCCATTCAAATCAGAGAGGTTGAAAAAAGAGTTGGCACCCGCATTACCAACAAGGGTATCATTGCCTGCACCACCAACAAGGGTATCATTACCTGCACCACCTCTGAGCATGTCATTGGCACTCTTGCCGTCGATGATGTCGTCACCCCCCTGACCATTAATCACATCAGCAGAGTTGTCAAAACCCGTGATGTTATTGTTGAGTTCATTGAGGAAAGTCACTGTGTTCTTGTTGAATAGCGTAGTTTGAGTAGAGTTGGCATCGAAGACATCAAAGCTGTCGGCGATGTTGGTTTGCCCATCAAATAAGATATTGCCAGAAGCTTTGAGATTATCCAAGTTTTCTAACTGAAAGTTTTGCAGAGTGATGGTATTAGGTACATTTTCAAAGCTGACTTTTAAGTTGTTACCATTTTGAATTAATTGCAGATTTTGGGCAGTTAAACCTGAACCTATAAATTGCAAGGTGTCAGCATTGGCGATCGCTGCTGACGTTGGGGTTGTGCCTTTACCAATGCCACCAAAATCGGTGATGGTATCATTGCCATCGCCAAAGCGAATAATAAATTTATCTTGACCACCGTTACCTGTTAGGGTGTCATCACCAATTAACCCATCAATGATGTTGTTACTAGGTGTGCTAAATAAGGTATCTGCATAGGGAGTTCCAGTCAGGTTAAAAGAGATGTTGCTACTGGCAATATTCGTCCCTCCAAACACCACATAGCTTTGCCCAGCACGATAGTTGCCGTTGCCAAAGGCAGATGGTGCCCCAATAATTAAGTCGTCAATGCCATCGTTGTTGATGTCCCCCGCATTGCTGACTGAGATGCCTGAAAAGTCATCTGCTGCAATGCCGTTAATGAAAAAGCCATTAATGCCATTTAGGTCAGAGAGGTTGAGGGTGCCGCTACTGCCCAGATTCGTCCCCCCAAACACCACATAGCTATTGGGGAAGGCATTTCGTGCCCCAATAATTAGGTCGTCAATGCCATCACCGTTGATATCCCCAGCATTGCTGACTGAGATGCCTGATTCACGACCTTTAACAATACCGTTAATGAAAAAGCCATTAGTGCCATCCAAAGAAGAGAGGTTGAAACTGCCGCCACTGCCCAGATTCGTCCCCCCAAACACCACATAGCTTTGCCCAGAATCTATGATGCCGTTGGGGGAGGCATTGAATGCCCCAATAATCAGGTCGTCAATGCCATCACCGTTGATATCCCCAGCATTGCTGACTGAGTTGCCTAAACGGTCACCTTCTGCAACGCTGTTAATCAAAAAGCCATTACTGCCATTCAAATCAGAGAGATTGAGACTGCCGCCACTGACCAGATTGGTTCCCCCAAACACGACATAGCTTTGCCCAGTAAAATTTTTGCCGTTGGGGGAGGCATTGAATGCCCCAATAATCAGGTCGTCAATGCCATCGTTATTAATGTCCCCCGCATTGCTGACTGAGTTGCCTGAGTTGTCAGTGAGTGCAATGCCGTTAATCAAAAAGCCATTACTGCCATTCAAATCAGAGAGGTTGAGACTGCCGCCACTGCCCAGATTCGTTCCCCCGAACACCACATAGCTTTGCCCAGCCAAATCTTTGCCGGCATTCTTTGCCCCAATAATCAGGTCGTCAATGCCATCGTTATTAATGTCCCCCGCATTGCTGACTGAGTTGCCTGAGCTGTTACCTTCTGCAATGCCATTAATCAAAAAGCCATTACTGGCATTCAAATCAGAGAGGTTGAGACTGCCGCCACTGCCCAGATTCGTTCCCCCAAACACCACATAGCTTTGCCCAGCACCAGTGTTGCCGTTAGGGGAGGCACTATATGCGCCAATAATCAGGTCGTCAATACCATCACCGTTAATGTCCCCCGCATTGCTGACTGAGTTGCCTGAGTTGTCACCTGGTGCAATGGGACTAATTATAAAGCCATTAGTGCCATTCAAATCAGAGAGGTTGAGGGTGCCGCCACTTCCCACATTGGTTTGCCCAAACACTACATAGCTTTGCCCAGGATCGCGGATACTGTTAGGGTCGTAATTCTTTGCCCCAATAATCAGGTCGTCAATGCCATCGTTGTTAATGTCTCCCGCATTGCTGACTGAGATGCCTGAGTTTTCCTCTACTGCAATGCCGTTAATTATAAAGCCATTTGTGCCATTTAAAGAAGAGAGGTTAAGCAGGTTGAATGATGAATTAGCCATAATTTTCTCCTGTGTTTATTTGTTGTTAATCAGCGAGTGGGCTTTAAGGTTTTATGCTTGAAGTTCCGTGTTCTAAGTAGGGGCGTATAGATTATCCAGCAGCTAAAACACAATGAAATTCTCAGGAATTTTACTGAACCATCAAAATAATAAATATTACTAAGATATACATAAATATTGTCAGGATGCTGAATATGTCAGATATGCCGCTTCAATGCAAAAATTTGAAAGAGCAGGTTGAATCTATATTACAACTATTACAACAAGAACCAACGCTACGTTCCCCAGATATTACACCTGTACGAACTTCTTTAATTAAAGCGATTTCTCCGAAGTTTGAAATTGTATTTGCAGGTGCTTTTAGTGCTGGAAAATCAATGCTAATCAATGCACTATTAGAAAGAGAATTACTCTACAGTGCAGAGGGACACGCTACAGGTACAGAATGCAAAATCGAGTATGCAGAAGTAGATAAAGAACGTGTTGTTTTGACGTTTTTAAGTGAAGCAGAGATTCGGGAACAAGCAGTTTCTTTGTGTCAGCAACTAGGATTTCAGACAGTCACTAATATTAACCAAGCTGAGGTAATTAGCCTACTACGTCAAGGTTCTGAAGCGATTATTCAACAGGAGGGTGGTGAGAGTAAATCAGAACGTGCAAAACAGGCGAAGGCGTTAATGTTGTTGCTAGAGGGATATATGGCAAACCGCGATCGCATCTACACGGTTAATAATGCTACATATTCAATGGAGCAATTTAACTTTTCTAACCTTAAGGAAGCGGCTGGATATGCCCGCCGTGGTAGTAATAGTGCGGTATTGAAGCGGATAGAATATTACTGCAATCATCCTTTGCTACAAGATGGTAATGTAATTATTGATACGCCTGGTATAGATGCGCCAGTAGAGAAAGATGCCCAACTAACTTATGCCAAAATTCAACATCCTGAGACTTCGGCGGTGGTGTGTGTGCTAAAACCTGCTTCGGCGGGTGACATGACAAAAGAAGAAACCGAACTTTTAGAATTAATGCGGGAGAATGGGGGAGTACGCGATCGCGTTTTCTATGTCTTCAACCGGATCGATGAAACTTGGTATAATACTCAGCTACGGCAAAGATTAGATAATTTAATTAGCGGGCAATTTGGTAATTCAAACAAGGTTTATAAAACCAGTGGATTATTAGGATTTTACGGTAGTCAAATTAAACAGACAAGCCCACAAGAGAGATTTGGTTTAGATTCTGTTTTTGCAGAAAGTATTAAAGGTTTAGATGGTAAAGAAGAAACACCACAATTTGTCTATGCGTTTAACAACTACTGTGTAAATTCAGGAAAGCTATCTTCCAGTAAATTCCGTGTCTCTGTTAATGGCTTTGAAACTCCAAATCAAAATTATGTGCGAATTCTGGGAGATTGGGGAAATGAACTGATAGAAAAGCTAATTCAAGATAGTGGTACTGAAGAATTTCGCACAGCTATTACTCGTTACCTTACAGAAGAAAAGCGTCCCCAATTATTTAAAAACCTTGCTGATGATTTGGAAGATATTTGTATTAAGCTCAAAAAACATTATCAGAGTGTCCAACGCGATTTAGATAGTCAGCCCCAAGAAATTGAGACAATGAAGGCGCAAGAGTTACAACGCCTAAATCAGCAACTACAGCAAATTGGGAGAGAATTTAGCGAGCATATCACAGAAGAAGTTAACCATGTAATTAATAATTCTTGTGATGCTTTTGAAGCAGATTTTAAGCAATTGCAATCACGAATGATTCTCCGTTTAGATGAATTGTTAGATACTTTTTCTGTAGCTTATGCTTATCGACGTGCAACTATCAGCCATCCTCGCAATGCTACTGCACCTTTGATTGCTATTTTAGTAGAGGCATTTTATTACTTAGCAAATCAATTGGAAGATATTTTGATTGAATCTTCTCAGCAAGTAGTGGCGAATTATTTCCAGCGATTGATTGATAAGATTCGCAAGTCAGAATATTATCGCCAGTTGTATCGTTTATTAGATAATGATGGCGGCATTGAACAAGAGATTAGAAATTTAGAAAAAAGCGTTACTCAAGCATTAGTAAGTGCAGCTAGTGTAGAGTGCGATCGCTTTGTGCGAGAAAGCCCTAGATTTTACGATGAAGGCACTTTTTCAATATATCAATGTCGCCAAACTTTATCACAAACTTCTCAAGGTTACGACGCTGAAAGCATTGTGGAAGTAGAACCAGCAATTAGACAATTATTGAAATTGGATTTTGAGCCAAAAGTTTCCCAAACTATTCGTAAATCTTTTCGTCAAACCATTAATCAAACATTGAAAACTCAATTGATCCCAATGGCAAATCAACAAGCAGATGAGATATTGCAGCAATACCCCCAGGCGCGTGCTTATTTAGAAAAAACATTAGAGCAAGAAGCTGAAGAAAAAATTGCGAATAATCGCCGATTATTGAATAGTCTCGAAGAAAATATTTCAGTATATAATTTAGCAGCTTTTAGTATCAATACTTGTTTACAAGATATGCAATTATCTGACCATCTTTTGCCTGTAATTGGTAATACAGATATATCTATTACCAATGATTTATTAGACACTAATGGCAAATTTGCTAATAATGGATTTGTCAACTCAGATGGATTAGCTGGTAAGGCCGCAGAGGTTTAGTATGAATCGCAGATAAACTACAGATAATTTTGAATTTTTGTAGCTTGTAGTTAGTAGACTTCTTGGCATTGTGGGGAAAAGGGTAAAGGTATGGAATTTTCCTTTACCCTTTAACCTTTAACATGCATCCCAATATCTTGCAAAAGTTACTTTTGCAAGATGTCTTTTTATGAATAGATTTAGGCGTTGCTATAACCTATTAAAATTCGTCACTATCCCAATCTCCAGTCTCCAACTAAATGGTTATGAATATCAAGCGTCGGGAATTTCTTGCAACCTGTGGGCTGGCTACCTTAGCCACTCAAATACCAACACTTAGCGCCCAAGGTAAGCCATCTCCAAACACCATCCGCAAGCCGCCCCGCCTGCAAGCTGGCGATACCGTAGGGTTAATCGCCCCTGCGGGGATCGTTGACGCCAAAGACATCGAAGCAGCGCAGAAATCAATTTCGCAGTTAGGGTTAAAAGTCAAGCTGGGGAAGCATATTTTAGACCGTTACGGCTATTTAGCAGGTAAAGACAGCGATCGCGCCCAGGATGTAAACTTGATGTTTAGCGATCGCACCATCAAAGCAATTATCCCCATGCGTGGTGGTTGGGGTTGTAATCGCATTTTACCCCTACTCAACTACTCACTGATCAGCTCAAATCCGAAAATTATCATCGGTTACAGCGATATTACGACGCTATTGTTAGCAATTAATGCCCGTAGTCAGATGATTACTTTTCATGGGCCAGTTGCTACGTCTACCTGGAATCAATTTACAGTCGATTACTTCAAGCGCATCCTATTTAGTGCTGAAGCGGTGACTATGCAAAATCTCAACCCTAGCGAAGTGCGGATGGAGATCATAGCACCGGGAAAGGCGAGAGGTAAACTTGTGGGTGGAAACTTGTCAGTCCTATCAGCAATGCTAGGTTCACCTTACCTACCTACTTGGAACAAAAGCATTCTGTTTGTGGAAGAAGTTGGCGAGGATGTTTATCGTATAGATAGGATGCTGACGCAGTTAAAAACTGCTGGGATACTTCATCAAATTGCTGGCTTTATCTTTGGGCAATGCACTAAATGTAGTCTTGGAGATGAACCGTCATTTACATTAATGCAAGTATTGCAACAACACATACTTCCTTTAGGTATTCCTGCTTGGTATGGTTCAATGATTGGTCATATTAAGGATAAATTTACCTTGCCAATCGGCGTGGAAGTGGAAATAAATGCTGAACTTGGGACAATACGAATGTTAGAGGCAGCTGTTAGCCTTGTGTGAATGAGCCAGAAGGTTGGAATAAAAAATAGTGGCTCACATTTTATCTAAATTGCAAGCCACTAAATTTCAGACAAAGAACTATGTGTATCAAGTTTGGAAATGCTTACTTATGACGACCAAACCATTTAGAGGCAATCGCTCCTAAAGCTGCTCCAACCATTGGATTACTGAGAAACTTAAGAATCGCTGGTTGTTCAGCCATCACCTCTTGGAAGATGTCAGGATGGCTATGATATGTGAAAGATGCCAGCTTGCTGAGGTCATCTGCACTTATGCGGTTAGGGTTGTGGGTAGAAAGCCCCAAATCTCGCTCCAGATGCCGCTCGTCTAGACCTCTTTGCTTTAAGTGCTTGAAAAATGCCCGTGCAACATCATCCCGTTCGTTAGGCTTAATCTGAGCGATCGCTTTTTGGAGTTCTGGCTCCAGTTGGCTTGGTGGAATGCTGTTATGGTTGAAAGATTGACTAAACAATTGCCGACGTTGATCGTGAGATGAACGCTGGGCAAAATCGTCAAAATTTTGGTATTCCTGAGTTGGGTCAGATGAAACATCATCTAAAGACTCTGTATTACCGTGAGCCAACTCGTTGAGAATTTCACGTTTATACTTGTCACTGCTGCTCATTTTAAATGTCTCCTTTTTATACTTGCAATCAACTGAATTAACTCAGGTTTTCTCCAAAAGATGAGTCCCTATTTATACTCAACTTGCTGAGATTGCACATCATACTGAGCCGTCAAAATCAGTTTTTTGTCTGGTGCATACATCAAAACTTTTAAGTCTTGATTGGGGAAATTTTTGTGAAAACCTTGGAGTAAGGATTTTGCTAATGGTCGCACTTCGGTCGGACGAACTTTAGGCGCAATCACGACACCTAACTTATTGTTGTCACGCACGTAAGCATCTTGGACAATTCCCTTGGCTGTGCTGACAACCCAGTTCCCAAAATCTTGACCCTGTACACTGTTACCGCGTGACAACAAGGCATAGTCGGCGCTATCACTGATTCCAGACGGTAATTGAGTTGGTTGTTTAGCTTGAACAGTACCACTACAGGCGGCAGTCGTTGTTAGTACTAATACCAAAACTAAAGCTGTTAAAACCCGACGAAACTTTTGAATTATTTTCAATTTAACCACCTCGTCTAAACTAATGACTCTTCTGCAATATCAATCTACTGAAAGTATTTCGAGTAGAAGTAGATAGAAAACCTGCTCCTACTAGCTCAAAAGTAATGACCTTCGTAGCTTAAGTAGGTTAACCCCGGTCAGTTTTATTCTCTATTCGAGTTCCATCAGTATCAACATCTAATTATTCCTTAAAATCTTGCTGTGTCTTTTTATAAATTACACAATTTAGTTTATATACATCTTCTCTCCGAGGATTGACTTAAATTATCTTGATCTTTAATCAATCGAAGTAATTAAATATATTTTTATAACCCACAAGTAGGATATAAAAAAACTTTTTAGTATCAACGTATTACTTTTCATAAAATTTATTTAAACTAATTTTTGTAAATACTGTGACTAGTTTCTAGCATATATGTGACTAGTTTCTAGCAGTAAATTTCAAAACTAAACTTAGCTAAATCAATACATACCATCAAACCTAGCTACTTTGATATATCTATTAACACCTTACACTTAAAAAAATATCCTTACATTATTAAAGATTTATTTGTTTAAGTTGTAATACTTGCTCTATCACACTTCTAGAAGAGAAAATCTATGCCAAAAGATTGATGAGAAGGAAATTTAAAAATGCCTAAATATTATTAAAGTCGTAATAAATTTGCAAAAAAATATTTAGCTGTGCTGCTAAGGAGTAAGAAATCTAGTTATAAAGCAACCGTTGCAAAAATCGATAATAACAAGGTGTAAACTTTAAAACTGCTCTCATTGCAGAAAATCAGGAGATAATTATGGATACCGAATTACAGCAAGATCAGTATGTCGATACTGCCTCCCCAAACCAGATAGAAGCACTTAAAGGTTCAGAGTCTGGAAACCTGGCAATGTTGCCACCCGCCTCGGAAAATGAAGAACAATGGCAAAAAATTGGTAGACAGATTTCTATATTTTTGGCAAAAATACCTGAGTACATAGGTAGTTTTTACCAAGAATACAAATTGCTGATTATCAGCTTTGCGTTGCTTGTGATAACAGTTACGGCACTAAGGATTTTTCTGGCGGTACTCAACGCCATAAATGATATTCCCCTAGTTTCTCCATTTCTCCAATTAATTGGACTTGGTTACACAATTTGGTTTACTTCCCGCTATTTGCTCAAAGATTCCACTCGGCAAGAATTAATAGCAGAAACTCGCTTGCTTAAAAAACAAATTCTAGGCAGAGAAGAATCACAGACTTTAAGCTAACTAAAGTATCGTGGCGGATACAGTGTATCTGAACTTTTGGTCAAGTAAAAAGCTGAATTTTGCTTGACCATTGTATAGAACTGTAGACTCTTATACCACATCAGCTAAATTAGCAGGAAAAGGAAATGTATGATCAAGACAAATAAATTAGCTTCGCTGACAACAACAGTATTTCTTTCAACATTGCTAACAGTCCCTCTGCTTAATAGCTGCGGCAGAGGTTCCCAAAATGCTACGCCACCTCCAATTGACGATACTGTTGGTAGAAATTTAAATAATCGCGCCCCCGTAAATCAACCCCAAGCTAGGAGGGGATTAAGTACAGGCCAGAAAGTGGCAATCTTGGCAGGTGCTGCTGGACTTTACTACCTCTACAATCAACGAAAGAATGCCCAAGGAACGGGAGCGCAAGGGAAATACTACCTTTCTAAGAATGGGCGTGTTTACTATCGAGATGCTCAAAATCGCCCTGTCTGGGTAACACCGCCACAAGAGGGCATTCGTGTTCCAGAGGAGGAGGCACAACAATACCGGGACTTTCAAGGATATAACAACAGTCCCACAGGGCGAGACTTAAGGGGTTTGGGTGCAGGTACTGTTCCGACAAATTAATTTTTGTACAGATTATAAACTCGACTTTATCCAAAATTAATAACTCGGTTTTATTGATACGGCAAAAACCCTGGTCTTTTGGCAAATACTTTTTTCACGTCATAGATTATCGATAAAGTGAAAAAAGTAAAACTACTGTCTCACAAGGGTTTCAGCATAAGCGTTCACGTTACGACAAAAATGGATAAAGTCGAGATAAATAGATGACGTTTAACCGTCATTCTATTTTTTAATAGAAACTTTTTCCGTATTTAAAGTTAATAAAACTCCTAACTGTCTTTTATTACTGTGAAAAAGTTGATGCAAAGAGGCAACCAAGGAAATTACGGGCAGTATGGTAACGTCCGCCCAGCTAGCGAAGACCCCTGATCCGGCTAACCAACAGTATCGCTAGTAACCTCAAGCAGCAAAGCTGCAATTCGTAATTACAATCAGTAAAAGCTTGAACTCATCACTGATAGTTATGGTCAAGTAAAAATCATTTTTTTTACTTGACTACTTTTTATTAGATTGGTATCACCTAGTGGAAAATCTCTTGCATTGGTGGTGATTG
Source organism: Nostoc sp. JL31 (assembly GCF_017114965.1). Lineage (NCBI taxonomy): Bacteria > Bacillati > Cyanobacteriota > Cyanophyceae > Nostocales > Nostocaceae > Nostoc > Nostoc sp. JL31. The sequence goes on from NZ_JABXKO010000034.1 coordinate 95,066, forward strand.
TTTAAAGCGACGAAAAGCGGCTGAGAGTTATATTCTAGCAAGGGCAATTAGAAGAAACTCAGGCTTTATTTCATCATTGTAAATTCCCTACGTGAGCAGCAGATTGGTAGTAGGAAAATGAAACAGTTAGCAAAAACATTATATAGTAAACTTCTACATCTATTTCACCAGGTAAAGGGAATTACCATTTCCCATAATCCAAATCATAAAGAAACTAATGTTGCTCTTGATGAAAAATCCTTAGAAGACCCAACTACTCAATTATCAAAGCAAATTCCTCTTCAAGACAGAGTTAATAAATCTGAGCAAAACTTACAATTAAATTACCAGAATTCAGCAAAACCTCGGCAATTTAAAAAAGCTTCTTTATTTCCTGATAGTAAGACTAATGTTGCTGCTTTGTCGCTAGTTTTGTCTGGAGTTGCTGAAGTCTTATCTCAAAAAATGAACTTGTCATGGAATAAAGTAAATAATACTTTTAGTTACGAAAAAGAAGCTGAAACTGGAAAAGGAAAATTTTTTTACTATGTAACAGATAATCCCGAAACTCCACAACCAGAAACACTGGCAGAAGAGGCAGCTTTAGTTGTTATAGACGAATTTGATCCAAGAGCGTGTGCTATTCACCTGATTTACTGTGCCTTAGTCGCTAGCCTAGATAAACCTTGGTCAGGCAATTTTGTAATTGATGAAAAGCAGCTATTTGAATACACAGGGCTTGTTAAACGCAGGGACTTATGCAAACATGAAAAATTGAGTATTTTGTACCACTTGTTACGGCAACCTGCTCAAGTACTAGCTTGTATTGCATGGCCTAAACAGGAGAAAGCTGGAGCTTTTACTGTTGCTGATTTAAAGATTTGGGACATCAGCATAATTCGAGATTTTGAAACAGATAAAGCTGGCAATAACAAGCTAGTGGGTTTAAAGGTGATAGGTCAAGCTGGAGTATGGACAAAATACTTCCTCAACAAATCTAAATACCACTACCACACTGGAATTATTACCAAGAAAACTGTACAGAAACTATTTAGTATTGGTAAACAAAATGCTGGCGCGGCTAGAATGCTAGTTTGGCTAACCTTCCAAATCAAACCGGAATTCCAGGATTGTGTAATGGGCAAGACTCTGATGGAGATTGCTTACGGCAAAGACAAAGTGTCAACAGCAGAGCAAGACAGACAGCTTAGACGGCAAATGGCTGATGATTTGGAAACCGACTTGAAAGTTGTCAAAGAAGCTGGATGGCAAGCAGAACTGGAAACAGGCCCAGCTTGGTTAACAAGCAGCAAAACTGCTAAAAGACCTATAGGTTACTGGAATCAAATACTCAATTCTAGATGGCGTTTTCATTTACCAGCAGAAGTACAGGAACGCTTGACGGTGGACTCGAATCAGCTAAGTGCAAACAATATCCAGCCTCTATCAGGTAATGTCATTAGAGAAGCGAGAAAAGCAAAAGGCTGGTCTAGAGCATTTTTCGCTACAACGATGGGGAAAAGCGTTTCCTGGGTTGATGCAGTCGAGACGGGTACACGTCAGGTTTCTCAAAAGGACTTGCCCAAGTTGCTCAATACACTGGAACTACACGTTAACAGGTATTGATTTCAACTAAACTTTTCTTGTTTCTCTGAGGTAATTTGTGCTATGTATTATTACTCATTGCAACTGTGTCGGGAGGGAGATTAGGTTTTTCGTGGGTTTTTCCATGACGTGAAAAGTCAGTGTTTATGTAAGGTTTCGCCAAAAGGCAGTATTCGTCCTGCCTCCTGCCTCTCTTGTTAATATTTTGATAGACAGTATGCATTTCTCCTCGCTATGTTACGACTAACAGAAGTAAAGCTCCCGCTTGATCATCCTGAAGATGAAATCAAGACTGCCATCCTCAAAAAGCTGCAAATCACGGACGAAGATTTGATCAGCTATTCCATCTTCAAGCGTAGCTACGATGCCCGTAAGAAAGGAGAGATCGCTCTTGTTTATATTCTGGATGTAGAAACGACTCAGGAAACTCATCTACTCAAGCGCCTGAAAAAAGATCCTCATGTAATGGTCACTCCAGACATGAGTTATCGCCCAGTGGCAAAAGCACCGAGCAATTTGGCGATTCGCCCCATTGTGATTGGTACTGGGCCTTGTGGATTGTTTGCGGGTTTGATGCTGGCGCAAATGGGGTTCCGTCCCATTATTTTAGAACGTGGGAAAAAAGTTCGCGATCGCACCGTTGATACCTTTAACTTTTGGAAGAAAAAATCAGACTTCAACCCAGAATCCAATGTTCAATTTGGCGAAGGTGGGGCGGGTACATTCTCCGATGGCAAACTCTACAGTCAAGTCAAAGATCCTCAGCATTATGGGCGCAAGGTACTAACCGAACTCGTCAACGCCGGAGCCTCACCGGAAATTCTCTATATCAACAAACCGCATATCGGCACCTTCAAATTGGTGGGAATCGTCCAAAGTATGCGTGCAAAAATCGAATCCCTCGGCGGCGAAATTCGCTTTGAAAGCCGGGTGGAAGATATTAACATCGAAAATGGACAAGTGCGGGGAGTCACCCTCGCCAGTGGGGAATATATCGCCAGCGATTATGTCGTTCTGGCAGTGGGGCACAGCGCCCGCGATACCTTCCAAATGCTATACGATCGCGGGGTTTACATCGAGCCTAAACCTTTTTCCATTGGCTTTCGGGTCGAACATCCTCAGACTCTCATCGACCAATGTCGTTTCGGCCCTCAAGCTGGTCATAAGCTTTTAGGTGCTGCCGATTACAAACTGGTTCACCACTGCCAAAATGGTCGTTCCGTCTATAGTTTCTGTATGTGTCCGGGAGGTTTGGTAGTTGCAGCCGCATCAGAACCGGGGCGACTTGTCACCAATGGGATGAGCCAATACTCTCGCAATGAGCGCAATGCCAACAGTGCAATCGTTGTGGGCATCACCCCCGAAGATTATCCGGGCAACGCCTTGGCGGGAATTGACTTTCAACGGCGCTTAGAAGAACAGGCTTTTAAATTGGGCGGTGGAACTTATGAAGCTCCGGGGCAGTTGGTGGGAGACTTTCTCAACCATCGCCCTTCTACAGCATTCGGCACAGTTAAGCCGTCTTATACACCTGGGGTACATTTGGGTGATTTGAGCCAGAGTTTACCAGATTATGCGATCGCAGCCATCCGCGAAGCCCTTCCCGCTTTTGACAAACAAATTAAAGGATTTGCGATGGACGATGCCGTGTTGACTGGGGTAGAAACCCGCACTTCATCACCAATTCGGATTAAACGCAAAGAGGATTATCAGAGTTTAAATACAGTCGGTCTTTATCCAGCTGGTGAAGGCGCGGGATACGCAGGGGGAATCCTCTCGGCTGGTATCGATGGGATTAAGGTAGCAGAAGCAGTGGCTTTAAGTATATTGCAAACCGTAAATCACAAAATCTGATGACAGCAGGTATAGGAAAAACTAAATTTTGGTGCGTGTCAGAGTTTGATCGTCTTGAAATATTTTACCCCACAAATGTTCTTATCTCAATCCCCTTGAGTTAAGGGTTATTGGTGTAGATAATTGATCTTTTAAGACGCGATTTATTGCGTCTCTACATCAGGGTTTCCTTGCCATTTCGCCTTTCTGATGAAAGCTAGGCTCATAGCATTTTATGAGTTGTAGATGCTTCAAAATTTCTTTTATAAGAAGTAGCTTATGAACGTGACCAGCATTTTATCAAACACCCAGATAACAGAAAAAGTTCGGATTTTGGTTGTTGAAGATGAGTCTATCCTATCCATGAATTTACAAGAAACTTTAGAACTGCTGGGATACACTGTTTTAGATATTATCGATACGGCAGAAACGGCAATTGAGAAAGCTGGTGAATTACTCCCAAACTTGGTTTTGATGGATATTCAGTTGCGGGGTGAGATGGACGGTATTCAGGCGGCGGAGCTAATCTGGAATCGTTTTCAAATCCCTGTGGTCTATATTACCGGGCATTCTGACAAAAGCACTTTGGATCGGGCTAACATGACATTTGCTTTTGGTTACATTCTCAAACCTGTCAAGGAACAACAACTTTATGTTGCTATTCAAACAGCACTCAATCGTTATCAACGAGAGCAATTGTCACAATCTCAACGGCTCAACCAGTTGAAAAATAATTTTCTAGCAACCGCCTCTCATGAAATGCGAATGCCCTTATCGAATATCAAAATGACAATCTCCGTGCTAGAAAATATTCTAGAGCGAGAGGGCATTTTAAATTCAGAGCTACTTTCTCCATTTGAGTCCCTAGCTGTCTAATTGGTATGTAAAGCAGGTAAGCTAAAAAAGGAATCTACCAATGGCGATCGCCGCATAACATAGTCCCTGAGGTAGACGAGGTCAATAGGAATAGCTAAATCTTGGTTTTGACTGAAGTTCAGGTATTACTGAAGCCGCTCAGAATAAACATCCTCTAAGACTTACTTAAGTTAATAATTACGTATATTTACGGTTTACAATACCTTCGTAAATTTACGAGGGTGAGTTAATGACGCTTTCACTATTAACTCGCTGTTCTCTGAGGTTTGACAAAAACAATAAGTTCTTTAAGGTTTCCCATAAGGTTCCCCACAAGGTTTTTTTAACGTATTGACCGCAGTATAAGGGTTTGAGATGACAAACTACCTTTTAAGCGAAACGCTTATTTATGAGTAATTTTGCCGATTTTGCCAAAATTTTTCTAGGCTCTTATTTTGGCAAAGGTATTGACATTACTGAATTGGAGAAATAACTATGGCTACTTACAATTTAACCATCAACAACGATACCATTGTTGGCACCACAGGCAATGACACATTTAATGGGACTTATGATGGTGCGGGAACGGATACTTTTAATTCTGGCGATTCCCTCAATGGTGGATTAGGTATAGATACGCTGTATATTGAACATCTTCAGGCCGGTGTGATAGCACCGCCTGATGCTCTCTGGACTAATCTAAGCAATATCGAGAATATTGTAATCAATACGACAGGTGATGGTGCACAAACCATTACTACAGGTACTAATTTTAACACGGCATTTATAGCAGGCGTAAACCTAACAACAGAAACATCTGGGGCCGGTGTGATTAACATCGCCATGACCACATTCACCGGGATGGCAACCCTCGAAACAATATCCATAGCGGGTGCACAGAACATTGTAACGGGTTCAGGTGCTACCACGGTGACAGCAACCTCTGGCGCCGGGGCACTGAATATAACAGGTGTAGGTCTTAAATCAGTTTTTGCAACTACCACCGGAGCGGGGGCGCAGACGATTGGTGACGGTATTGGTAATGGTGTAAATCTTGTCGAAGTGAAGGCCACATCTGCTGAAGGCGCACAAACCATAACCAGTACCAGCACAAATGCAGTTGTAGTGAACGCAACCTCTACTACGGGCCAGCAAATTATTACAACTGGTTCTGGTGCAGATATCGTCAGGGCATCTACAACCAGCGCCATTAACACCATTAATACAGGGAATGGCAACGATAGGGTTACCATTTTAGCTACGGCTTCGGGTAACTACACTATCGATGGCGGTGACGGGGATGACACCCTAACTGGTGGAGCAGGAAATGACAATCTGATTGGTGGTTTAGGTGATGATAGTTTGGACGGAGGTGCCGGTAATGATAATTTGGACGGGGGTGATGGCTCCGACGTTTATTATGTGGACAGCGCTACAGATGTAGTAACTGAAACTAATGCTTCTGTTGCAGGTGGCATTGATACAGTCATTAGCTCTCTTGCAGATTATACATTAGGTGCGAACTTAGAAAACCTCACCTTAACAGGTACAGGTAATAGTAACGGTACAGGTAATAGCTTAAATAACCGCATCATAGGAAGCAGTGGCAATAATATCCTGAATGGTGGTGCTGGAAACGATACCCTAGTTGGGGTGGCTGGTAACAGTTTTGTTGGAGAGTTCGACATACTGACCGGAGATACCGGCTCAGATACCTACATTCTGGCCAGCAATACCAGTATTTACTATGACGATGGCATCAGCACCACTACCGGAAATAGCGACTACGCCCTGATTGTCGGGTTCAATGCCCTAGAAGATAAAGTTCAACTTCTCGGTTCGTCTAACCAGTACCGCTTAGACATCGTTGGTAACAACACAAACCTCAGGATTAACAAACCCGGTAGCGAACCCGATGAACTCATTGCGATCTTTGAAAATCGCACTGGGTTAGACCTTAACTCTGCTGCCTTTCAGTACCTTAATACCGCCCCAGTCACCACCGCCACCGCCACCGCCCTCACCTACACCGAAAACGCCGCTACAGCCATCGACTCTGGCATCACCGTCAGCGATGTAGACTCACAAAACCTCACCAGCGCCACCGTCAAATTTACCAACGGTTTCGTTACCACAGAAGACATCCTCGCCTTCACCGACCCAAACAACATTATTACTGGCACTTATAACAACGGTGTCTTAACCTTAACTGGCACTGCCACCGTCGCCCAATATCAAACTGCACTGCGTTCTGTTACCTATCAAAACAGTAGCGACAACCCCACTACCACTACCCGCACCATCAGCTTTGTCGTCAATGATGGCACCTTAGATAGCAGTCCTACTACCCGCAACATTAATCTGACTGCCGTTAATGATGCCCCAGTCACCACCGCCACCGCCACCGCCCTCACCTACACCGAAAACGCCGCTACAGCCATCGACTCTGGCATCACCGTCAGCGATGTAGACTCACAAAACCTCACCAGCGCCACCGTCAAATTTACCAACGGTTTCGTTACCACAGAAGACATCCTCGCCTTCACCGACCCAAACAACATTATTACTGGCACTTATAACAACGGTGTCTTAACCTTAACTGGCACTGCCACCGTCGCCCAATATCAAACTGCACTGCGTTCTGTTACCTATCAAAACAGTAGCGACAACCCCACTACCACTACCCGCACCATCAGCTTTGTCGTCAATGATGGCACCTTAGATAGCAGTCCTACTACCCGCAACATTAATCTCACTGCCGTTAATGATGCACCCACAGATTTGGAGTTGAGTGCCAACACCGTCAATGATGAAGCCGCAGCCAACACCGTCATCGGTACATTCAACAGCACCGACCCAGATCAAAACGATAATTTCACCTACAGCTTAGTTTCGGAAATTGACGATACTGATAATAATGCCTTCACCATTGATGGCAATACCCTCAAAATCAACAATTCTCCAGACTTTCAAACTAAGCCTACTTACAAAATCCGCGTCCGCACTACTGATAATGGTAGTCTCAACTTTGAGAAGGAGTTGACTATTAATGTTAACGACGAAATACCCAGCCGTCTGACTAACCCCAATGATGATATCTTCAATATCACAGGCCAGGATGACAAAGCCACGCTGGAAATCCAACTGACTGGACACAATTCTCCGGTAGTGAATGAACTGGGTTTATTTACTGTTGATGATCTTCAAGGTACGATTAGTGGTATTGCTCCTGGTGCTGAAGGTTATGTCCAAGCTGCAATACTTCGCTCACAAGTAATTTTATCTGCGATCGCTAATAACCCCAATGGTTTTGATACTAATAATCTCACCAGGCTGCTGCAATTGGATTCTGGTCAGAATTTTAGATTTTTGTTAGTTCAAGACGGTACGCTTGATGCTGTACGCAATGATCCTAATTCCATTGGCAAGTTACTGTTTTCTAGTGTCTCAACCCAAAAAATTACCGACTTGGGTGATAATAGTTTCTCTTTAGGCTGGAAGGATGCTTCTGGTAATAGTTCTACAGATTTTAATGATCTGGTGGTGAAAATTAACCAGACTGATCAAGCTTTACCTTTGGGTACAAATCTCCAAGGTCAATTTCAAGGTGAATTGATTGATTTGCGAGATGTCCAACAATCAGTTCAAGCGGAATTTAATGTTTACAGAGAGGCGTCTTATAACAATTATGTCGGCTTTTATCAGGTGACTGATGAAAATGGGGGAATTGATACCAATGGCGATGGTAATGCTGATGTTCTCACGGGACAGGCTGGTTATATTCAGGCTGCTGTGAGTAGTCGGGTTGCTGGTATTGATTTGAGTGTGAGTAATCAAGGTTCTGCTAGTTTTACTGGTACTTTCCAACCTGGTGCGATTTTTGCTCCCTTCATGATTGTGAATGCTACTCCTGATGCGCTTTTAGATAACAATTCTAGTAATGATCCGGCGGTTTATTTCCCGTTCTTGGGTGCTAATTCTGATAATACGGATCACATTAGTTTGTTAGCTAGTAATACTTTTGGCTTTGAGGATTTAGCCAATGGTGGCGACAAGGATTTCAATGATCTGATTATCAAAGTTAATTTGGCAACCACAATTTAGTCATCTTATCGAAGAAAGGCTTTTTGTAAGGAGGCAGAAGGAATTCTGACTCCTGACAAAAAGCCGTGAACGAATGTTCAAGGGTTTAAACCCGAATGGCACTAAGAAAAGCCGAAACGCTTGTGAATGCTGCACAAAGTAATCCCGCAACTCTTGGAGACGCTGCGCGAACGTTGCTGGCTGAAAACCAGAATTGTGGTGTTGAGCCAAGAGACTGTCATGTTCGCGTAGCGTCTCGTAAAGAAGGTACTGGTTCCGCCGTGTCCGTCGCCCAAAATGAATTTTCTTTAAATTCTGCGATGTCTAGCGACAAGCCGTTTCACGTCTACGCTAATCAAACACAGACGCAAGTAAAAGCAGGTAATCCCGCTTTGTTGTTAGTTGAAAATTCAGTTTCATGTGTAGAAGTCACAACAGTTCATGAGGGTGAAAGTTCCGCCGCGCCCGTGCCAAATCCTGAAAAATGTTCACATGAGGCGATTGTAGCGAGGTCAAATATGCGACCGGGGCGTATGCAGAAACTGAAAGTTGCGGCGAATTCGGGGCAGAATCAGGGGTTTGAATTCTTGCAGGAGTGCTGGGAAGATCCGGCTTTGCAGATCGTGATCAAAAAGCTTTTAGCGAAGTTTCCGCAGTGGGGTATTGCGATTGTGGATGGGGTGTTGGTTGATTGGGAGAAGTAAAAATCACACTGTCTCAGAATAACGTGCAGCTAAAGTGATTGCTGCTTGATGGTGCTTGTCTACTAACACAGAAGGTGAAATCATTTGAGCTTTATCCATGTGACGATAAACCTATAAACTAAAAAATTAACTCCTTGTAAGAGCAGCACAGGTTAATGGTTGTTGCACCTGATTAGAAGATTTATTTGCAACTAACCCCTGGCTGTCTAATCAGTATTTAAGAGCTTGAGACTCAAGCACAGAGAGAAGTTCCGTATGTTGATTGACCAAAGCTTGTATTGTGCTGGCTGGATTACGATGAAGGCGACGTTTTTGTTGACGAGGAGCTTGGGCTAAAGCTAATCTACGACGTTGAGTTTTATACTCTGTTACAGGTACTTGCTGAATTTGTGCAAGTAACTGAAGTTCTGTTTCGGCAAGAAAGAGAACTTGATATTGCCCAAATCAAACCGCCATGTTCATGGGCTGTGGCAGCTAATTTCGAGTAGCGTATGTGCAATCGTTCCACACCCAACAGTGCCAGAAATTGACGGTATAGCTTGCCTACGTTCCGCTCATTAATTTCGATCCCACGCTGGTTTAACTTTTCTTGGATCTCAATTAATTGTTGATGTTCATGTTCATGTTGCCAACCTATAAATGCCAGCACATCTAAACCATAAGTACTACTGGGCAAGCTATACTTCAATACACCACTTGCGTAGTAGTGTTTATTAAAGTGCGTACAGAGCCGATTCTTACATTCTTTGCTTTTACCTGCTACAAACACTGCTCCACTCATAGTTTGAACGGTTTTACGCATATGCCAGGCTCTGTGGTTAACTAAATTGTTGTCACAATGAATACACTTATCTAACTCACATTCCACAATTATGCGTTGGGCATCAGGAAAACTTCGTTGTGGGCGATGACGTGGCTTCTTTACTATCACGCTTCTTTTGCTGCTGGTAGATTCCTTTTTCAGCTTACCTGCTTTACATACCAATTAGACAGCTAGGGGTTGAGAGCGATCGCCTTCAACATACTACAAACCGACAATTGTCTTAATACAACTCATATTTCATTAACTGACAAGGCAACGCTCCGTTGTACACCGCAATTCGCTGGGATGATTTTAGTCCAATTGATTGAGACAGTTCCTTGTTGCCACTGAGGACAAATGCAGTCCAGCCTTTGAAGCGTTGTTTCAGCACGTCGCCCAAAAGTTTGTAAAATGCCCCTAAATCGCTATCTCGCCCCAGACGTTCGCCATAGGGTGGATTGCAGAATAAAATCCCACTGTCTGCGGGGGCGACAACATCAGCAAGTTCCATTTGAGAAAACCATACATGGTTATCAACGCCGCAGTTTTGAGCATTATTAATCGCTTGCTCGATTATATTTTCATCGCGATCGCTTCCCCAAATAGGTGCGCTCAGGCTATCAAGTTGGCTGTCCTTAGCTTCTTGGAGCAGTTCTTCTAAAAGGGACAGATCAAAATCGAGCCAATTTTCAAATCCAAAGGATTCACGAAACAGCCCTGGTGCTATATTCAGCGCCTTTAAGCTAGCTTCCAAGGGTAAAGTGCCAGATCCACACAGAGGATCGTAGAACATTTGGTCTGGTTGCCAGCCTGAAAGTTGAATCAGGGCAGCAGCGAGAGATTCCTTGAGAGGGGCTGCTCCAACCGCAGGACGGTAGCCTCGGCGATGCAGACTATTTCCAGAACTGTCGAGTTTAACGGTACAAAAGTCGCGTTCAATATGAACATTAACCCGCACATCTGGTTCATGAAGCTCTACATTTGAACGCTCGCCCAGATTTTCTTTCTGTTGGTCAACGATCGCATTTTTGACTTGGAGAGATGTGAAGTGGCTGTGGTTGAGGCGATCGTTTTTGCCCGTGACATTCACCGCCAGCGTCATCTCTGGCGTCAGATAGTTTTGCCAATCGATAGTCTGGATACCGCGATAGAGATCCTTGGCATCAAGGCATGGAAACTCATGGATATTCACCAAGATTCGGAACGGCAACCTAGCCCAGAGATTGACGCGATAAAGTAGAGTGCGATCGCCCTCAAAGGCTACACCGCAAAACCCCGACTCTACGGAATGGGCACCCAGTTGCTCTAACTCCTGAGCCGCGAGGGTTTCTAATCCGCGAGCAACCGTTGCAAAATACTGATTCATCCTATAATCCAAAGCATTATCTTCACTGCTCACCCATTAACGCACTTTAGCTTAACTCATATCTTGTGACATTCTTCTTCGTTAAGTCTGCAACTATAACCTTAGTAAGCTAGAGGCAGGAGGTAAACCTCCTAAATTTCTTTATGGGTTTCGTTTCAACAAGGAGGCAGTAAATATTCGCTACGCACCTCAAAATACATATTTTCTTCTTTCTTGTCTACGACACACTACGCAAACATAAATAAATTTACTTGTTCTAAAAGAAAGTGGCAGAGGGTAAAAATATATTTTCTTCCTCCTGCCTTCTGCCTTTCTTCGGTAACTCACCACAAGCCCCAGACAAACTAAATCAAGCCTGAGTCAGGACACAGCAAAGATTTTTTGAAAGAGATTATATTTTCTTCAGTTTAAGTACTATCTTAAATCAATTAACCTTGCTAATATCAAGCTGAAATAGTATTCGGGCACTTTGCAATACAACCCATTAATAAAAATAGTCAGAGGGAAAAACTATGACTTTAGTATCTGATCTTGTTTTGCTACAAGACTTAACATCGTCATCTGATGAGAATTTAATCCAGCTTAAAACCGTACTTCCTGCGACGGTAAATCGCTTAACCAACCCGACATTAGAAAAGATATTTGGTAATGACCTGAAATTTGGTATTGCCTCTTTCAAGGATAAGCCAATACTGCCTTTTGGGGGTTACGCTGACTATGTATATCAAGCAGAAGTCGCTTTGACAAATAATGTCACAACCGTTAAAGACAAAATCTTTGACTTTCAAGCTTTTGGTGGCAATGATGGGTCAGAATCACAATTAGATGCACTCTTGTTCGCAGCTTTAGATAGCGGTGGCAGTCTTGGTTACAGAGTAGGTTCATTTCGTGTTGTTATAGTAGCCACCGATAGTATTTATCACGTTGCCGGCGATCGCGCAGCAGCTATTCCAAGTGATACTATTGCCAATAATGGAGATGGGATAGCTGATGCTTATGAAGATTATCCACAGATCGGACAAGTAAAAACTGCGCTAGAAGCAAATAACATTATTCCAATTTTTCTAACTACGAGTAATGTTGCAGCCGATTACGAGACACTAGTTACCCAGCTTGGTCGAGGTGGTGTACTGACTCTTGGTTCTAAAAGTGAGAATCTTGCTGATCTCATAAAAGAGGCAGTTGCTCGAGCTAGAAATGTAATCAGTACTGATGTCGCTACAACCAAGGGAGACGATACCTTTAGTTGGGGGGATTTTTCGGCTGGCAATAAGGTTATTTTTGCTGGGGATGGTGATGACAGTATTTCGCTTTCTGGTGTTATTGGTAATCATTACATTGATGGGGGGGCAGGTTGTGACATCCTTGTTGGTGGAGCTGGTGCAGACAAAATAGATGGGGGTAGTGATGACGACAACCTTCTGGGGGGCAAAGGTGATGATATTCTTTTTGGCAGTAGTGGCAAAGATATTCTGATCGGGAATAAAGGCAACGATTACCTACAGGGAGATAGTGGGGACGACTTACTAGAAGGAGGCGCTGGCTCAGATAAGTTTGTATTTGCAACAGGATCAAAGTTTAATATTAGGGAACTCGGAGTTGATACTATTAGTGACTTCACTCCTGAGAAAGACAAGATCCAATTATCTAAATCTACCTTTACTGCTCTAAGTAACTCAGTCTTCCCGACTAAATTAAATTCCGCAGACTTTGCCACAGTGACGGACGATACTTTAGCTGCAAGTAGTAGTGCAGCGATCGTTTATAATAGCGCAAATGGTAGTCTTTTTTATAACCCTAATGGTTCGGCAGATGATTTTGCTGAGATTAATTCCGGGGGTAAATTTGCACAATTGGATGCTACCTCTTTCCCGGCTCTAACTACCGCTAGTTTTGAAGTAGTTTTTTAAGGAGGCAGTAGGAAGAAAGTAGAAATTCTTTGTGTCTGATTTTGAGTCCGGCATTTTGTAACTCATCTAACTGAAAAGTGCTTTAACAAAAAAAGGAGGCTATCAACAGGGGCAAATTAATATTAATCTATATTTTTCTAAAATCAATCATTGTCTGACGATAAGCATCTGGCAAACCTGTATCAAAACACTTGCCTTTAACAACATATCCTGTCATTCCCTCTTCCTGACGCAATTTTTCCAGACAAGATGTTAACTGAAATTCACCTCGTTCTCGGAAATTTTGGTTGATATGTTCTGCTAGAAAGTCAAAAATTTTCGGCGTTAGTAAATATAAGCCAAATATACCTAAAAAATCATTTTCTGAAATTCCCTCTACACGTAAATGCTGTTGTGCATACTCAATAGTAGGTTTTTCATAGAGTTGTGTAACTGACAAAATCGAGTTTACCTCTTGCCAAACTCCTGTTATACACCCAGCTTTATGAATAATTTCTGTTGGCATTGTAGTTAAGCCAACAACGTTTTGATTAACTTGTTCGTAAACATCTAAAACTTGGCTAGCACAAGATTTTTCAATGTCAGATGCATAAATGTGGTCGCCCAACATGAGCAAAAAAGGCTCATTTTGTACCCAATCCTTGGCACAAAATACTGCATGACCATAGCCTAATTGTTCCTCTTGTAACAGAATGGTAATTCTGCTACCTAAATCTTCGAGATATCGGCTATATTCTTGATTTTGTGGAGAAAGTTTTTCTAAAAGTTCTTTTTTGGGTGGTTTTTTCAAGAAATCTGCAAATATTTCTTTGTCATCTGGCTGCACCACAATCCCCACTTCTGTAATTCCAGCACTAATTGCCTCTTCAATAATTGCAAGAATCACAGGTTTTGCCCTACCATCTCGATCAATAATCGGGAAAAGTTCTTTTTTGACAACTTTAGTAGCTGGAAACAAACGAGTCCCGAAACCAGCTACCGGAATCACAGCTTTTTTAACTTTATTTTTTTGCATAAGCAGTTCATCACCCCAACTTCTCAAACAATTCCCCCAACACCACATTAGAAAACAAAAACCCTTGGGGATCAATCAAACGCAATCTTCCCTCTACAATTTCCACCCAACCTTTCTCAAAATACAATTGCAAATACCTGCAAATTTCCTCCACCTTCGCTTCACCATAAGCTGCCGCCAACGCCGCCAAACTCAAACCCTCTGCCAAACGCAACCCCAACATTAACGTTTCTAACAATACTTCCTTTGGGGGGGTAACATCACAATCAATGACACCGCCAGCTTGTACCCACTGGTAATACTCCTTAGTTTTGCGCGGACGAGTGAATCGTTTCCCCTCAACATAACTCGCCGCACCCATACCAAAGCCATAATAAGGGCGGTTTTCCCAATACACTCGATTATGCCGACACTGATGACCAGGTTGAGCATAATTAGAAATTTCATAATGCTCATAACCGGCACTAGTTAAAACCTGCTGACCCATCTGGTACATTTTGACTGTGGCTTCATCCGTAGGTAAAGGAGTATCGCCAGGTTTGTAATAACGACCAAAGGCTGTACCTGGTTCGATGGTAAGATCGTAAATGGAAATGTGAGTCGGTGCGATCGCTACGGCTTTTTCTAGGGAATATTGCCATTGATCTAAAGACTGATGCGGCAATCCAGAAATTAAGTCTAAGCTAAATACGGGAATCTCGACTTGGTGGATTAGTTCCACAGCTGCAAAAATATCTTCAACTGAGTGCGATCGCCCCGCCCTTTGCAATAATTCTCCTTGAAAGGCTTGTACACCCAAACTTACCCGGTTCACGCCTGCATTGCGATATCCTGCTATGTGGGCTAAATCAAAGGTGCCTGGGTCAATTTCCATAGAAATCTCTGCCCCAGACGCAATCCCAAAATGCTTCTGTAGCTCTGTGACTATCCGTTGTAGCTGCTCTATTGAGAGCAACGAAGGAGTACCACCGCCGAAGAAAATTGTCTTTAGGGGTTGACCAAATGCTGGTGTAATGGCAATTTCTTGACATAGCACCTCAACATATTGGGAAATAGTACCAGATGTTTCGCCCCGCAAGCGATCGCCTACAACAGAGACAGGGAAATCACAATAAAAACACCGCCGTCTGCAAAAGGGAATATGCACATAAGCAGAACTCGCAATTCCAGAAATACTAAATTTTTTACTCATTTTGAGAAAAGTTTTAAGTTAATCCAACTGCGAATTAGAGACAATGAAAATAAGTAGTTTATTTACAAGTTTTTGTCTTTTTACAACAAAACAATGAAAAATATTAAGATAAAATCCTTTGGTTATAATAATTGCAGATATTGTCAGCCTAAACCCTTAGTGTAAGTCAATATTGATGAGTTTATCTTACCGATGAAATAAAAAATACTTAACTTTATCGGTTAACACAGTTGCAGGAAAACAAGACAACCATGCTTGACGCCATTATTATTTTCTCATTTATCTTAGCAGCGTCGGGAATAGGGTTCTACAGCATTGAACTACTACCCAATGGGGCGCTAGATCAGGTAACGAATCTAGAAGCTCTACGCTTAGTTGTTGCCGTCTTTGCCGCTATTATTGGTGGTGCGATCGGGCTGAGTTTCCAGACGACATATCGTCGCCTAGAATCACAAGTCAAAGAAATGCCTCTAGAAGTGATTTTAACTCGTGCGATCGGCTTAGTGATTGGGTTATTACTAGCCAACCTGATGCTAGCCCCACTATTTTTGCTCCCGATCCCGGCGGATTTTGGATTTATTAAGCCATTGGTGGCAGTTGTTGGTAGTATTATCCTCTCCGTTACTGGCATGAATTTGGCAGACACCCACGGGCGAGGCTTATTGCGGTTCATTAATCCCAACACCGTTGAATCGATGGTAGTGGAAGGAACATTAAAACCAGCCAATACCAAAGTTCTAGATACTAGCTGTATTATTGATGGTCGTATTGAAGCCTTACTAGAAACAGGGTTTTTAGAAGGGCAAATTCTTGTACCGCAGTTTGTCTTGCAAGAACTCCAACAAGTCGCGGATGCTAGCAAAGACCAAAAGCGTGTACGGGGAAGGAGAGGACTAGAAATTCTCAACCGTATTAAAGAAGATTATCCTGATCGCATCCTGATTAATGCAGTTGACTACGAAGATATTCCCACAGTGGATGCCAAGTTGGTGCGCTTCGCCCAAGAAATTAGCGGCACATTGCTAACCAACGACTATAACTTGTCTAAAGTCGCCAGTGTTCAGAAAGTACCTGTTTTGAATGTGAATGATTTAGTGAATGCCGTCCGTCCCAGTTATTTACCTGGCGATAACCTGGATTTAAAAATTCTCAAGGAAGGCAAAGAACCCAGTCAAGGCATTGGCTATCTAGATGACGGCACAATGGTAGTCGTTGAAGAAGGTAGCAATTATGTGGGTGGTGAACTGCGAGTAGTAGTTACCAGTGCTTTACAAACTACAGCAGGAAGAATGATTTTTGCCAAACCCCAAGCTTCAGCATTGGCGTGAAACAATGGGATGTTTGTTCAATGCGAATGACACTTGGTAATCGGTGCAGTCAACCTGCACCGATTATTTATTGATTGGAATCACGAGACTCACTTACCTGTAAATACTGTAACTGCTCAATTGATAACCCTGTGACTCTGCCGATTTGCTCTAATGGCATACCAGTACTAAATAGATTTCTTGCCACTTCGAGTAACGCTTCAGCCTTGCCTTCAGCCTTGCCTTCAGCTTTTCCTTCTTGTAGAATGTCTTGATAAATCGCTGACTCGCGCATAATATCTGACCTCAAAACTCGTTTAATAACCTCTTTCTCTAATACTAAACTAGCTAAAATCGCTGTAGAAGCAGCAATATTACTTTGAGTTCTTAATTCTGTAATAGCGTTAATTTCGCGTGCCACTTCATTAAGTATAACTTCTGGTTCAATTGTACTGCTTAACACCGCCAAAGGTAAAAGTCCAGGTGTTCTCAAAAATACTTCAGTTGGTTGTTCCCAAAGTCTGATAACTGCAAATTCATGTCGTGTCCCAGCAATTGTAAATGTATTTTGTTGCACCAAATTTGAATTTGTCTGCTTGAGGTAAATTACGACTTGATGCATTGCTTTGTCTGGAAAGCGGCGATATACTCGCAATCGATAGTCAATCATCCGAAAAGGAATTTCCGCATCGACTTGGGTTTGAAATTCCAAATGCAATATGCTTTGCTCCGACTGCAACAGAATTAGAGCATCAGCCCGAATGGGTTCGAGAGATAATTCTTTTGGACTTAGTTCTGTTAAATTAATAGATTCGCCTAATAACCATGTAGCGAAGTCACTGGAGAAGTTCTCAACTAAAAACTTACAGATATTGTCAAACATCTGAATTAGTGTAGTTGGTGCAGATGGGTTCGCATGATGCTGGAAACCTATCTAATACATTGTTTGTATATTGTGTACGACTATATGTCCATAATTCCATCAAACTAAAGTCTACGGCTACACAAACAGAGTTATAGATTAGCAGGCTAATTATCTTATGGTCATTTACACAAACATCATATAACTAAAAGTGACTTTTATTTTAGGGCTGATTTGTTGATTGCGTACATACCTTATTTAGCAGCATCGTTTTTTTAGAATTTATACGGCTTAAAGGTGCTAAGAGTGCAAAAGCGTTAATCCCAAAATATACGGTTGCAGTATTGATTATTGCTATACCAAAAGCTAAAACCGATCTTGATATCGTAGACGACTACGAACAACCACTATATATTTTGTAAATCAGACAGGATGCTTAACATACAATAATAGTGCTATGCCTTTGTAGTTAGAAATTTTAATAAACCACGAAGGCTTAAAAAAATCACAAAGCCGACTTTTGCAACATAACCGTATTTGATGGCTAAATCAATTGTTTCAACAAAACGGCTCGGCAACCAGTTAATCCATTGGTTGCTTGAAGAAGACCGACGAGAGAAAAAAGGGCCTTATCGCAAAGAAGAAGCACATCGCCAGCATTCTTGGTGGCAGGTTATGTGCTTGACTGGTGTAGATTATTTCTCGACCCTTGGCTATCAACCAGGGATTGCAGCACTGGCAGCTGGCGCTCTTTCTCCTATAGCTACCCTGATTCTGGTTTTGCTGACGCTCTTTGGAGCGTTGCCAATCTATCGGCGCATTGCTGCCGAAAGCCCTCATGGTGAAGGGTCGATCGCAATGTTAGAGCGTTTACTTCCCTGGTGGCAAGGCAAATTACTTGTACTGTGCTTACTTGGCTTTGTGGCAACTGACTTTATTATTACCATTACCTTGTCAGCAGCTGATGCCACAGCCCATATCATCGAAAATCCGCTGACACCAATTTGGCTTCACAATCAGACGATCGCAGTTACCCTGATATTAGTTGCATTACTAGGTGCAGTTTTCTTGAGAGGTTTCCGAGAAGCCATTGGGATTGCAGTGGTTTTAGTGGGAGCTTATCTGCTATTAAACTTCATTGTCGTTGGCGTCGGTGTGTATCAGATATTAACTCACACAGAAGCGATCGCTAACTGGCAAACTGCACTTTTTGCACGCCATTCTAACCCTTTGATGCTAATCGGCATCTCTCTCATCATCTTCCCCAAACTAGCACTGGGATTGTCAGGTTTTGAGACTGGTGTTACCGTTATGCCTCTGGTTAAAGGCAGTAGTAACAGCACTTCGCAGCATTCCAAAGGGCGGATTCGGAATACACGCAAGTTGCTCACCACTGCTGCTCTGATTATGAGCTTCTTTCTGCTTACCACCAGCTTTATAACCACTCTACTGATTCCAACCGCAGAATTTGCATCGGGGGGCAAAGCTAATGGACGGGCCCTTGCTTATTTAGCACATCTGTATTTAGGCAATGCTTTTGGCACAATTTACGATTTAAGTACTATTTCTATTTTGTGGTTTGCAGGTGCATCTGCAATGGCAGGGCTGTTAAATATCGTGCCTCGCTACCTACCACGCTATGGCATGGCACCGAATTGGGCACGAGTAACCCGACCTTTAGTGTTAGTCTACACAACAATCGCTTTTGTTGTCACAATTATCTTTAAAGCAAGTGTAGAAGCCCAAGGTGGAGCTTACGCAACTGGTGTGCTGGTGTTGATCACCTCAGCTGCCTTTGCCGTCACCCTATCAGCCCACCGTCACCGACAGAAGCGGGCCAGATTCGTTTTTGGCATCATTACACTGTTATTTTTATATACCACCATTGTTAATATCATCGAAAGACCAGAAGGGATTAGGATTGCTGGGTTTTTCATCGGTGCGATCATTTTTACCTCGCTGGTTTCTCGTGTTTGGCGTTCAACAGAACTGCGAGCAGAGCGGATCGAAGTTGACGAACTTGCTAGCCAATTCTTTGCTGAAGATAGCCAGGGAACAATACGACTGATTGCAAATCGGTTGAATACGGGCGATGTCCTAGAGTATTTTATGAAAGAGAAAGAGGTACGCGAAGACAATCATATTCCACCCAACGATCCAATTCTGTTTCTAGAAATTCATGTATCCGATGCTTCGGAATTTGCGGATGTGATCGTAGTAAAAGGGGTACAAGTTGGTGACTATCGCATCCTCCGGGCTGAAAGTGCAGCAGTACCCAATGCGATCGCCGCTTTACTACTTTACATTCGCGACCAAACAGGTAAGATTCCCCATGCTTACTTCGGCTGGGTTGAGGGAAATCCCATACAATACCTATTGCGTTTTATCTTGTTTGGCGAAGGTGACATTGCTGTAGTTACCCGTGAAGTACTGCGGCGAGCTGAAAAGAATCCCGAGATGCGACCTGGTATTCATGTTGGGGGTTGATTGAGGAGTGCTGAGTGCTGAGTAAATTAAAATCACTCAGCACTGTTTCATTAACAGAGTTCTTTTTTCTCCTTGTTCCCTTGTCTTATAAAGGTGCGGCAAATAAATCAAGTTTGAAGAAATTGTCTTAAAATTTATGTAAATATGAGTCGCTCAATCTGAGATTAACTTTAAAATTATTTAGCTTTTTAGAATGCCAGACGCGGAAAAGTTCCACAACCAGCTGGCTAATCACAAGCTGCTGCATCGGCAAGTTAGTAAAAAGGCAAATTCTTCGCTAGTAGCCAGTGGAGAAGAAGGAATGGTGCTTCAGTTGGCTGATGGCACTATCCAGGCTTGTAATACCGCTAGCGATCGCATTTTGGGACTGACCGCAGAACAGCTTGTGGGGCAAAATTTCCTCGATCCCAAGTGGCAATTTATTCATGAAGATGGCTCTCCTTTACTCAGTGAAACTCACCCTGCGATCGTTGCCCAAAATACAGGTAAACCTTGCTTAAATGTGGTGTGTGGCTTTTATAAGCCAAATGGTGAGTTAGTCTGGCTCTTGTTGTCCTCGCAACCTCTGTTTCAAACTGAAGCAAGTAATCTGTATGCGATCGTGACAACTTTTTCGGATATTACGGCATCTAAGCACGCCCAGTTCGCGGATGACTGTAGTTGTGAACAAGATACTCAACAAGTTGATGCAGATGAATTTCAGACACTGTGGGATAGTCACCGTTTGTTTCAACAAATTGCTGGGACTCTTCCAGGGATCATCTACATTTATGACCTAATTGAGCAGCGAAATTCTTACGTTAATTACGAAATTGCCCAAGGTTGGGGCTACACACCACCAGAAATTCAGGCGATGGGAAAGGAGTTATTTACCCAACTTTTACACCCTGAAGATTTGGCTCGACTCCCTAGCTATTTTGAAAAATTTAATTCTGCTTATCAGGGTGAAGTCCTCAGCTTTGAATACCGAATTCGACACGCTAATGGAGAGTGGCGCTGGTTTTGTAGCTATGACACTGTACACAGCAGAACTGCTGATGGATTGCCGCAATATCTTTTGGGAATCGCTTTTGATATTACAGAGCGACGATACATAGAAATTTCCCTACGGCAAAGTAACGAAAGGTTTGAACTAGCGGCGGCGGCGGTTAATTGCCTCATCTATGACTGGGAAATTGGCAGAAATACTGTGGAAAGAACTCAGGGACTAACCCAGGTTTTTGGCTACACACAACAAGAAACCGAACCTACTTTCCAGTGGTGGCAAGAACGCATCCACCCCGATGACCAACAAAGAGTTAATGACCAATTCATGGCTAGTATGGCCAATGGAAACCGTTATGGCATCGAGTATCGAGTGCGTCACAAAGATGGTCGCTATTTGTGGGTGAAAGACCAGGGGTTTGCAGTTCGGGATGCAAATGGTCAGGTACATTAGGGTAGTTGGTGCTAGTACTGATATTACCGAACAGCAAGCTGCCCTATGGGAACGTCAAAAAATTGAAACAAACCTGCGCGAGAGTGAAGAACGGATTCGGTTGGCCACTAATGCTGCTGAACTGGGTATGTGGTTTTGGAATATCACCACCAACGAGGTAATTTGGACAGACAAATGTCGGCAGCTGTTTGGAGTGTCCTTAGAAGTCGAAATCAGCTTTGAGCTTTTCCTTAACTGTGTATATCCAGAAGACCGCAAATGCATTCATGAAGCGATCGCCCGCTCTATTGAGGAAAAAATTGAGTGTGATATTGAATACCGCATCCTTTGGTCTGATGGTAGTATTCATTGGATTTCTGCTAAAGGTCGCGTCTTTTATGATGCCGAGGGTCAGGCAGTA
Organism: Nostoc sp. JL31; assembly: GCF_017114965.1. NCBI lineage: Bacteria > Bacillati > Cyanobacteriota > Cyanophyceae > Nostocales > Nostocaceae > Nostoc > Nostoc sp. JL31. Next base: position 116,904 of record NZ_JABXKO010000034.1, read on the forward strand.
CGGATGATGGGAACTACCCAGGATATTACCCAGCGGAAACAGGTAGAAAATAATTTGCGCCAGCGCGAAACTCAATTAAGGCGGTTAGTAGATTCCAACATTATTGGCATTATGTTTGCCACTCCTGATTACATTACTGAGGCGAACGAGGCTTTTTTAGAAATGGTGGGTTATACACGAGAGGAACTTTTAGCGGGTAAGATACGCAGACAACATATCACCCCACCTGAATATCATGCTCTCGATCGGCAAGGGATAGAACAACTTTTAACGGTTGGGCTATTTACTCCCTTTGAAAAAGAATACATTCGTAAGGATGGTTCCCGTATTCCGATACTAATTGGTGGTGCCTTGGTGGAGAGAGATCCCGCATCTTGGATCTGTTTTATTCTTGACCTAACCCCCAGGAAGCAATTAGAAAAGGCACTCAGGCAACAAGCAGAGGAACTCAAACAGGCAAACCGGAATAAAGATGAGTTTCTCGCTATTCTCTCCCATGAATTGCGATCGCCCCTCAACCCGATTTTAGGGTGGTCATCGCTACTCAAAAGCCGCAAATTTGATGAAGTGACTACAAGTCGTGCTTTGGAAACCATCGAAAGAAATGCTCAATTGCAGATTCAATTAATTGATGAGTTGCTGGATGTCTCCCGAATTATTCGCGGTAAGTTGAACCTGACTTTTGCCACTGTTAACCTAGTAGCTGTAATTGATGCTGCATTAGAAACAGTCCGGTTAATTGCCGAAACCAAATCTATCCAGATTAAAGTACAAGTTGACCCCAAGGCTGGTAAAGTGTTGGGCGATTACTATCGGTTACAGCAAATTGTAGGGAATTTACTCTCGAACGCAGTTAAGTTTACTCCCTCTCGTGGTTCAGTGGAAGTCAGCTTATCATTGAGTGGTGAATTAACTTCCCACTCAGCAATAATTCAAGTTAAAGATACAGGTCAAGGTATTTCCCCTGAATTTTTACCCCACGTATTTGAATATTTCCGTCAAGCCGATAGCAGCACAACCAGGAAATTTGGCGGACTGGGGCTGGGATTGGCAATAGTTCGTCACTTAGTAGAGTTGCATGGCGGTACTGTAAGAGCAGCCAGTCCAGGAATTGGACAGGGAGCAGTTTTTAGTGTCAGACTGCCCGTGATGAAGGACAGTGAGGGTGCAGGGGAAGCAGGAGGAGCAGGGGAGAAATTTAACTCGTCAGTTCTGCGTGGACTACGGGTATTAATTGTCGATGATGATGTAGACACACGGGATTTTCTGCACTTCTTGCTACAACATAATGGGGCGTTGATAACTGCCGCAGCATCGGTAAATGAGGCGCTTGCAATTATATCACAGGCTGTACCTAATTTATTAATCAGTGATTTAGGAATGCCAGAAATGGATGGCTACAGCTTGATTAAGATGCTCAGAGCCATGCCTAAAGAGGAGGGCGGGGAAATTCCGGCGATCGCTCTTACCGCCTATGCTGGAGAAAGCGATCGCGATCGAGTTTTAGCAGCTGGTTTTCAGAAACATATTGCCAAACCAGTACAACCAACTGAATTACTCACCTCGATTGCAGATTTGCTAGGGCAAAATCATGGCTAAAACTTGCGATCGGATGTTATGTAGAGTCAATAATCGAGAAAGTGGTTAATCCAGCAAAATCAACAAAACTTAATCTAACTCTCGCCGTCCTTCCAACGCCCTCGCCAAAGTAACTTCATCTGCGTACTCCAAATCGCCACCCACAGGTAAACCAAAAGCAATCCGCGTCACCTTGGTAAATGGTTTCAATAGCTGACCGATATACAGGGTTGTTGTCTCCCCTTCTACACTCGGACTAATTGCCAGAATTACCTCTTGAGGTTTTTGCTGACTCACCCGACGCTGCAAAGCTAGTATATTCAACTGATCTGGACCAATTCCATCAATTGGCGAAATCACCCCGCCCAAAACGTGATACTTGCCTTTGTATTCGCGGGTTTTTTCCAGCGCAATCACATCACGAGGATCTGCAACAACACAGATAGTGCTATTGTCACGGTTGGCATTGCGGCAAATTTCACAAACAGGTTCAGCAGATAAGTGAAAGCAAACAGAACACAAGCCTATCTGTTTTTTTGCCTCAACTAAAGCTTGTGCCAAAGCTTCTACTTCTGCTTCTGGTCGCTTCAAAATATGCAAAGCCAGTCGTTGGGCACTTTTGGGGCCAACTCCCGGTAGGCGTTGCAATTGTTCAATTAACCGTGCTAAAGGGCGTGCGTAAACCGTTGTCTTGTCTCCAGAATGTTTTCACTTTAACTATGATGACATTTTTTGAGTACTTCCATCAGGCGCAACACTTCCAACTCGCGATCGCTAAGTTCTGGATTTTGCAGCCACTCAAGATATATGGTTGTTTGCTGTGAACTGCCCAAATCGCTTTCATTCTTAGTTTTCAAGCACGCCCTAGCTAAAACTTATCCTAACCACTCAGGATTTTTGGCTGTACTATCAAATTGGTTAGTAGTTTTAAACAGTTCATACTGACCTTTAAGAGCAGCTTGGCGAGTCCGATTTAGTAATGCTCTAACTTGTTCCTGGCTCATGGGTGTAAAAGTACGTACTGCCTCGAAAGCCTGGTTTAAGATGGGCATACTTTCAATGCCTGTAATCACTGTTGAAGTTGGCAGATTCATTGCGTAATGCAGACATTCGATCGGTTTGACCACATTGCTTTTGAGAATGTTTTGGTCGCCCATTGATTTCATCCCCAATACAGCAATTCCATCTTGAACCAGTCTGGGTAAAACTTGCCTCTCAAAACTGCGGAAATGGGCATCCATAACATTTAACGGCATCTGCACTGCATCAAAACGGAAGTTGTTTTGATTGGCAACTTCCAACATTCTCAGGTGTACCAAAGGGTCTTTGTGTCCAGTAAACCCTATGTAGCGAATCTTGCCAGCTTTTTGTGCTTCCACCACTGCTTCCATCGCACCACCAGGGGCAAAAATCCGGTCTGGGTCTTCCATACGAATGACTTCATGATGCTGCAACAAATCAATGTGGTCTGTTTGTAAACGTTTTAAAGATTCATCAATTTGTTTAGCAGCAGCCGCCTTTGTGCGACCGTCGATTTTAGTCATCAGAAAAGCTTTTTGACGATAACCATTTTGCAGAGCTTTACCCATGCGAATTTCGCTACCTCCATTATGGTAATCCCAGCTATTGTCCATAAAATTAATCCCGCGATCGAGAGCAGTACGGATCAGATTAATACCCTCTTGTTCATCTTTTGGTCTACCAATATGATGACCACCTAAACCAATTACAGATATTTGTTCTTTGGTGCGTCCTAGTTGCCTGTAGAGCATTTCCCCTTTTTTAATCTGGAGTGGGGTAGACTGATTTTGCGCTAAAACTTGTTTGGTTAAACCTTGTAAAGCAAATACCCCGGCTCCACCTAAACCAGAAGCAGAAACTACCTTCAGTAAATTTCGTCTGCTAATATCCACAATTTTATCCTTTTGCCACAGTATGAGAACTTGCCTTCATAGCTTTGCATGGAGCTAAATTCGCTGCTTCTAACTGTTGAAGGATAAAAGCAGTGAGGTAGAGATAGATTTTTGATAGAGCGAAGGTAATAGAAAAATCTTCCATCGCTGTGTAAGCAGAAGAAGCATTGGAGACATCGGCAGCAGAGGAAGAATCTGATATAGGACTCCTATTTGATTTTTAAACAAGATTCAGTACACATCTATACCCTTCTTTTCTGTTCCCTGTTCCCTATTCCCTGTTCCCTACCTACGCAGATAATTTCAGGAATCAAATCGGATTACTATATAGCGTTTCCTGATATTGTTTCAGTGGTTCAAATGTCAACTCAAACACAATACCTTAGTCCGAAAGTTTTCTTTGAGAATTGTTTCTAAATGTTGGCAAATATTATTTGTATTTCTAAATATTACTGGCAAGATTTCTAAACATTTAGTGTGTCGTTCAGGAGTTGATAGAATCCAGAAAATTCCTTTAGAAAAATCGTAATTTTAAACTTGATTGCGATAATACATTTAGGTAACTCAAATCTGTTTATCCTAAACTATTAAACGCCGTGTGCAGACTTTCTCTCAGACCTAACCCCCAACCCCTTCCCTACAAGGGAAGGGGAGCAAGAATCAAAGCCTCTCTCCGTTTCGGGGAGAGGAATGGAAGTGGGGTTTCAAGAATAAGTTGCACATCGCGTCATTAAAGCTCCCCGTACTAAACATGAGTAGAGTCAATGACTGCTTCATCACCAGAAAATTCAATTAGCTCATCAAGTACTCATACTTTAGATATAGCTAGGCAAGAGTATCAATATAACTACACCCATATTCCATCTATTGCGATGCTAGATCGGCTTTCTATTGCCGAAGAGTTCGCTACTAACTGGTATTTTTTATTAGCCCAGCAGTTACGAGTTGTGTTTATTAATACCTTGATTGTCAACAGAGGCAATCAAGGTTCTAAATCGATTCGTGATGATGTCGAAAGGTTTATTTTAGAAGCCTTTCTCAAGGGAGCAGTACCAGCAAAAATCAGTATTCTGGCAAGAATCCTGCAAATTATCCCTCAGTTTTTGCTCAAAAGCATATCTAAAGATGTTAGAGAACTCGACGATCTTTTTTATTCTATTTTGAAAGAAAACGGACTTGTAATCCTCAGAGATGCCCTAAATAGGATAATTAACCTTCTATATGAAGGACAGCCTACAGGACATGCAACCAGTCTCAAGGACTATGAAAATTTGTTTCCAGTGATTGGTGTACCAGCGATCGCTAAAACTTACCAAGAAGATGAAGTATTTGCCTATATGCGAGTGGCTGGCTACAATCCCGTCACGATCAAGCGGGTAAATACTCCAGGCGATCGCTTCCCAGTCACAGACGAACATTACCAAGCAGTGATGGGAACTGACGATTCATTAGCAGCAGCCGGACTTGAAGGCAGACTCTACTTAGCTGACTATAAAATTTTAGATGGTGCGGTCAACGGTACATTCCCACACGAGCAAAAATATCTCTATGCTCCCCTAGCACTGTTTGCCTTACCCAAAGGCTCAGACCCCACCCGTCTATTGCGTCCGATAGCCATTCAATGCGGTCAAACCCCAGACCCAGATTATCCAATTGTTACCCCTAACTCCGGTAAATACTCTTGGCTTTTTGCCAAAACAATTGTCCAAATAGCAGATGCCAACTACCACGAAGCTGTTACTCATCTAGCAAGAACTCACTTGTTAATTGGTGTTTTTGCGATCGCCACCGCTCGACAACTACCACTCACCCATCCTCTAAGAATTCTACTGCACCCGCATTTTGACAGCACTTTAGCAATTAACGATGCCGCCCAACGGATTCTCATAGCTCCAGGCGGTGGTGTCGATAGATTACTCTCATCATCAATCGACAACTCTCGCGTTTTAGCAGTGCTAGCCTTGCAAAGCTATGGTTTTAATAGCGCCATCTTACCTAAGCAATTCCAACAGCGCGGTGTAGACGATCCCAACCTCTTGCCTATTTATCCTTACCGGGATGATGCACTATTAGTCTGGGATGTCATTCATCAATGGGTTGCAGACTACCTGAATCTTTACTACACCAAGGATGAAGACATTCAAAAAGACAGAGCATTGCAAGCGTGGGCAGCTGAAATCTCAGCTTACGATGGTGGTCGCATCCCCGATTTTGGCGAAGATGGGATCATCAAAACGCGCAATTATCTAATTGATGCCACTACGCTGATTATTTTCACTGCCAGCGCCCAACACGCTGCGGTTAACTTTCCGCAAAAAGATTTTATGGGCTACGCCGCAGCGATTCCAATGGCAGGTTATTTACCAGCCTCAACTCTCAAAAGAGAAGTTACTGAGCAAGACTACCTTAATTTGCTCCCTCCCTTAGATCAGGCGCAACGGCAATACAACCTACTCAGCTTGTTGGGGTCTGTGTACTATAACAAGCTGGGCGAGTATGAGCAAGGATACTTTACAGACCAAAAAGTAAAACCATTCTTAGAAGCATTCCAAAGTAATCTTCAGCAGGTAGAAGATACCATCAAGCAACGTAATTTACACCGTCCACCCTATGAGTATCTACTTCCTTCTAAAATTCCTCAAAGCATCAATATCTGAATTAGAGACAAATGACAAATGACCTATGACAAATGACTCAAAATAAATACTATGACACTTAAAGATAAAGTCCTCAAAGGTCACGATCGCCAGCTTTGGCTTGCACCTATACTAGCCAAAGTAGGTTATGACACTGCGATCGGCAAGTTTCTACGCTTGATTTTTTATTACATGGATGCGTCAATCATGCTCAACGCATGGCGGGACTTTCTCTACATCCGTAAAGACAATATTGGAGACAAGTATTTTGCAGTAGATCAAGCAATTATGCATTCCTCTCACTCGCAGGTGAGAGAACTAATGCAAACCCAACCACAACTGCGGGGAAATGATTTAGGCATCATCAGAATATTAGCTCCTAGCTATCTGTTGGATAATCCTCTGAGCTTGGGAACAAACGGTAACGAACACACAGGACTACGTACTGTAATCTTACAAGCCTTACCGGAACCATCTCAAAAAATAGACTTTTTAGGGGATTTAGTAGAGCAAAGCCTGTTAGAAGCTGCTAAACAAGGCAAATTACACATCGGCAACGATTTGCCAAAGATTATGCTGTCGATTTTGCACCAACTAGTTTTTCAGATATCTTTATCTGAGGAAGAAATCACAGCATCCAATAGTTACATTAAAGGCTTGGCTCTTGCATCCTTGCCTAATTTTATCAGCAAGTATCTGCTGGCAATATTAACAGCGCCAAAAATTCGGCATCGTCAATATTTAACTAACCGATATAAACAATCAGCTAAATGGGCATCTTACTTTGAAACAGGCGCTCAGTATCAGTTGAACGAACACCAAATCGCTAATACCCTTTTTGATATGATTCATATCGCTGGTACTGCCGGCACGAGTGCGCTTTTAGGATCAGTTATTGGTGTTCTTTGCTTAGATAATACTCTCAGAAATGATGTAATGTCAGAAGTGAATGCAGTCTGGAATGGTAAGAAAACTTTAGACTCAGACGCTCTAGAACGGTCAACACTTCTCAATCAAGTGATTCTAGAAACAGCTCGTCTCTATCCACCTGTGCGATTTGTTAGCCAACTGACCACTGAAGCCGGTGAAGTCGAGATTGGAAAACAAAAATGTCCATTCCAAAAAGGTACTCGCTTGCTTGGCTCTATTCTTACAGCTAATCGGGATGCCAATAGATACCAAAATCCAGATGATTTTGACCTAACACGAAATTTTTCAGATATCTTATCTTGGAACGGCGAAGGGCACGAGCGAGCCTGTCCTGGTACATCGTTATCAATTGGCTTTATCAAAATTTTCTGTTTACATCTGTTTCACAACTATCAATGGGACTCAATTACAGAAGTCAAGTGGGATTTTGAAAAAGTGACTGCCGTTACTCCTAATAATTTGGTACTACAAGGTTTTGCTCAACGACTGTGAGTAAGAGACTTCAAGTAGGGGCGCACAGGGAGCATCTCACCTTTGCAAATATACCAGGCGATTAGAAATCGCGGCTACACAAACGTTCGCGTAGCGTCTCGCAGAGAAGTCCGCCTACGCGGACTCAAAGGATTTGAAACCCACGGAGGTGGGTTTTGTTTGTATAGCCGCGATTTCCATTCGCTAGGGCAAACGTGTTTTTACTCATCTTTTCTCTGACTCGGTTCGTTAAAAATTTAGGTATTCTTTTAGCTGAAAGGAAGTAATTACAAATTATATGGCTGAATTAATTGAAAAAAAGCAACTTAATAATATTGCAACCTGGATGATTCCAATTAAAGAAACAAACTTACCATCTGTCCTTAAAGGTGTATTTTTTATGGATGGCAATCCACTGCCAGATACTTGCATTACTATGTACAATTTAGAATGGGATATACAGAATAAAGCTTTGCTTTTACCGATATTTGCCCCGTTACAGTGGACTTTTCATGACTCGATTGCTGGCTGGATATTACTACGTTTAATTCAATGGTTTAAAGTAAGTTACAAAATTCAGTTTGAAGATGAAACTTTGCAACAAGCTCAAGTCACACCTGTTTTACTAGGAATATCAGTTCCAAAATCGATTGTCAGTTTCACAATGTCCCAAGACAAAAATTCTCTCAATGGAGATATTTGGCACAGAAAAAACGTTTGGTTCGGCGGACTTTCTCGGGCTGGTGAGTATACTCTCCGTAGGGTTGTTGATAAAGATGGTTGTTATACTCCTGCTTTTAACGATATGCTTACCAGAGTACAAAATGAATGTTTAGTTATTGGACACTAATTAAATTGATCCGGCTCATGTTAGTCAGCTAAAGCTTACAGCCTTGTCGCCCTACTATCACTAACTTTAAATAGAGATTTAATTCTTTTTTGATTTCTGTTTTTGCCGATCTGAAATTGCATTTTTTGTACTCAAAATTCCCAAAGCCAGCAACCCGAATATGACAGAGGGTTCTGGAACAGAATTAACTCGACGGAATTCAATGGGTGTGGCCACAAGTAAATTGCCTTTCTTGTCAAAAATTTTGTCTAAGGAGTCGATGCTACTTTGCTCAATAGTTATATCAGAAACTACTTTGAAGCCATTATTGGTTGTACAGCCATTGGGAGCGTTATTCCCAATGTAGCTGTTCTGCTCCCAAAATAATTGCAGATTACAGGTGTTATTCTCAACATTGTTAATACTAAGCTGTCGCCTAGACTGAGAATGATTGCATAACCCGCGTACAGTATTTTCATTTAAAAAGCTGCTAATACTTAGATTCACAGCCGAATTTCCTTGATTAAAAGAATAAAGGCGTAGCCGCTCAAAACCTGGGCTTTCTTGCTCTAGATAAACGTTCTGTGTTTCAGCCAGAAGATTAGTACCATCCAGTTGTACATTACAACTTGATATAGTAATTAATGGCACAGAGGGGCTATTAGCAACCTGTTGAGCATTATCAAAAAAACCAGTGAACCACTGTGCTACTTGCTGAACCTGTGTCTTAATTGGTGGCGCACTGGTATCAGCATGGCTTTGTTGAATAAATGAAAATGTAGTGACAAAGAATGTCAAAATTGATACTTTGACTAAATGCATAGAGGTTCGGATTCCAACAAGAGCAGATTACAGACTTATGGATAAATAATTTACACCATCAAGCCCCATTTTCCCTCATGAAATAAATCTCTTAGCTGTTGGCTAATAACTCTTGTGTCATTTTCCAGATTAAGCAAGTAGTAAATAACTTCAATTATCCAGATTAGCCACTCAGTTTAAACTCAAAGAGAACCTATCAATTAGTTAGCTATTATACGCAAATATCAAAAATTCAGTGCCTTCATAGATGAACTCTGCCATCTTGCACATACCCATCTTTTGATGTGCCTGAAGTGATGCTTTGTTATTTGCCTTGATGAACAGTATTCCTTCCCGCTTTGGTAGAAAATCTTTCAACTTAGCAAACATTACCGCAGCAATACCTTGCCCACGCATAGTTTCATCAACACAAATGGGGCCATACAAGTAAGCATCTTTTGTACCAGGATAGGCTTGTAACATCACCGTTATAATTGGTAAATTAGCAGTTGTCTTTGACCAACTGAGTAAGAATCCTACAACTTGATCATTTTTTCGGGCTACAACGCTCGGCATTTGCGAGATAGTCATCATCACAGCCTCTGGCTCAAGATGACCTAACAACATACCATCATGTTCTGCGTCATTGGCTTGGGCCAACTTGACGATTCCAGTAACATCACTGGGGCTGGCACGGTCAATCACTACATCATTGAGACACATACCTGGTTAATATAAATAGGAGAAAGACTTGGATCAAAAGAATTTTCTTTTAGAAGAATAACAGAAATGACTTTAAGATTGACTACTTTACTTTATAAGCCAGTAGTCTTTATGATATTTCTCGTTCAGTTTCAGTCAAAATTTTAACTAAACCTCCTATGCCCACCGTTGCGATTATCTATTTTTCTGGTGCAGGTCATACTCATCTTATGGCCCAAGCTATTGCTGAAGGTGCAAGTAAAGTTAAAGACACCACTGTTGAACTGCTACGGATTACTGGAGAGCAGATAGTCAATGGTCGTTGGAAGAATGATGAGGTAATAGCAACTCTCAATCAAGCTGATGCAATTGTTTTTGGCTCTCCTACCTACATGGGTGGTGTTGCGGCTCAGTTCAAGGCATTTATTGATGCTGCTAGCGAAGTTTGGTTCCGACACGGATGGAAAGATAAAATCGCTGGGGGTTTTACCCATTCCAGCTCTCCCAGTGGCGATAAACAAGGTACACTCCTCTATTTAGCTACCAATGCAGCCCAACATGGCATGATTTGGGTAAATGTGGGAGACTTACAAAGCTTTTTATCTGGTAAAGATGATGGGGTAAATCGATTAGGAGGATTTCTAGGTGTAATGGGTCAAAGTCAACTCGACATGAGTGGCAAAGAACCAGTGCTAGATTCGGGCGATTATCTGACTTCACTACGCTTTGGGGAACGCATTGCAGAGGCAACTAAACGTTGGGTTAAGTAGTTTTTGACACTTGTATTTGGTTATAGCATCCTTGTATTTGATAGAAAATTCAAAGAGTCAAAGTTGTACTAAAGTAGCGATCGCTTGCAACAGGCAGTACACTGCTACTATGCTAAAACTTCCAGAATGCGTAGGCGTAGCCCACCGTAGGCATCGCTGTTTTTTCTACTAGTAAGAGTGCTTTTCTAATGGGAATACTTTATATATAGTAATTCCAACAAATAGAACAATAGAACTCCTGTAGTATGAGCTACTGTACCAATATTGATTGCCTACGTCCCCAAAATTCTAACACTTCTCGTTTTTGCAATAGTTGTGGTCAGGAATTATTACTTAAACAGCGATATCGTCCACTCGCCGTCATTGGAAGCGGTGGCTTTGGGAGAACATTTTTAGCTATTGATGAACATCTTCCAGATCAACCAAAATGTGCGGTCAAACAACTATGTTTTCAAAAGGAAAATACTGAGATTTGGCATAAAGCAGTCAATTTATTTCATCAAGAAGCGCTTCGTCTCAATGAACTAGAACACTCTCAAATACCCAGATTACTAGCGCACTTTGAACAAAATCAAAAGTTTTATATCGTTGAAGAATTAGTCGATGGACAAACACTCGCACAGGAATTAAAAAAACAAGGAGTTTTTCAAGAACCGCAAATTTGGGAGATATTAAAAAGCTTATTGCTCACATTACAATTTATCCATTCCCGACAAGTAATTCACCGAGATATTAAACCGGAAAATATTATGCGCCGTTCGGGTCGAGGAGACCTGGTTTTAATCGATTTCGGAGTTGCTAAATTAGCCAATAACATGAAGCAACTTCGTACAGGCACCATAGTAGGTAGTCCAGAATATATCGCTCCCGAACAAATGCGAGGAAAGGCATTACCAGCCAGCGATCTTTACAGCTTGGGTGTAACATGTATTTACTTACTTACCAATGTTTCTCCCTTTGATTTGTTCGATATTGCTAACGATCGCTGGGTATGGCAAGAATATTTACCAGCAAACAATACTGTTAGCGTTCACCTTGGTGAAATCTTAGATAAACTTTTACAAAATGCTGTTTCGCAACGCTTTCAATCGGCAACAGAAGTTTTACAGATACTGGAGCAACAACCAAAGAAATTGCTAAATATTTCTAATTATCGTACAGTAAATACTATTGATTATACACATTTGCGTGATTTATTAGCAAAAGGAAAATGGGAATTAGCAGATCGAGAAACTTGGGAACTAATGTGTCAAGCACTAGCAAAGCCTAGAGGTAGCTATATATTTAATAGTGATCTTGAGAAACTTCCCTGTCAAGATTTGCAAACCATTGACCTTTTATGGGTGAATTACAGTCATAAACGCTTTGGTTTTAGCATACAGACACTTATTTACAAAAACGTCAATGGAGACTATGGAGTTTTTTGTAATCAAGTTGATTGGCATACATACAATTATAGTTATGCAAATTCAGAATTCAATTTTAGTCTCAAAGCACCAATCGGTCATTTACCGTCACGTATTTGGATTGGTGGTTCTCAACCGTGGCGCTACCCTGATGCTTTAGCTGTAAAATTAGCAGCTTGTGGTATTAGTTAGTTTTGATCAAAAAGATTGTTGAATAATATTACTAATAAACTCCTGGTTCGTAGTGAGCGATTCATCGCTCAAAGCAACGATAATTAGGACTAAAGTCCTCTCTACGAGACGCTATGCGTAGCTTGCTTCCCCAAAGGGGTACACTACAAACTTTAATTGATTTACGTCTAGCTACTTATAATTTAACAGTGAGCTTTGTTGATCGCTCTTCATTTTTATGCCCCAGGTATCGCTCCCCCAATCGTTCTATCCACACCTACCCCTCACCGCTCTTGCGCCTATGCAGGATGTGACCAACCTCTGGTTTATGAAGGTGATTGCCCACTACGGCAGCCCTGACTACTTTTTCACCGAATATTTCCGCGTTAATGATACCTCACGGCTCAATCGTAGCATTCTGGCAGCAATCACCGAAAACGACACGGGTCGCCCCGTTTTTGCGCAAATGATTGGTGAAAGCATTCCAGACTTAGTAAGAACAGCAAAGGAACTCTGCAACTACAATATCGCTGGAGTTGACTTGAACATGGGCTGTCCAGCACCTAGAATCTATCGCAAAAATGTTGGGGGTGGATTGCTGCTCTTGCCGGAAAAAGTGGATCGGATTTTGGGAGAACTGCGGCAGGCAGTCAACGATCGACCTTTAACCGTCAAGATGCGCGTAGGCTTTGAAAATACAGATAATTTTTACAAAATTCTAGATATCATCAATCGCCACAGCATTGATTTGCTGAGTTTGCATGGTCGCACGGTGAAAGATATGTACCACGGGGCAGTGAAATATGATTTAATCGCTGAAGCCGTTAGACGAGTTCATTGTCCAGTGCTTGCTAATGGCAATATCAACTCGGCAACAACTGCTGTTGAAGTGCTTTCTCAAACGGGCGCAGCGGGTGTGATGGTGGGACGCTGGGCGATCGGGAATCCTTGGCTTTTTAATCAAATTCGCCAAGCTTTGCGAAGAGAACCGATCGCACCCGTTCCTTTAGCGGAGGTACGCAACTATATCGATCGTTTATGGCAAACTCCCACAGCAGCAACTATGCCAGAGCGATCTCGCGTAGGCTACCTGAAAATGTTCCTCAACTACATTGCTCTGAGTGTTGACACTGAAGGTCATTTTTTACGGTTGATGCGACATACTTCTACTGAGGCAGAACTGTTTAACCTCTGCGATCGCGTTCTCCTGACTGATTTGACGAAAACTTTAGCTCTAGCACCCTCCTTGAGCGTGTAATATCGGGCGTTGTAGATTTAGCTGTGATTGTAGTAGTTCACAACCACTGGAATCCCTATTATCTAACTCGAAGGGGTCAATCACGCCTTGTGTCGCTCCAAGGCTTCGAGAACTCAAAGCCTTGGAGGAAATTGAGCAAGAATCTTGGTAATGTCTCTGTTTTTTTTCTAAAGTACTACTAGCTAGGCAGTTACAAAATTTCTGGCAATAGTAATGTAAAATAATTATCTGGATGATGTCTGGTTGAAATCTATAACCTAAACAAAATCTAAATTACTCAAGGCTGGGAGTTGGGAAACTCCGGTGAAATTCCGGGACTGTGCCGCAGCTGTGATGGGATGACCCAAGTCAGAATGCCAACTCTCAGGATGTTCTCAAGACACACTCACCGTCTACTCCCTGCGTTGCACGGGGAAGGAGTTCTAAATTTGGTTTCTGGATTTGCCACTTGTCCTGGCTTGTTTTATGCTACTCCCGCCGCAGATGGGATATTATCTCGCGTTAGAATACCAGGTGGAATTATTAGTAGTCAGCAGTGCCGTGCGATCGCAGATATAGCAGAACAGCACGGTGGCGGCTATCTAGATGTGACTAACCGAGCTAACCTGCAAGTTCGTGAAATCCGCACAGGGATAAATGCTGAGGTTCTGAAGTACCTACAAAATATGGGATTGGGTTCTGACAATACTGTTGTAGACCAAATCCGCAATATTATGACCAGTCCAACTGCTGGTATCGATCCCCAAGAATTAATCGACACTCGCCCCTTTGTCCAAGGTTGGGATGATTATATTGCTGCACATCCGGCGCTTTCGGGACTGTCAGCCAAATTTAGCGTTTGCTTTGATGGTGGTGGGATAATTCAGGTGTGCGATCGCTTGAATGATATCGCCTTTGTAGCTGTCTTACTTAACGATAATGTTTATTTTCGCCTCTATCTCAGTGTTGGCAAGAAGGGTCAACCGCCCACCGATACGGGAATTTTGTTACCACCAGAGGACTGTTTGCCCGTCTTAGCAGCTTTGACGGATGTCTATCTAGCTTATAGTCATACTACGAGTAAACGGCGGCTACGTTTGAGAGAGTTATTGAATACTTTGGGTTGTGAAAATTATCTCCAGGAAGTTGAGCAGCGTTTACCTTTTTCTCTTTTGTACAGTGAAATAAGAAAAGACCTAACCCCCCAACCCGCTTCCCTTGCAGGGAAGGGGGAGAAATTCTCCCCTCTCCTTGTAGGAGAGGGGTTGGGGGAGCGGTCAAATGCGAAATATCAGCATATTGGCATCCATCCCCAACGTCAGCAAGGCTTATTTTACATTGGTGTCGTCTTGCCCCTTGGCCGATTGGAGAGTAGACAGATGCGGGGTTTAGCAGATTTAGCAGCAAAATACGGTAGTGGAACTCTCAGGGTAACCCCTTGGCAAAATTTGCTCCTTACAGATATTCCTCAGCAATGGGTTGCTGATGTCCAAAGTGAAATTGCTTTATTAGAATTAGATTCTTCTGCAACCAATATCAGGGGTGGATTAGTTGCCTGTTCTGGAAAAAAGGGTTGCGCCGCTTCTGCCACAGACACTAAAAGTCATGCGTTGGCATTGGCAGAGTATCTTGAAACTCGTATTACTCTCGATTACTCAGTTAATATTCACTTCACTGGCTGCGAAAAATCTTGTGCCCAGCATAGCAACAGTGATATCACTCTCCTCGGCGTCAGCATTGAGGCTGAAAATACAACCGTGGAAGGCTATCACGTTTATGTTGGTGACAGCAATCAGAAATTCGGACGTGAACTATATCAATATGTAACTTTAGCCGAACTACCTGCATTAATAGAGCGGATGCTATATGTATATAAAATTCAACGCTTAAATTCTAATGAGTCCTTTGGAGAATTTGCTAATCGATATGCACTAGAACAATTACAGCAATTATTTAATATAATCCCTCAATCAATTGCGAACAACAAGATTGCCACCTTTTCAGAAAACTGGGCAATCTGAGCCTTTCGATTTTTATATGTCAATCCAAAATTTAAAATCTAAAATCCAAAATTGAATGTCCGACTATATCCGAGATGCCAACGAAATTTACCGTAATTCTTTTGCAATTATCCGGTCAGAAGCGAACTTAAATGTGTTGCCACCAGATGTAGCAAAAGTTGCTGTGCGTCTAATTCATGCCTGTGGGATGACGGATATTGTCACTGACTTGGGATATTCACCAACAGCAGTAAAATCCGCAAGGGCAGCACTGGCAGCAGGAGCGCCAATTCTGTGTGATTGCCGAATGGTTGCCGATGGCGTTACCAGGCGGCGGTTGTCTGCAAACAATCAAGTTATCTGTACCCTTAACGAACCAGAAGTGCCAGAACTTGCCCAGCGTATGGGTACTACAAGGTCGGCGGCAGCTCTAGAACTATGGCGATCGCACCTGGAAGGATCGGTAATTGCAATTGGCAATGCGCCCACAGCCCTATTCCGACTGTTAGAAATGCTCGATGAAGGAGCGCCCAAACCCGCGATTATCTTGGGCTTTCCAGTGGGGTTTGTCGGTGCAGCGGAATCGAAAGCCGCACTGACAGCAGATAGCAGGAATGTACCATTTTTAACCTTACACGGTCGGCGCGGTGGAAGTGCGATCGCGGCAGCAGCAGTTAACGCCCTGGCAACGGAGGAAGAATGAATATGCAACCCAAAGGTCGTCTCTATGGAATTGGTGTCGGCCCGGGCGATCCCGAATTATTGACTATGAAAGCGCTGCGGCTATTACGTGCGGCTCCTGTGGTAGCTTATCAATCAGCCACAGATAAAGAAAGTATCGCTAGAGCGATCGTGGCGCAGTATCTTCCTGGCAATCAAATCGAGGTGCTATTTCATCTCCCCCGCGCTTTGGAACCAGAAAAAGCAAAGTCTATTTATGACCAGGAAATTGAACCAATCGCCGACCATTTAGCAGCAGGTCGAGATGTTGTAGTGCTATGTGAGGGCGATCCATTTTTCTATGGTTCCTTCATGTACCTGTTCACGCGGTTATGTGACCAATACGAAACAGAAGTTGTCCCCGGAGTTTCCTCGCTAATGGCTTGTCCGGTAGCCTTGGGTGTACCTTTCACTTACTACACGGATATTCTCACAGTCTTACCCGCTCCATTGCCAGCAGAAGAACTGACTACACATTTGTTAATGACTGATGCAGCAGCAATTATGAAACTAGGTCGTCACTTTACCAAAGTACGAGATATCCTGCATAAATTAGGGTTAGCATCACGGGCAAGATATATTGAGCGGGCATCAACATCACAGCAACGCATTATACCCTTAGATGAAGTCGATCCAGATAAAGTACCCTATTTCTCAATGATTGTGATCCCAACTAAGAATCGACTATAAACCAAAAATCAATACAGTTGAGTTAAGCATTTCTTCGTTATCTTCTTTTTTTTAATTTTAGCGATCGGATTTGCTGGATTTGGATAAATTTATAATACGTACAAAACTGATAAATATAAGACGCGATGAATCGCGTCTCTACAAGGGGGATCAAAAAAACGGTCGCATTCCCATTCTGCAAACAATATTAATTGGCGTAAATGCCGAAAACCGCGTTCGCATAATGACCAACAAGTAGGCATCATTGCATCGTGAATGATGCCAATTGCTTTGCGATGATTTAGACTTTACCATAAATACTTCAAAAAAAATTGATGGCTTCTAATAGCACCTTCACTCCTGATACGATCGCTGCTGGCTTTCATGCCCTGTCTGACCCCCTACGGATTCAGGTATTAGAACTGCTACGCTCTCAAGAACTATGCGTCTGTGACCTGTGTGACCACCTGGGAACCACGCAATCTAAACTGTCTTTTCACCTCAAAACCCTGAAAGAAGCGGGTTTAGTTCGCGCTCGTCAAGAAGGGCGCTGGATTTACTACAGCCTCAATTTGCCCCAATTTGTTGCTCTAGAGCAGTATCTAGCAGAATTCCGCCGTTTTAGCCCCATATTACCTATTCGTCCCCCCTGCGAGCCTTAAATAAATATTCATCAATTTTTTTTGTAATATTTTGTTTAATTTTAGTTTTATCGGCATTTACAAATCAACTTTTTTTGAAATGATAGATATATACTCTTGATATAACTCACGAATTTTAGATTTTCAATTTTGGATGTTGGATTGAATAATCTGAAATTCCTGCTCAAAGCTCCTGCATTCATGTATGGGGTTAATTGTAATGAACAAAAAAACTTCAAAACGCCTCTCCTTTATTGACCGCTTCCTAACCTTGTGGATTTTTTTAGCAATGGCTATCGGTGTTGGTCTAGGCTATTTCTTTCCTGGAGTAGAAGCCTTTATCAACCAGTTCCAAGTGGGAGCAACCAATATACCGATCGCCATTGGGTTAATTCTGATGATGTATCCGCCTTTAGCCAAGGTGCGGTATGAAGAATTAGGGGATGTATTTCGCAACGGAAAAATTCTTGGTGTTTCACTAATTCAGAATTGGATCATTGGGCCAATTTTGATGTTTGCTCTGGCAGCTATCTTCTTACATAATTACCCAGAATACATGACGGGATTGATTTTGATTGGATTAGCCCGGTGTATTGCAATGGTAGTTGTGTGGAGTGACTTGGCACGAGGTAATACAGAGTACACGGCTGGATTGGTTGCCTTTAACAGTATCTTTCAAGTCATCTTTTATAGTCCTTATGCCTGGTTTTTTATTACTGTACTGCCGCCACTGTTTGGCTTACAAGGCAGTGTTGTTAATGTCAGCATTGCTGAGATTGCCAAAAGCGTGTTTATCTATCTCGGTATTCCCTTTTTAGCTGGATTTTTCACTCGTTACTTCTTAGTAAAAGTGAAAAGCAAGCAGTGGTATCACGAGGAATTTGTGCCTAAAATCAGCCCCATCACACTTATTGCTTTATTATTTACAATCGTCGTTATGTTCAGCTTGAAAGGGAATTTGATTGTTCAGATCCCCTTCGATGTGGTGAAGATTGCAATTCCGTTGATCGTCTACTTCATCATCATGTTTTTGATCAGCTTTTACATGGCTTGGCGCGTTAAAACAGACTATTCTAGAGCCGCAAGTGTAGCATTTACATCAGCAGGAAATAATTTTGAATTTGCGATCGCAGTGGCGATCGCAGTATTTGGCATTAATTCGGGTGTTGCTTTTGCCGCCGTCGTCGGGCCTCTGGTGGAAGTGCCTGTATTGATTGGTCTGGTTAATGTGGCTTTCTGGTTTGAAAAACGTTATTTTTCGCTATCTGAATCGAGAACCTTTTAAATTTAGTCAAATTATTCGGAGGATTTGAACCATGAAACGTGTGATGTTTGTCTGCAAAAAGAATTCTGCCCGTTCCCAAATGGCGGAAGGTTTTGCTAAAACTCTTGATAAGGGAAAGATTGCAGTGATTAGCTCTGGTTTAGAAGCAAGTCAGGTTAGACCAGAAGCGATCGCAACCATGAAAGAAATTGGTATCGACATTACCGATCAACACTCCAAACCCCTGAGTGATTTCCAAGCGAAAGACTTTGATGTAGTGATTTCTTTGTGTGGCTGTGGCATGAATTTACCGCCTGAGTGGGTTGTGCGGGAAGTATTTGAAGATTGGCAGTTAGACGATCCAGCAGAACAACCAGAAATTTTTCCGAGAGTCCGCGATGAAATCAAAGAACGGGTCACTCAATTAATTGAGTCTGTAAATCAAGAATTTACAACTGCTTGATAAATATTACTTGTAGCACTGGGATTACACTAAGACTCGAACCAATGTTCAACCAATTTCAGAGAACCTCTGGTGGGTGATTTTTGCGAGAGTTGGAAAAGAATAAGCAATTACCATGATGACATTTGACCATCCCCCCAGAATTTTATTTTTGTATGGCTCCTTGCGTGAGCGTTCTTATAGCCGCCTTTTGGCAGAAGAAGCCGCACGCATCATTGAAGAATTTGGGGCAGAGGTAAAGTTTTTCGATCCCCGTGAACTGCCGATTTACGGCAGCGTACTTGACACCCACCCAAAGGTGCAGGAGTTGCGCCAATTAAGCTTGTGGTCAGAAGGCCAAGTCTGGTCTAGCCCAGAGTTGCACGGTCAGATTTCTGGCATTATGAAAAATCAAATTGATTGGATTCCGCTTAGTATTGGAGCCGTTCGCCCGACTCAAGGGAGAACTTTGGCTGTGATGCAAGTGAGTGGAGGCTCTCAGTCTTTTAACGCTGTCAACACATTAAGAATTCTTGGACGCTGGATGCGGATGTTCACTATCCCCAATCAATCCTCAGTGGCTAAAGCATATCAGGAGTTTAACGAAGACGGGACTATGAACGATTCGCTCTACCGCGATCGCGTTGTCGATGTTATGGAAGAACTTTACAAATTTACCTTGCTATTGCGTGACAAAGTTGATTATCTCACAGACCGCTATAGCGAACGTAAGGAAAAAGCTGCCAAAGAGACAATCATGATAGCCTCTCAATCTCTTGAAATTAACTCTAAAACAAATTAACTATTGAGCATCCAAAAAAAGATAACCTCCTGGCAGATTGAACCAGGAGATTTAAAAAAATTGATTCATCTTTACAAGCGTTGTAGCAGACTCAAACCGTGGCTATCAGTACCACAGGTATTGAAAAGAAAGTATTCATCAGCCAACTTTTGCACTTGTTCTGATTCCAATACGCTGGGTTTCCAGGGGTTAGGGTTATTGTAGGCGTAGAAAGTTTCCACGCCATCGATCCCCTTTTGGGCCGCAGCTGGAATCAAGTCGAAATGCGATCGCTTGTAACGAGCTGGATGAGCCAGAACTGCCAATCCCCCAGCCTCATGAATAGCGGCAATCACGTTACTTGCCTGATATTCTTGCCCTGTAGTCGGCCTTCTTTGCAGATAGGGTTTCATACTAGGGTGTTCTATGGCAAAAGCGTAAGCCAAAATGTGAACTTCTATATTCAAAAGGTTGGCATTGATTTCCACGCCACTCCACAGGTGAGGAGTTGTTGCATGAGGATTATTCCACTTCCAATCTTCTAACCAAGCAAGGCCTGCTTGATAGCCGATAATACCATGATGATCGGTGATGGCTAACCCTTTTAGCCCAATAGCGATCGCCTGCTCCATCAATGCACTAGGCTGCAATCTACCATCCGAGTAGACAGTGTGCATGTGAAAGTTGAATAACCTTGGACAACTATGTGCATCAATGTTACGGAATACTTGCTTTAAAAGTTCTGCCGAAGTTGTAGTACGGGCCAAATTTACAGCCATAACCCCCTCTGAAGAAAAATATATATCCTTAACACACCAAAATGCTACATCTCTGGATGAGAAAGAACCAACACTAAAAATTAGTATCGGCTGCTACTTTCTCAGCTTTTTCAGCAAATTTTTCAATATGTTAAGACTACGTTAGCAAATCTTAATCTCAGTAGTCATGGGTAATTTGCACTACTTTTAAATCTAGTAGTAGTAAATATTACACCTAAATTTTCATAAATGCGCCTATAACAGCTGTGTTAAATGACTTATAAAATAAAGGTTTAGTAGAGTAATCATTTCTAATCAGCCTGAAATTTAAATTGTTTTGATGTGTAAAAAATATTATTTATCTCAGTAATTACAGCTTTTTTCTAATCAATAATGACTTTAGCGACCGCATAAGTGAGTCTAAAATAGCTTTGAGAAAACTGGCGATGTCTACGACAGGCTATGCCTACGCTTGGGCTGCATTATACCCCTCGCGCAATTCCAAAAGAATCTCCCTTCAAGGTGACTCCAAGGGGTTCTACCACTACCTCGCGGGAAAGGGACGCTTCAACTCTTCCGGCAATCACAGCCGAAAGTTGATGTTCTTTTGCAAGCATGACAATTCGCTCTGCATCCTGCTTTGACTCTGTATAGAATGCGAATCCTGCACCGTAATTGAACACTGAAAGCATCGTCTCGGCCCCGCCCTCAAGATGACTTTCAACAAATGTAAATATCTCAGGTACTGGGAGCATCGTTTCGATGACATACCGAAGCGGCTTCACCGACCGCATCAGCTTTTGCCAGCCATGACCAGTTATATTCTCCATCGCCGTGGGACGAATTCCTTCGCCAAGCACCGCCTGTACAAGCGGCGTGTAAAGATACGACGCAGCATTCATTGCTTCCCAAAACTCCTGCCCACTCGGAAGTTGTGTTCTATAGCCATCAGGAAGCGATTCGGCAAGCTTTCGCAGTGGGGTAAAGCCGTTCTCATGGGGGCCTGAACTTTCGACCAGAACAATGGTATTTCCGGCATCCAGACGCGAACTATCAATAGGAGCGACACCAGCCGGCATAACCCCAAAAACCGAGCCGGCGATGTCGAGCCGCCCTGGAATCATCTTGGTTTTTAGTTGAGGAGTTTCCCCTGAGAGATAGACACACCCGACTCGTTTGCACCCCTCAACTACTCCATCAAGAAACCCATCAAGGAAAGCGGGGGTAAAAATTGTTTCAGGAGTACTCGACGGCAGATAAAGACCGAGAAGTATAGTCTGCATACCTGAAGTTGCGGCATCGTTCGTCAGACACGAGATGATCTTAATACCAATATTCCACCAGAATCGTCTAAGTTCTTCTTCGGAAAGATCGTCAGGGCGGGTATCGTCTGCGGTGCCCAGTCCTTCGGGCACAAGTGTCATCGAAAGTTCTCTAGCCCCAGCCTCTAGAAACGGAGCGAGGTTGAAGCTGAAAGCGTTAGCACTTGCTCCAAGACCCGATGCGGGGACGATGCCATAAGCGCTTGCAAAGCCAAGTGTGCGTTTTGCGGCATCGATGAAGCGTCGTTTTGCAGCATCGAGAGTATCGTAATCGACTTGATCGAGAGCTTGAGCCATCAGGTTGCGTTTTAAGTTAGGAGTTAGGAGTTAGGAGTTAGGAGTTAAAAGTTAGGAAAACTCATAACTCATAACTCATAACTCCTCACTTTAAAATACCTCATCTTCAATACCACGCCACCATTCACCCAATTTCATCAAGTCTTGGTAAATATCTTCTAATTCTTTGGTGTAGACATCATTTGTCAGTGTGGCTCGACGCTCTTGCAATTTTTTGAGGCGAAGTTGTACCAATACCCAAGGTTTAGAGATACTATTTGTTGCTTCGATGTATTGCGCTAGTTCTTTGCTATCCATATATTTTATATTTTGATTTTCCACCATCCCCTCAATGCCTAACCAAAAACAGTCACGATACTAGTACAATGTCCAAGCTAGTTTTCAGGGTTTGTAGTAAGCACTTCAGTGCTTAGAAAATAAGGACTAAAGTCCTTACTACGAACTCATTTACCCATCAATTTAAACTTGACTGACTACTGTCGTGACTGCTGACAAGGGTGTTAACTGAATATTTCTACTTTAAATATCTGGCACAATCTACGTAGCCGCAAAGCAGCTGGCTAAAACACATTGCAGCCAGTTCAAAACTGCCAAGTAATTAAGCTTTAGCCAAGTTTTCAGCAGCAAAGTCCCAGTTGACCAAGTTTTCTAAGAAATTCTTGATGAACGCTGGACGGGCGTTTTTATAGTCAATGTAGTAGGCGTGTTCCCAAACATCCAAGGTTAGAAGTGCCTTCTTACCATGAGCTAGGGGATTTTCCGCATTTGGTGTTTTGATCACCTTTAGCGTACCACCATCATCGATCAGCCAAGACCACCCACTGCCGAATTGAGTTGCAGCCGCGTTAGAGAACTCTTCCTTGAATTTGTCAAAGCTACCAAAATCTTTATCGATTTTGGCTGCGAGTTCACCTGTGGGTGCGCCACCACCTTGTGGTTTCAAAGAATTCCAGAAGAAAGTGTGGTTCCAAACTTGGGCAGCGTTGTTGAAGATTCCCACCTTAGAGGAGTCTTGGAAGGAAATTTTGATCACTTCTTCGAGAGACTTATCAGCAAGTTCTGTACCTTCAGTGAGCTTGTTGAGGTTGTCTACATAAGCTTTGTGATGCTTGCCATAGTGATACTCGAAAGTTTCAGCTTTCATGCCAAAAGGCTCTAAAGCATCCTTTTCAAAGGGTAGTGGGGGCTGTACAAATACCATTGTGTCAAATCCTCTCTTTACCGGTTTCCAGTTTTAAGCTATTGCAGAAGTTTGAGAAATTAATAGCTTTTATTTTTAGTGGTTTTATGTCTTTAATCATGGAACATAAAACTTAACATCGTCATTCTACTACCAAAGTGAAGATAAAGTGAAGACGGAAACAAAGTACTTTGGTGATAAGTCAAATCGCTATCAATTTCTGACTATAAATAAAAATGACTAATGTTTTATAGGGAAAGGCCAATAACTAACTAGCATTTAGCAATTAAAGCTTTCATACTTCTATCTTTAGTAGGATTAATTACGATGTGAAAAATGAGTCGAAAGCGAGATGATTTAATATTTAAATAAAATTAATATAAATTAACACTTAGAAAGTGTTAATTTTCAACAGAAAATAGCCAATAGTCAAATTATCTATTTTATTTTGATAGCAGTTTTCATGTATTTGAACCACACTTGTTGTAGGTAGGGTAGCAAGACTTGCGCCCCTACCGCGTGGTCTACTTACCTGACAATAGCTGTAAATACAGTTTTGAGGATGGTATGAATAATCTTCACCCACCAGCCTGTGAAACTAAAAAACTAACAGCAAATAGCAGTAATTAAAACTGAGATAAACGCTGTTGGTAATAGTTAACAATTTGTGCCGTGACTTCAGACACGTCCAAACCATCAGTTTGTACTTCGATCGCATCTACTGCTTTTTGCAAAGGAGAAACTTTGCGTGTACTATCCTTCCAGTCACGTTCGGCAATGTCGTGTTCCAGCTGCTCTAGACTCACTTCAGGTTGACCTTGGGTGTTAAAGTCTTGCTGGCGGCGACGGGCGCGTTCACTTACAGAAGCGGTTAAGAAAATTTTCACTTCGGCATCAGGAAATACGTGAGTACCAATATCCCGACCTTCAGCAACTAAACCACCTTTTTTACCCCAACTTTGCTGTTGTTTAACCAGTGCTTGGCGGACAGCGCTTTGTGCCGCGATCGCAGATACTTGAGATGTTACCTCAATGGTGCGAATTACCTGGGTAACATCAGTACCGTCAATCCAAACCCGCACAGATGATTGTAAATCCTGGGTGGGAGTAAGTTCAATTTTACACAGGTTAGTTAATTCAGCGATCGCACACTCATCGTCAATAGCAATCCCCTTTTGTAGTACTAACCAAGTGACAGCACGGTACATCGCTCCTGTATCTAAATACACTAAATTCAGGTTTGCTGCCACTTGCCGCGCCACTGTGGATTTTCCAGCCCCGGCTGGGCCATCAATGGCGATAATGGGTTGACGATCGCGCAATATAATATTGTCAATCAAACGTGTAGCACCAAGACGAGCTGCGATCGCCAACATTCCTTCCTCCTCAACTTTTTCTAAAGACATCAACGTAGTCGGTTCAACCAATTCAATATATTCCACTGAGACCGTGCTGACCATTGCCACTTCTTGCTGTACCACTGCTATCAACTTGTTACTATTGCGATCACCTGCTTTGAATGCAGTTTCAGCTCGTCGCAAACCCCGATATAACACCGCTACTTGCTCTTTTGCCGTTGCAGTCAAATATTGATTGCGAGAACTGAAGGCCAGACCCGACGCTTCCCGTACTGTTGGACAAGCAACAATTTCTACTGGCAAATTTAAGTCAGCTACTAAGCGTTTAATAATTGCTAGTTGCTGACCATCCTTTTGACCAAAGTAGGCACGGTCAGGCTGTACCAAGTTGAAAAGTTTGGTAACAATCGTAGCGACACCCTGAAAGTGACCTTGCCGAGAACGACCACACAAGCCTGTCATCATAGCAGATGGGGGGATAACTTGTGTAACCTTTGATTCTTGTATACTCTTCTGAGGAACTGCCATTTCTTCCGGAGTCGGTGCAAAAATGGCATCTACCCCAGCTTGTTCGCAAAGTTGTTGGTCTTGCTCTAAAGTGCGGGGATAGCGTTGATAATCCTCATTAGGAGCAAATTGCAGGGGATTGACGAAAATACTCACAATCACCGTAGAATTTTCGTGCCGCGCCCGTTGGATTAAGCTTAAATGACCTTGATGCAAATTTCCCATCGTTGGCACCAGACCGACTGCCGTCTGATACCAGCCAGTCATTTCATCTAGTCTCAGATCCTCAGTAACTGCAATTAGCTTGTTTTCTGAGCAGCGTTTAGTTAAATAGCAGCGTAAAGCTGCGACTGTTGTCAGCAGGCGCACAAAAATACCCCTAGTTCTTATCGATCCCTCCCCCGTTAGTTTATATCTGAAATAGAGGGAAGAGTTGATTGAACTAGGGGAATTAAGTGATACGGAACTGAGATTGGGTTTAGGGGAAAGGTTATAGGTGACAGGTGATAGGGAATAATCTTTTCCCTGTAACCTGTAATCTGTAATCTACTCGATTATTTCCCCAAGACTTCAATATGTACTGGTGCAACACCACTGCCCATCATCCCCAAAATTCGAGCCGCGCCAGCAGACACGTCAATGATTCGACCTCGAATGTATGGGCCTCGGTCATTAATCCGCAACACTACAGAACGACCGTTGCGGGTGTTGGTTACACGCACTTGCGTACCAAAGGGTAAGCTGCGATGGGCGGCAGTCATTTCTTCTGGATTAAATCTCTGACCGCTAGCAGTGCGATTACCAGAACCGTCATAGCCGTAATAAGAAGCCATGCCTCTCAAGGTGGCTCGCACTACTCCGACGGCAATCTGTTGGGGTAGCTTTGGTATTGATATTTGTTGACGGACTGGTAAATTCGCAATCTCTTTTAGGGGAGATGCATTGCCTAGTAGTCTCCGCAAGCGATTGGTTGCTTGCAATGCATCTTGCGCTAGATCGTTGGTACTACCTGCTAATCGCGTACCTTCGCTGATTTCGACCAACTCTTCGCCATTAATTTTAATTACATAGCGATCGCCATTTTGTTGGACAGGGACGCTTTTGTTTTGCGCTTGATTGGCAGTAGATTTTTCCCCTGCTTTCCAACTAACGGTAATCTTACTCCCGTCCACGTTTTCCCGATTCAACTGGTTGATCTTAGCTGCGATTACACCAGCTATCTGAACCGGGTCATTGTCAGCGGAGCTAATCTGGTTACTCGCATCTGTTATGTTGCCAGTATTTAATGCATTTGATGAATTGCTAGCAATAAGGGCGTACCCTTGTACGCCCCCAGTATTGCCAATTGCACCAACTTTTTTAGTCTCAAGATTCGTATTTGATACAGAACTCAAAAAGGTGAGAACAGGTATATTTTTGATAAAAAGGGTTGCCGCCTTACGTCCTCTAATGTTGTGAGGATGAATTTCTGTAATCACAGCATCCAAGGTTTGTTTCCCTGCTCTGGATTGGTACTCTCCCACCTTAACCACGTCAGGGGCAGGTGATTTTTGGGATGCTAGCGCATTTCCCTTGGTGGTTTGAGTGCAACCGACTGAGGGTATTCCCAAAACAGTGAGAAACAGGGCAACAATAGTCCACAAATGTCTTTGATTCATGCGTCCGTTTTTGAAAGCGACTGTAGAACTTAAAGTTTTATAACTCGCGGGATTTACCACTAATGAAAGTGATTTCCCTTTTGAAAAACTCGAACTTGTTCCGTTTTCACTTTGTTCTTTATAACTGCAACAGACTAGCACGAACCTTTTGGCTTGGGGATCAGGGTTTTAGCGTAACTATCTGCCACTTTCTCAAATTTCAATTCCAATTTGAAGGGCGAAACCTTTCTCAAAAGCGGACTTTAGCTATGTAACGCTTTTTTCCTTAAGTCAAAAATTTCTTCAAAAAAATTTACGCTTATTTCACATTAAACTGGCGATACCCTATTTACATCAGTTCTAAAGGCTCGCTACTACCCGTGTATTCTATGTCACATCTTATAGGGCTATTCCCTATAAGAAATTAATATAACTTTAATTAAATAGCATCGGCATAAATGCTTAAAATCATTTATTTAATGAAATATTTAGATTTAACTATGAATAAGTGGTGATATGAGTTACATCTTAAATAATTATGCAAATTAGTTTGAGTTTAATATCTTTTTTCAAAGTTTTTTCTACTTACATCAATCATTACTTTTGTTCTCTATGACTAAACTGATATTAGTGATAAATATCACCATCTAATACCGTATTGCTGAGTATAAAAAAAAGGACAATACTCAAATTAATATTTTTCAGGATTAATGACTTAAAAATTAAGAAAACTTTGCGATCGCACGGATAACAGATGTTGCGTGTACTAAAAATGACAGCCTATATTGTCTATCCTCAGTAATTGCTCAAGTATGATCTTTTATATCAAGCTATTTTTGACAAAATCTTTGTAACAGTAGGGATGTACACCTGCACCTCTTCTATATATAGTAGGTATTTTGGGAAATGCTATCAGCCTAATGACAAACCAAATACATTCAGGAGATTTAGAAATAGAACCATCGCCATTAAAAGCTTTTCTCAACGAGTTGCATTCCCAGTACAAGTCTTTGCAAGAGGGTGCAGTAGCGAAATACATTCCCGAACTGGCAAAGGCAAACCCAGATTTGTTCAGCATTTGCATTGTGACAGTAGATGGTCAGGTTTACAAAGTTGGGGACTACGAGCAACTTTTTACCATTCAGTCAATTTCCAAGGTGTTTGCTTATGGACTTGCTTTAGAAGATCATGGACTGGATTATGTTTTAACTAGAGTTGGCGTTGAACCGACGGGGGATGCATTCAACGCGATTGTTTTGGATGAGCAATCGAAGCGACCTTATAATCCAATGGTAAACGCTGGAGCGATCGCCACCACTAGCTTAATCAAAGGTTCCGGCCCTACCGAACGCCTCAATCGGATGCTAGATATGTTCCGGCGATATATTGGCCGTGACGTATTCGTTGACATTTCAGTTTTTACCTCAGAACGCAGTACAGGGCATCGTAACCGCGCAATGGCGCATTTGATGCTTAACTTTGGCATGATTGACCGAAACATCGAAGAGGCGCTGGATCTTTATTTTCAGCAGTGTGCTGTGATGGTGAATTGTCAAGACTTAGCAGTGATGGCGGCTACCCTTGCGAACAGAGGTATTAACCCCATCACCAAAGAACGGGCGGTAGATAAGCGTTACATCAAAGATATTTTAAGTGTTATGTATACCTGTGGAATGTACAACTTTGCAGGTGAGTGGGCTTATAAAATTGGGATTCCGGCGAAAAGTGGGATTTGTGGTGGGATTATCGCCGTTGTACCCAATAAAATGGGCATTGGAGTTTTTTCACCGTTGTTGGATATGCGTGGTAATAGTGTGCGGGGGGTAAAGGTTTGTGAAGAACTTTCCCAACGGTTAGGTTTACATCTATTTGATTGTTCAGGTCAAGAGTGAATTGGAAGGTATTGGGTAGAGGGGAGATTAAGAATTCAAAATTCAAAATTAAAGACATTTTCAGACGGGGATTTAAACCCCGACTGAAACTGGCGCTACCTGTAGAGGTAGGGGTCTTAAACCCTTTGATTTACGATAAATACTGTCTCCCAACTCCCAACTCAGCACGGGCTAAACCCTAGCTATCCGCTAACAGCACTCATCACTCAGAACTCTTCTGCTTGCGGAAGTGGGAAGATTTCACCAGCTAAATAAGCTTGAAAGTGCTTTTGGAAGTACAACCAGGAAGTCATATCTTCCCCATCTATCAATGCTTTTGGGGCTTGTTTATATAGAGGAATACGGTTATTAATTTCGTCTTGTAGCACGGGGGGCAGTTCTGTTAAACCATTGACTTTGCTACCAACAGCACTGTAGATCAGTTGACCAGGGCGATCGCCCATTTTCATCCAGGGAAGCCATTGACCAATCCGATCCCAACTTAGTTTGAGTTCAGAAACAGAGGGAAGTGCTGGGTTGAATAAATCTGCGGTTGGCACTGTTAATTTAAACAATTCCGCTGCCTGATAAATTGGATTAGGGCTGTATTCGGCAAATTTGCGATCGTCTGCTAGGGGATTGGGGTAATAAGGAAATATATCAAAAACGAAGGTTGTGCTGTCACTGTCTACTTGTGCGGGGAAATTTCCCTCAAACTTTCCCTGTACAGGATTATTGGCAACGTGAATCACCGGAACTGTCTCGCCTGTCCAAGGATTCTCCCATTTGGGTAAAACCTCATCTGTTTTTGGGTTGAGGTAGTAAGTTAGTTCCCTAGAAGTAAAATCCCAACTACCTTCTGCTGTGGGAATACATCGGCTAACGCTTAATCCCAGCATCTTAAACAAGAGTTGTCTTTTCTCACCGGGGATAAAGGCGTAAATTTTACCTTTCCAAATCAGGAAAGTGGATTCAGTAGGGTCAAGGGAAGAACGAGTTTTAACCCAGTGCTGCGCTTCAAGTTCTTGAATTTGGGCAACCATCTAAAGCATCCTTAGTATTTGGATAACAAAAGGATAAGCTAACCAGCATTCAAGTTGCATCTTTAGAAGTTAAAAGGTAGGGGAGGGATAAAATAAATATATTTTGGAATACAACAATGAGTCTTTGGGGACTTCCAGTTAAAAAAATACCCCATCGTAGGGGCGCAAGGCCTTGTGCCCCTACTAATTTAGAAATAATTTGGGATAATTTATTTTTGCAAGTCCCTTGATACTCGCTGATGAGTCTTTAATACTCGTGAATGAGTCTTTGATACTCGCCGACGAGTCTTTAAACTCCATTAATGAGTCTTTGATACTCGTGAATGAGTCTTTGATACTCGCCGACGAGTCTTTAAACTCCATTAATGAGTCTTTGATACTCGTGAATGAGTCTTTGATACTCGCCGACGAGTCTTTAAACTCCATTAATGAGTCTTTGATACTCGTGAACAAGCATAAAAACTCTACTCTTTTGCCCAATCCCCCATGCCTTTATCAATTAAACTGGTTCAGAAACCTGCTCATCCAGACGGCGAAACAGAAATACCCAAAGAGGCAGAGAACTATTAATCGCAATTAGTCGCACTAAATGACCAGTTGTGACAATTTCAACATTATGATTCAAAGTCAGGGAAACCAGAATCATTTCTGCTGATCCACCTGGTGCTGTGACTAAGAGACAGGTTAACCAGTCCCAAGAGGTTAATTGCATCGCAAGTATAGCAGCGATCGCTCCGGCTACGAGAGTCATCCCTACAGACATCAAAGCATAGCCGACAGTCCGCTTTTTAAAGTCGGGTTTATCTCCCCAATATTCACCAATAGTAATTCCCAGGAGCATTTGACCCAATAAGTTTATTATTGGCGGCGGACTAAAGCTAATATCACCCACAAAAGGCAGCCAATGTAGCAAAGGATTAAACCCGATACCAATCAACAATGCACCAAAGAAATCGCCGGCGGGAATTTTAAATAATATAGCTGGATAAACTACTAATGCAGTGATTAGGAGTACTAACAAGAGTAATTCTAGTTGAGATGGATCGAGATTGAGCCAAGCAGCGTTGATTGGGACTGTTTGTGGATAGTAATTACCAGATGATGTTCTAGCAATGAAGGGAATTAGAACAACTACAGAGGTGACGCGAATCGCCTGTACTAGGGCAACCAAGCTAACATTTTTATTGTAATCGGCTGCGATCGCAGCCATAATTCCTACACCACCAGGAAC
This sequence comes from Nostoc sp. JL31, assembly GCF_017114965.1. NCBI lineage: Bacteria > Bacillati > Cyanobacteriota > Cyanophyceae > Nostocales > Nostocaceae > Nostoc > Nostoc sp. JL31. Next base: position 148,069 of record NZ_JABXKO010000034.1, read on the forward strand.
TGTAGCCAGCATTGCTGTAAATAGGTTGGTTTTGCTAACGCGGGAGTAAATGTAACCGATACAGCTTCCACTCAGCAGCAAAAACAAGGTAAGAAAAATAAATATAGGAATACCGGAAGCAATACTAGCTAGATTAGCATTGGCATTGGAAGCGCCGACACTTAAGCCGACAAGTGCCATTCCCACTTTTCTAGCAGTGCGGTTAGGTTGGGGAAAATATTGATAAAAAATTCGACACCCTTGGAGAATCACTGTACCAGCTGCAATCCCGCCAAATATCCAGGCAATCCTGCCAATGTGGAACTTTGCGAGGAGTAAACCTAGAGGTAATGCCAGAAGCATTTCCAAGACAAGGACAATTAGTTGCTTCCTAAATAGCTGTTGTTTCGTAGCAACAGGATTTTGATGAGTGTGTTCTTCCAGGCTGGGAGTACCACTTACACTTTGATTCATCGATACTAAGCTTTTTTTTAAGTCTAAGCTATAGGTGCAAAAGTGGATCTTCTGGGATGCGATCGGACATTACCAGCAACAAGCAAATTGATACAGGTGAAGGGTTTTAATTCTAGTGGTGAGTTTATTTTAGATTTAGATTTAAGTCAGGTTTGGTAACTCACATCTTGCAGCAGACAATTAAAATAGTGCCAGAGATATTCTATATCCACGGACAACATTAAATATATGAACACAACTCACTCTAAAAGAGAAACAGATGAAATACTCAAGTGGTTAAATCGTAACCGCCAGATATTATTAGATTTATATAAAAATCAATATATAGCTTACAATGCAAATGGAATAATTGCTCATAGCGAAAACTTACGCGAAGTTTTAGCATTAGCTAATGCTTCAAAACAGCCTTTTTTAATTTACCTAGTTCCTCGTCGCACCGCTTCTGTAGAAATAAATTTTACCAATTCGCTTCCATCAACCCACGTTTGACAGCTTCGCTTAACGCAGTGGCTTTTCTTAAAAGTCCTTCTTGATAGACTTGCATTAGGGTTTGTAACTCTGAGCGATCGTTTTTAGTAAGAGTCCCTGATTGTTGGCGATCGAGCAGTTCGCTTAACCGAGCATCCTGTTCCGATTCCATTTGCAGTTCAGTCAGCACCAGGACTTGTTCATCAGAAAGGACAGAGACAGGCTCAAGGTCGGTAATCTCGCCACTGACAGGCGGAATTGAAAGTTGAATGGTATCTACTAAAATGCTGGCAACATCACGATTTGCCAACCGGGCAAAGCGTTCTGCACGTTGGTAAATATCGTCTGGCAGGGTAATGATGATTTTGGTACTCATAGCTCCTGTAAATACTCCTCTCCTCTCTATTTTCACTTGTAATTATTAATTAAATTATGTGTCTTAGGGGAACAGAAACTGAAGAGCGTAATTTTAACTTCATTAGATATTTATTTGTAGCGCTCACAGACTAATACATTTTGGGCAAACTAACTTAGTAAGCAACCTTTATATCACTAAGTGGAAATAAAAAGTTATGAAGTTAAATCTAAACTATAAAGATATGTCAATTTTATCCTATATTCATCGGAGAGAACTGCCATCCGTGCCTGGCATTTATTACGTGGGTAATTATAAATGCCCAGTTATGTATATCGGTCTTTCACGCAATTTGAAAAAACGCCACATTAATCATCATCGTCAGATACAGTTTGAGAGTATCGATAACCCCGTTATACGCTACCAGATTTTACCAAAGAATTTATTAACTAAAATCTCAAACTTGGAAGCCGCTTTAATTAGGTTAGAGAAGCATAGATTACTATAAGCCACCTCTCAATTACACACCCTTACCAAATCAACCAAGATTTAGAACATCACATGGCCCGATTTATATTCAAATCCATAAAGTTAGAGAAGAAGGCTACTGTTTACACTTTGATGCTCAAGATGAGGACGAATTGGCAATAAACACAAGTAAATTATCTTTACTGACTAGAGCTATCGAAGAAAAGCGACCCATATTTTTGATAGCATCTGGGTATTACGAAGATTATGAGATGGCAAATTATCCCAATCTATCTAAACTTACTTCCTAAAGCAATGATAGAATTTATCTTCTTGTAAGTCGTTTCATACCTTATGAAGAAGATCAGTCTGACTGCCCCGGTTACAATTATGTTGTTTATGGGGCAAGATCCAAAGTATTTATCAACCCTTATATCATCCTCAACAACAGACCAGGATTTGATGAATTTAGAAGAAGCTATTTAAAACTAGGATTTACTAATTGTGAGCGCTCCCCCTTTGTCAAGGAATTGCTGCGTTTAGGCGAATTCAATTTACTCTAGCCTATATATTTGTGTTTCCGTGATGACATAAACCATTAAAAATCGGGACTGAGAAATACATCTCAGTCCCGATAAAAAAGCGGGCTAACCGCTATTTATATGGTTAACCCGTGCAGCTTTGGGAACGCGCAGAGAAATTGTTATTGCAATACCAACTTCACATTGGCGTTTTGCAGACCGCGCTGTTTTACTTCAGCCAAAGTTTTGTTAACGGCATACTTTTGGTTGATTGAGTTGATCAACTCGGTTTGGTTGTGCTTCTTAGCAACGCCCCACAAGTCAGCGATTAGGTCAAAAGAACCATCGCCATTGCGAGACCAGCCGAGGTCATATTCGCCTTCCAACACGGCAACGATGTCAGAACGGACACGCTGACCGTTATAACCACGGACATCAGCTTCAGTCTTTACGCTGATACCGAGGTCGCGCAAGGAAGCCTTGAGGATTTCGGCATCGGTGATTTTGGTACGCAGGGTGCTAAAGTGAGACATTTGGGTTTCCTCCAATGAGAAGATTGAGAAAAACGACAACGGTTTGTTTTGGGCGAAGCCGCGCTTAACAGGATGCGGCTTTTCTTATAACTGCTAGCATTTTCAGCTAGCCTTTCCCCCTGGGATGGCAGAGGAAAGCTTTTAAAACTCCATTCGCTGATATTCAGCTACGGAGGATGCTGCGGGGCGTGCGCGCTGTCTGGCCCAATCTCTCAGAGCCGTTACTTGTTCTTGCATCGTTCGAGACAGCGGCAATGTTGCCTTCAGTGCAGCAATAATATCTAGTTGGGTGAACTCCCGATCTTGGGCAAAAGCTTCATACATTGCCGCAACGATCGCTTGCTCAACTTCTGCCCCAGAAAAGCCATCAGACATCTTGGCTAATTGCTCAAGATCGAATCGAGAGATGTCTTCACGGCGCTTGGTCAGATGAATATTGAAAATATCTTGCCGTTCTTCTGGTGTTGGCAGATCGACAAAGAAAATTTCATCAAAGCGTCCTTTCCTCAAGAATTCGCCAGGTAAACGTTCTACTCGGTTGGCAGTTGCCATCACGAACACTGGTGACTTCTTATCTTGCATCCATGTGAGGAAAGAGCCGAAGATTCTACTTGAAGTCCCCCCATCAGAATCAGATGAACCTCCACTACCAGCAAAGGATTTATCTAATTCATCGATAAACAATATCGCTGGAGAAATAGATTCTGCTGTTTTCAGGGCGTTTCGCAAGTTTGCTTCACTTCGTCCCACCATTGAGCCGTCGTAGACTCGCCCCATATCTAACCGCAACAGTGGTAAACCCCACAGTCGGGAAGTAGTTTTGGCAATTAATGACTTACCGCAACCGGGAACTCCTAAAATTAACATTCCCTTTGGTTGAGGCAAACCATACTCTCTCGCTCTTTCTGTAAAAGCGTTAGAGCGCTGCTTGAGCCATCTTTTTAACTCTTCTAAGCCACCTACAGCATCAATAGTTTCATCTTCTTCAATGTATTCTAAGATGCCATTGCGCCGAATTAGTTGCTTTTTCTCAGATAAAACGATGTCTACTTCATCTTCCGTCAAACGCTCTTTAGTTACCTGTGCCTTACGGTAGACTTTCTCAGCTTCATCTTTAGTTAGACCCAAAGCAGCTCTGAGAAGTTTTTCTCTGGCTTCTGTTGTCAGTCGCCGACCACGATTTTGCTCTATATGGTGAGTTAAAACTTTATTCAACTCAGCCATATCTGGCAATGTAAAGTCGAGAACAACAACTTCTTTTTCCAGTTCTATAGGTACTTGCTGCATCGGAGACATCAAAATGATGTTCTTTTGCATACCTTTGAAACTAGCGATCGCATCACGCAATGATCGGTTAGTTGCAGGCGCATCTATAAAGGGGTGTAAATCTTTAAGAATAAATATACTTGGTTCTTTCTGCCGGATGATCCACTCAATCGCCGCCTCTGGAGACACGGTATTATGTTGGGTGACATTCCGGGGTTGACCATACTCAACAATCCCGTGTGTTACTGTCCAAACAAATACTCGACGCTGGGGCTTTAATAACTGGGCGATTGTGGAAATTGCTTGCTCGGCCCGCTCTTCCTCGGAGGTCACAAGGTAGATTAAAGGGTATTGAGCTTGAATTAGGATCTTGAGCTCTTCGTTCATACTTCGACCTACTTGAGACCTTATAGAGACAGTAGAGACATTGCTTCTGGTAAAGAAAACCGAATCATAAATATCTATTTAGCAAGGAACTAACTCTTCCTCACCCTTGGGATTGGTTTCATTTTCATCCATCTCATCTAGAGAAAGATGCTCTTGACCAACCACTCCTGGTTGATTGCCTAAAGTAACCAGTTCCCCATCACGTAAGACTAGCGAGCTATCACAAGTTGGGCATGAATAAACTCTATGAGTCCGCCCATAAGTAGAATCTTCTAACTCGTCAACTAACTCTTGATTAGATAGGTAAAAACCAAGGGCACGTTCGGCAAGTTCTGACATTGGCTCGGAATCAACTGCTGAACGAATTTTCAGTTTTCTGTGCAACTCTGGCGATAAATACAAAGTGACCTTTTGCTTAGTTTGCGTTTGCATATAACTCTTTAACGGTCTTACCCGGGTATGTATATCAAGTTATCTGTTCTTTTATTGGTTGTCAAGACAGTAAAACGTTTTAACGTCTATTTCGTTACATTTATTTACATTTCGGTTTGCTGGCATCATCACATTTGATGGGTTGTACTTGATCATTAGTGGCTCTAGCCCTTGAAATTTAGCGATAAATCGCTCACTACGAATCTCTTAAAATTGATGTGGCAGACTACTAGTTAGCTGATTGAGAATAGTGCAATATCAGAGTTTCTGGTATTTCTATAAAATCAGTAACTTTGGCGAAATGTGTGATGTAAATGGCTACTGCTAATAAAATCTGTAGTTTGGGGCGAAGAATTTATCGGTTTGCCGCCAGCGTTAGCGGAGTCATTGCCCTGTTAATCATGCTGTGGGGTTGTACTGCAAATGATTTTAACGCCGGAGCGATCGCCTGGAAAACTTATAGCAACTCCCGTTATGGCTTTGAATTTCCATATCCGAGTAACTGGACTTCTTTAGCAGCCTCAGAAAATGGTGATGGAATTGCGTTTATTTCACCACAAAATAACTCCGTGCAAATTCGGGGGTGGGCAAGTCAGCAGCTACCAAACGATCGAGAGTCAGTGAAAAAGATTAAATCCAACTTTCAGACCGCCCAAGGAGTATCTGGGGTGCTGGTTGTAAAAGTAGATCAACGAGGAGGTTCAATGAGACTTATAGTAACTCAGAGTCCAGTGAAATACTATTGGCAGGGACAAAGCAAGAGCCAAGATTTTCAAGATTACTATCGTTTGTTTTATTACATTGCCCAGCAGTATCGCATTCCGAAGTCCTGAGTCAGGAGAATTCCCTGCATTTTCCCCATTTTCCCTTGTTCGCTGCTCTCTAAATCCACATCTCTCTCAGAATGATGATTGAGAGGGGACAGAAACCTGATAGATTTAGCTATCAGCGAGTAAAAACTGGTGAAGATGAAAGTCCTGGTTATTGGTGGTGATGGATATTGCGGTTGGGCAACTGCTCTTTACCTTTCCAATCGAGGTTATGAAGTTGGAATTTTAGATAGTTTGGTGCGGCGGCATTGGGATAATGAACTTGGTGTCGAAACTCTCACTCCGATCGCACTAATTCAACAACGTCTCCAGCGCTGGCAAGATTTGACGGGTAAATCGATCGACTTGTTCATCGGCGATATTACGAATTACGAGTTTCTCCATAAAACATTACAGCAATTTCAGCCAAATGCCCTGGTGCATTTTGGTGAACAGCGTTCGGCCCCATTTTCCATGATTGACCGAGAACATGCAGTTGTTACCCAGGTCAATAATGTAGTTGGGACGTTGAACTTGCTGTACGCCATGCGGGAAGATTTCCCCGACTGTCATTTGGTGAAGCTGGGGACGATGGGTGAATACGGTACACCCAACATAGATATAGAAGAAGGGTATATCACCATTGAACACAATGGACGCAAGGATACCCTACCTTATCCCAAGCAGCCCGGTTCGATGTACCATTTAAGCAAAGTCCATGATAGTCATAACATCCACTTTGCTTGCCGGATTTGGGGATTGCGGGCAACGGATTTAAATCAAGGTGTAGTTTATGGCGTTTTAACCGAAGAAACGGGGATAGACGAACTATTGATTAATCGGCTGGATTACGATGGTGTGTTTGGTACTGCACTAAACCGCTTTTGTATTCAAGCAGCTATTGGACATCCGTTAACTGTCTACGGTAAAGGTGGACAAACTCGCGGATTTTTGGATATTCGGGATACAGTCAGATGTGTGGAATTAGCGATCGCTAACCCTGCCGAAGCTGGTGAATTCCGCGTATTTAACCAATTTACCGAACAATTTAGCGTCGGTGACTTGGCATTGATGGTGAAAAAAGCTGGTAACGCTATCGGATTGAACGTAGAAATCAATCATTTAGATAATCCCAGAGTTGAAAAAGAAGAACATTACTTCAATGCTAAAAATACAAAATTGCTTGATTTAGGTTTGCAGCCTCATCTGCTCTCTGATTCTCTCCTCGATTCTCTGTTAAACTTTGCCATCAAGTATCAGACGCGAGTCGATCACAAACAAATTCTGCCTAAAGTCTCTTGGCACAGAAATTAAGGTAAACCCCAGTAAATCGTGGGTCTAAAAATGGTCGTCGTATTTTAGCACAATATGACGACCAACTATTTATTATTTATCAGGCGTATCTTCCAGCTACTACTAAATTTACTGTTTACTGTTTACTACAGTTATTTTAATTGTGCAGAATTGATTACAGGACGCGAGACAGTTTACTCTGTGTTTAATAGCAAAATGCACTCTTAAGCTGAGATTATCTGCCTGGACTGAATAGTTTTTTATGAGAATTGCTCTATTTACCGAAACCTTTTTACCCAAGGTTGACGGCATTGTAACGCGCCTGCGTCACACTGTTGACCATTTACAGCGCAGTGGTAATCAAGTGTTGGTCATTGCCCCCGATGGAGGCATTACAGAACACAAAGGCGCTAAAGTTTACGGCGTTACTGGCTTTCCTCTGCCATTGTATCCAGAATTGAAAATGGCACTTCCCCGCCCAGCTATTGGGTACGCTTTAGAAGAGTTTAAGCCTGATATTATTCATGTCGTGAATCCAGCCGTTTTGGGTTTGTCTGGTATATTTTATAGCAAAATCCTCAAAATCCCCTTGGTGGCCTCTTATCATACCCATTTACCCCAATATCTCCAGCATTACGGCTTAGGGATGCTGGAAGGTTTTCTTTGGGAACTGCTCAAAGGCGCTCATAATCAAGCAGCTTTAAATCTGTGTACCTCCACAGCAATGATAGAGGAACTGACAGCACACGGTATTGAACGTGTAGATTTATGGCAGCGTGGGGTAGATACAGAATTATTTCACCCCGATTTAGCTAGTGTAGAGATGCGATCGCGCTTATCGCAAAATCATCCAGAAAGCCCATTGCTACTTTACGTGGGGCGACTTTCCGCTGAAAAAGAAATTGAGCGCATCAAACCAATTTTAGAAGCAATTCCCCAAGCGCGGTTGGCATTGGTTGGAGACGGGCCGCACCGTCAAGCATTGCAAAAACACTTTGCTGGCACAAATACTTATTTTGTTGGCTATCTTATGGGGCAAGAGTTAGGTTCTGCATTTGCGAGTGCTGATGCCTTCATCTTTCCTTCCCGCACAGAAACACTAGGCTTAGTGCTACTAGAAGCGATGGCTGCTGGCTGTCCCGTGGTAGCAGCCCGTTCCGGCGGAATTCCTGATATTGTCACAGATGGGGTAAATGGATATCTTTTTGAGCCAACAGCAGATGTTCAAGGAGCGTTAGCTGCTACTATTCGACTCTTAGAACAAAAACAACAAAGAGACATCATCCGTCAAAATGCCCGCCAAGAAGCAGAAAGTTGGGGTTGGGCAGCTGCGACCAGGCAGCTACAAGATTACTATCAAAAGGTTATATTTTCTGAACAGTTGGCAAAATAAGAGGTAGGGAGTGGGGAGATGAGGTAGCAGGGGAGGCAGGGGGAGCAGGGGAAGAAGAATTAATAACCATGCCCTATGCCCAAAATCTAAAATTCTCATGACCGAAACAGACTCATGATACAAGCCCATTTATTTATGGGGATTATTAATTTTGAATTTTGAATTTTTAATTCGGAGCGAAGCGACGTGACACTCCCCAACTCTGGCAGCGTCTTGGCTACATTAACTGAACTGACTCAAGTTAATCGTGCTCACGCCCTACTGCGTCGCGTCAAAGACTTATCTGTTAATGAATTTGTTTGCTTACTCGACTTTATAACTGCTGAGTTCCAGCAATTTCTGAGAGCTATTGAACTGATCAATAATGAAGCTCTAGAAACTATGTTGGAGAAAGTATTAGAAGCTATCACCCTCAAAATTGGTCAAATTCTCCAAGCAGAACATACAGCCATTTTTTTAGTTGACTATGACAAAGGTCAACTGTGGTCAAAAGTTCCTCAAGATAATACCCAAAAATTCTTAGAAATTCGTACTCCCATTACAGTAGGTATCCCTGGCCATGTTGCTAGTACAGGTCAATATCTCAATATATCTGAAACTTATACTCACCCCCTATTTAGCCCAGAACTTGAAAAACAAATGGGCTACAAAATCCGTAATATTTTATGTATGCCCGTTATCAGTAGCAAAAACCAGACTGTAGCGGTAGTGCAACTAGCTAATAAAACCGGCAATGTTCCGTTTAATCATGATGATGAAGAACGTTTTCGAGACTTTGCGGCTTCGATTGGGATTATCCTGGAAAGCTGCCAATCTTTTTATGTAGCGGCTCGTAATCAAAGAGGTGCAACAGCTTTGTTGCGGGCAACTCAGACACTGGGGCAAAGTTTAGATTTAGAAGCAACTTTGCAGATAGTCATGGAACAAGCTCGAATTTTAATGCAAGCAGACCGCAGCACACTGTTTTTATATCGTAAAGAGCTAAACGAACTCTCGACGAAAGTTGCAGTGGCAGCAGATGGCACAAACTTGATAGAAATTCGCATTCCCGCTAACCGTGGCATTGCTGGCTATGTAGCTTCCACTGGTGAAGCCTTAAATATTTCTGATGCTTATAAAGACCCCCGCTTTGACCCAACTATAGATAAAACAACTGGTTATATAACTCGCAATATCCTATGTTTACCAGTATTTAATTCTGCAAATGAATTGATTGGTGTTACACAATTAATTAATAAGCAACAAAACAGTTTTACTGCTTCTGATGAAGAGTTTATGCGGGCTTTTAATAATCAGGCAGGAATTGCCTTAGAAAATGCTCGGCTGTTTGAAAATGTGCTGTTAGAAAAACAGTATCAAAAAGATATTTTACAAAGTCTGTCAGATGCTGTGATATCTACAGATATGGCAGGACAGATTGTCACGATTAATGATGCAGCCCTAGAGTTGCTGGGTTGTCCAATAGGAGACGCTAATAGTAAAAACAACAAGATTTTGTGGGAACAAAATTTGATTGGTCGCCTAGTTTGGGAAGTTGTGCCAATTGAAAATCTCCAAATGCGACTAGAAGATAGTCTCAAAACTGGAGCTAAACATTATGTGCCAGAGCAAAGTTTGATGCTGGGACTTTATCAAGCGCTAAGTGAAAATCAGGACGAGCTAAACCCTAGCTATCCGTTAACAGGACTTAGGAATCAGCACCCAATTTTAGCACTGCGCGATCGCACTAACCCCGATATTTTTATTCCCTGGAATCAACCTCTGACTCCCCAATCTGAGTTTCTCACTTCTAATGAGGTACAAACATTAGAACGCAATATCAATCTTACTGTTAATCCCCTGACTAACCCAGAAGGCAGTGTACGCGGTGGTTTGGTGGTCTTAGAAGACATTACTCAGGAAAAACGGATGAAAACTACCATGTCCCGCTACCTGACGCCCCATGTCGCTGAACAAGTTATGGCACTGGGGGAAGATGCTTTAATGGTAGGCGAACGGAAGGAAGTAACTATCTTATTTTCTGATATCCGAGGCTACACAACACTTACGGAAAATCTCGGTGCAGCTGAGGTGGTATTGCTGCTCAATCAGTATTTTGAAACGATGGTGGAGGCGGTTTTTAACCACGAAGGCACTCTTGATAAATTTATTGGTGATGCCTTAATGGCGGTATTTGGTGCGCCGCTACCATTGACAGAAAATCATGCTTGGAGGGCTGTGCAGTCAGCGTTAGATATGAGACGCCGCTTAGAGGAATTTAACCAACGGCGAATTATCCAGGCGCAACCACAAATTCGTATTGGCATTGGGATTAGTTCAGGGGATGTGGTTTCGGGTAATATTGGTTCCCGCAAACGGATGGATTACACCGTCATTGGAGATGGTGTAAATTTAAGTTCGCGTTTGGAAGCGGTAACTAAAGATTACGGTTGTGATATTCTTTTGAGTGAATTTACTTACCAATTGTGCAGCGCTCGCATTTGGGTGCGCCAGTTAGATAAAATTCGAGTCAAAGGGAAACACCAGGCAGTTAATATCTACGAGTTAATTGGCGATCGCACTACTGAGTTAGATGCCAACACTCAAGAGTTTTTATTTCATTATGATACTGGACGCGCTGCTTATTTATCGCGCAACTTCTCACAAGCGATCGCTTGTTTTGAGTCCGCCAAATCTATCCAACCCCAAGACCGAGCTGTTGATATCCACCTAGAGCGTGCGCGTAATTACCAACAAACGCCGCCTCCAGAGTCCTGGGATGGTATTTGGACAATGCTTACTAAGTAGTCATTGGTCATTTGTCATTTGTCATTTGTCATTTGTCAGTTCCTCATATCCAATGGCCCATTCAATCTTTAGTCTCTCCCTGGTCATCTTGAAACGGATCTTCGCCAATTCCTAGCTCTTTTTTTGAGCGTTTCAACTGTTTCCACAGATCCTTTATTTGTTCGTAAGCTGCACCTGGAGGCACTTTTCCACCTGTTTCTAAGTTGCAAATGTAACTTACCCGTTGAGCAAATTCCTGGAGATTTGCATTAAAAACTAAGTTTTCTGGCTTAACTTGACCGTAGTAGCGACCACGAGGGAAGAGAAAATCATCCTTGTTCACTATCTTTTTCTCCATTTATTCAATTCACCTTATGTTTGGGTTTATGAAGCTGAATCACTAGCTAGCTTAATCTTTACTTTTGTCAGATTGGGGTAAATGAGATCATCCAACTGCTTTTCCAATTGTTGATATAGGAATTGGTTGATTCAGATTTTGAGACTAGAAAATAAAGCTTGCAATATTTGGTGTTGTAAATATTACAAAAAAATTTCCACTAACGTAACTAGAGAGAATATTTGATTTTCCTCACGGTTGTCAATTTATCTCATCTTAATTTATGAAGTTAAAATTGTAATTAGCTTCAGTTGAAACCTTTAGATACAAATTATTATGACATACCAGTATGTCTTGGTAACTTATTTTCTCAAAACTAATTAAAATCCTGATAGTAAAACTACTTAGGTGAGGGTACTAGATACGAAAGCAAATTGCCCTCTGTTAAAAGTTAGAGATTTAGTTCTAAATATTTGGTAACTGGCTATTAACCAGCGATCGCGCAGATAAAATTGGTCTGGACATTGGTAATTAATTATTTTACCCTGCACCACCTTCCTCTTAAATAGTCACCAATGGCTAATAGTTAATAACTAAAGATAAAATGGTGAAGCCTCCAAGGACAAACAACTTTTGTCCATCGCCTAAAACATTACCTGCCACCATGTCTGTTAATTCCAAGTTATACGAAGGCAAAGCAAAAATTCTTTATACAACAGACGATCCAGAAGTCTTGTTGGCTGATTTTAAGGACGATGCCACGGCGTTTAACGCCCAAAAGCGTGGCAGCATCGAAGGTAAAGGAAAAATTAATTGTAGCATTTCCAGCCAGCTTTTTAAACAGTTGGAGGCTTATGGTATAAAGACTCACTTTCTCGATAGCCCTGCCCCAAATCAAATGCGGGTGAGGGCAGTAAAGATTTTACCCTTAGAAGTAGTGATCAGAAATATTGCTGCTGGCAGTTTGTGTCAGCAAACAGGTTTACCAGTGGGTACAATTCTGAAACAGCCTTTGGTTGAGTTTTATTACAAAAACGATCAATTAGGAGATCCTTTGCTTACACGCGATCGCCTGTACCTCCTAGAACTAGCGACTGCGGAACAAGTAGACGCAATTACACATCTAGCATTGAAAATCAATGAATTTCTCAATAACTTTTGGCAGCGGTGTGGCATTACCCTAGTAGACTTCAAACTAGAGTTTGGTTTGGACTCACAACAGCAGTTGCTCTTGGCAGATGAAATTAGCCCCGACACCTGCCGTTTGTGGGATACCGCAGAAAAGGACTCAAACCGCCGGGTAATGGACAAAGATCGCTTTCGCCGAGACTTAGGAAATGTAGAGCATGCCTACCAGGAGGTCTTACAAAGAGTGCTAAAAGCAGTAGAAACTATAAGTTAACCAGGTAAAAACCAAAAGGTCAGAAGGAATTATATTTAACTTTTGCCTTTTGCCTTTTGCCTTGTAAAGTAAAAAAGCAAAAGAAAAAAAATTATGTTTTGAGTTTTACCTTTGGCATAAGGGCATTATTGCCTTGTGATGGTGTGTGTGTGGTCGTGAAGAGGAATATAAGTAAAATGCGTTTATCTCCCGTATTGCTGGCAGCAGTAGCAATTGCAGCCCCGTTGGGTGGTTCATTGAGTGCAAATGCAGAAACCGCCAACAGTTCAAAACAGACAACAGAAGTTTTGACACTAGAAACAAATCAGCAGCCAGAAAAGGACACTGGTCAGGTTCACTCTAGTAAAAGTCTAGAATCTCGACCTAAATCCACAGGAGTTATAGAGGCGGAGCGTCCCCAATCCCGCGTCGTCGCAATTTACCCTGCCAACCCAGCAGCGATGCCTGCGGCGGGCTACGCCTACGCGACCCCAAAGGTAATTGTGCCAACCTCCACAACGCCAACAACTGCACAAACCCCTGAAATCAATCCCAGCCCTACTCAACAGCCATCTCCGGCTCCAGATATTCCACCGCCAGAAATTCAACAACCAACGCCTTCTCCAACTCCTGAGACCACTCCAGTTCCAGAAAATGTCAATCCACCGACAACGGAACCTTTATTACCCACAACTCCAGAACCATCAGCTACTCCAGACATTCCCCCCCCAGCTAATCAACAAAGAACACCTGCGCCATTCCCAGGCACTACTCCCAGCCCCCAAAATGTTAATCCGCTCCCAGGCACTACTCCCAGCCCCCAGAATGTTAACCCACCGACAACTCCGGGCAATACTCAACCCAGCACAGCCCCAGAAGCCAATGATCCCCGCGTACTGGTATCGGAAGTAGTAGTTAGATCCCAGGCTGGCCAACTATCACCAGAACTGGAAAGCCAAGTTTACAGAGTAATTCGTACCCAACCAGGACAAACAACCACCCGCAGCCAACTGCAAGAAGATATTAACGCCATCTTTGGTACTGGCTTCTTCTCCAACGTCCAAGCAGCGCCAGAAGATACCCCCTTGGGAGTGCGAGTTAGCTTTGTTGTCCAGCCTAACCCTGTCCTCAGTAAAGTAGAAGTGCAAGCCAATCCTGGCACTGGTGTCGCTTCTGTACTACCAGCTAACACTGTGGATGAAGTCTTTCGGGAGCAGTATGGCAAAATTCTCAATTTGCGTGACTTGCAAGAGGGCATCAAGCAGTTAAACAAGCGGTATCAAGACCAAGGTTACGTCCTAGCCAACGTGATTGGAGCGCCACAAGTCTCTGAAAGCGGAGTTGTTACCTTACAAGTAGCAGAAGGGGTAGTAGAGAATATTAGAGTCCGGTTCCGCAATAAAGATGGTCAGGAAACAGACGAAAAGGGACAACCAATTCGCGGACGGACACAGGAGTACATCATTACCCGAGAAGTGGAGTTGAAGCCAGGACAAGTATTCAATCGCAACACAGTGCAAAAAGACCTACAGCGCGTGTATGGACTGGGACTGTTTGAAGATGTGAATGTGTCCCTTGACCCTGGTACTGACCCCAGCAAGGTGGATGTAGTAGTGAATGTAGCTGAACGCAGCAGCGGTTCTATTGCGGCTGGGGCAGGGATTAGTTCTGCTAGCGGACTTTTTGGAACAGTTAGCTATCAACAACAAAACCTGAACGGTAGGAACCAAAAACTGGGAACAGAAATACAGGTAGGAGAACGGGAACTGCTGTTTGACGTGCGGTATACTGACCCCTGGATCGCAGGAGATCCTTACCGGACTTCCTACACAACCAATATTTTCCGTCGCAGTTCTATTTCGTTGATTTTCGATGGTCAAGATGAAGACATTAGGACGTTTAATCCAGGTAATCCCACTGATGTCGATTCTCAGGATCGCCCCCGGATTCTCCGTCTAGGTGGCGGTGTTACCTTTACCCGTCCCTTGTCTGCCAATCCTTATAAAACTTCTGTCTGGACTGCCTCAGCGGGTTTACAGTATCAACGAGTTTCCGCCCGTGATAGTGATGGCAATCTGAGAAAAACAGGAGCGGTATTTGATGATGATACTGGAAACCGCCTCAGTGATGAAATTCCGCTGACCCTCTCTAGCAACGGGCAAGACGATTTACTACTGTTGCAAGTGGGGGCACAGCGCGATCTCCGTAATAACCCCCTGCAACCCACTAGTGGTTCTTATCTCCGCTTTGGAGTCGATCAATCAGTACCTGTGGGACTAGGAAACATTCTTCTCACCAGATTTCGGGGTAGCTACAGCCAATATTTACCCATTAAGCTGATTAGCCTCAGCAAAGGGGCACAAACTTTAGCATTTAACCTGCAAGCAGGAACAATCCTCGGTGACTTGCCTCCCTACGAAGCTTTTACTCTTGGGGGTAGCAACTCCGTTCGGGGTTATGAAGAAGGAGCATTAGGTAGTGGACGCTCTTATGTGCAAGCATCAGTTGAGTATCGGTTTCCAGTTTTTTCAGTAGTCAGCGGTGCACTATTTTTTGATCTCGGCAGCGACCTGGGAACTAGTACTAGGGCTGCTGAAGTGTTGAACAAAAATGGCAGTGGCTATGGTTATGGTCTTGGCGTTCGCGTCCAGTCTCCACTGGGGCCAATTCGGATTGATTACGGTATCAACGATGATGGTGATAGCCGGATTAATTTCGGGATTGGCGAAAGATTTTAATTTGTCATTAGTCATTGGTCATTGGTCATTGGTCATTGGTCATTGGTCATTAGTGAATCACGAAGGACAACTGACAAAGGACAAATGACAATTAACTTTTCTGGATTAGCTTGCTAATTGTTGCATTTACCTCAATACTGTTCCGATAAAGGGATTAATGACATTTTTCAGGGAATATCAGGGTTTTACCAAAACAGACGATGAACAATACTAAAGGAAATATATTGACTTTTCGGCTATGCGACAGCACACTCTAGCAGCCCAAATTACCCAAATAGGGGTGGGACTGCATAGCGGTGTGAATACCCAGGTGCGGATATTACCAGCCGAGGCTGGTAGTGGACGCTACTTTGTGCGGGTGGATTTACCGGATTTGCCGATCATTCCAGCCCAAGTTGCAG
The DNA here is from genome assembly GCF_017114965.1 of Nostoc sp. JL31. Lineage (NCBI taxonomy): Bacteria > Bacillati > Cyanobacteriota > Cyanophyceae > Nostocales > Nostocaceae > Nostoc > Nostoc sp. JL31. The sequence goes on from NZ_JABXKO010000034.1 coordinate 164,070, forward strand.
CAGTTAATCACACTGTTCTCTCAACTCAGTTGGGTAAGGGTGAGGTATATGTTCGCACGGTAGAGCATTTATTGGCAGCACTTTCGAGTCTGGGCGTGGATAATGCCCGGATTGAAATTGATGGCCCAGAAGTTCCACTTTTAGATGGTTCAGCAAGTGTGTGGACAGCCAATATTGCCCAAGTTGGCTTAGTCTCACAACCCGTTAACAACCAAGTTCCCTTGGCTATTACAGAACCAATATGGGCCCATCAAGGGGATGCCTTTGTATGTGCCCTTCCAGCACCAGAAACCCGCTTTAGTTACGGTATTGATTTTGACCTGCCCGCCATTGGTAATCAATGGTATAGTTGGTCACTAACCGCTGAACTAGGAGAAGCTTCTGCTAGCTTTGCTACGGAAATTGCTCCTGCGCGTACTTTTGGGTTACTGCATCAAATTGAACACTTACAAAAAACAGGGTTAATTAAAGGTGGCAGTTTGGATAATGCACTCGTTTGTGGCCCAGAAGGCTGGCTAAATCCACCGTTGAGATTTGCAAATGAGCCAGTCCGTCATAAAATCTTGGATTTAGTAGGAGATTTGAGTTTACTAGGAACTTTTCCTCGTGCTCATTTTTTAGCGTATAAAGCCAGTCATAATTTACACATTCAACTGGCTCAGAAAATTTTAGATTTTGGATTTTAGATTCGATCTAAAGTTTCCATCCAAGATCATTAAGGCTTTGGATATACGCCTGCCTACTCAACTTTTAGATAAAAAATCAACTACACGGCCAATGTCAATCGTCACTGAAGTGAATAGCATCGATACGACTACACCTACATCTACCGAACCACAGGGTATAAATGAGATTACAATTAGTTCTGAGATTAAAACAACTTTCACATCTGAAGAAATTCAAAAATTGCTACCCCATCGCTACCCATTTTTACTTGTAGACAAAATAATTGACTACGTGCCAGGTAAAAAAGCTGTTGGGGTTAAAAATGTCACTATCAACGAACCCCATTTTCAAGGACATTTCCCTGAACGTCCACTGATGCCAGGGGTGCTAATTGTTGAATCAATGGCACAAGTTGGAGGCATTGTGCTAACTCAAATGTCTTCGGTAGAAGGCGGGCTGTTCGTCTTCGCTGGTATCGATAAAGTTCGCTTTCGTCGCCAGGTCGTGCCGGGGGATCAACTAGTCATGACAGTGGAACTGTTATGGGTAAAACAACGTCGTTTCGGTAAGATGCAAGGTCGTGCCGAAGTTGATGGTCAACTTGCTTGTGAAGGGGAATTAATGTTTTCTTTAGTTAGCTAAAAGTTTGCTTTCGTGGTATGGGTATAGCCGTGAAATGCCCCTACTGAATCCTGTTTCAGGATAACAGTAAAAAAATCCACAACAGCATCTGAATAATTTCTTGATTTTCGCCGCCCTCTCTACGAGACGCACTCACAAACACACTTAACTTGTTTTGCCCGACACTTTCGTTCACTGAAATATTTCACACTCAACAACGCCAGTCGCCTCAATGGGGCGGTAGTCGGTACAACTCTCTTAATCAGAGTAACGCGCTGCCTCAAAAACCCCGCCTGGCGCTGGATTATTAAGACAGTTCTGGAGATTCACCCTTGAAAACGCTAATTCATCCAACTGCTGTAATTCATCCGAAATCGGAACTCCACCATACAGTGCAAGTCGGTGCCTATGCTGTGATTGGAGCGCATGTCAAAGTGGGCCCTGAAACAATAATCGGCGCTCATGCAGTGCTAGAGGGGCCTTGTGAAATTGGGGCGCAAAATCAGATTTTTACAGGTGCAGCCATCGGCATGGAACCCCAGGATCTGAAGTTTGTAGGAGAACCAACCTGGGTCAAAATTGGTGATAACAACTTAATTCGTGAGTACGTTACCATTAACCGCGCTACCGGTGCCGGTGAAGCGACGGTAATTGGTGACGGTAATCTTTTGATGGCTTATGTCCATGTGGCTCATAACTGCGTCATTGAAGACCAAGTAGTGATTGCTAACTCTGTGGCGTTAGCTGGTCATGTCCATATAGAGTCACGCGCTAGGCTCAGTGGAGTTTTAGGTGTCCATCAATTTGTGCATATTGGTAGACAGGCAATGGTGGGAGGTATGGCACGTATTGACCGGGATGTGGCCCCATATATGCTGGTGGAGGGAAATCCAGCACGGGTGCGAACTCTCAATCTTGTCGGACTCAAACGGTCTGGTATGGACTCAGCAGATTTACAAATGCTGAAAAAAGCCTTCCGCATTCTCTACCGTTCTGATTTATCTTTTAAGGATGCTTTGGAACAGTTGGAATTGTTAGGGGATAGCGAAGAATTGCAGCATCTGCGACGCTTCCTGCTACTTTCTCAGATGCCTGGAAGACGTGGCTTGATTCCCAGTAAAGGGAAAAAAGGCGCAAGTGATGAATCGTGAGTTAGGAGTTAGGAGTTAGGAGTTATGAGTTATGAGTTGATAAATTAAATTTTTTAACTCTTCACTCCTCATTCCTAACTCTTCACTTTTAATTCCTCACTTTTAATTCCTAACTCCTAACTTTAATTATCAAATGCGGATATTTATCAGCACTGGCGAAGTATCTGGCGATTTACAAGGATCGCTACTAATTTCAGCGCTGAAGCGTCAAGCTGTGGCGATTGGGTTGGAATTAGAGATTGTGGCGCTGGGTGGCGAAAAAATGGTAGAGGCTGGGGCAACTTTGTTGGGAAATACCAGTAGTATTGGCTCAATGGGTATTCTAGAAGGAGTGCCTTATATTTTACCGACTCTTCAGGTGCAACGTCAGGCGATCGCTTCCTTAAAGCAAAATCCACCTGACTTGGTAGTGCTGATCGATTATATGACTCCCAATCTGGAAATTGGGACTTATATGAAACAGCATCTGCCAGATGTACCAGTGGTGTATTATATTGCTCCCCAAGAGTGGGCTTGGTCAATAAGTTTGCGGAGAACTAACCGGATTGTTGGTTTTACAGATAAGCTGTTGGCAATCTTTCCACAAGAAGCCCGTTACTTTCGCGAGAAAGGCGCAAATGTTAGTTGGGTGGGACATCCTTTGGTTGACCGAATGCAAGATGCTCCTAGTAGGGAAGCAGCTCGTGCAACACTGGGAATTGCTCCAGAAGAAATTGCGATCGCACTCCTCCCCGCCTCTCGCCACCAAGAACTAAAATATCTTTTACCAATTATTTTTCAAGCTGCCCAAACTATTCAAGCTAAATTACCTGAAGTTCGTTTCTGGATTCCACTGTCGCTGGAAGTTTATAGACAGCCAATTGAAGAGGCTATTGGGCGTTACGGTTTACGGGCTACAGTTCTATCAGGTCAACAAATGGAAGTTTTTGCCGCAGCTGATTTAGCCATTAGCAAATCTGGTACTGTAAATCTAGAACTTGCTCTGTTAAATGTACCACAGGTTGTAGTTTATCGCCTCAGTCGTTTGACTGCTTGGATAGCTCGTAAAATCCTCAAAGGTTCAATAACCTTCGCATCGCCACCTAATTTAGTCGTGATGAAGCCGATTGTGCCAGAATTTTTACAAGAGCAAGCCACAGCAGAAAATATTACCCAAGCAGCGATGGAACTGCTACTCAATCCCAGTCGCAGAGAGCAAACTTTGCTAGATTATGAAGAAATGCGGCAAAGTTTGGGAGAAGTTGGGGTTTGCGATCGCGCTGCTCAAGAAATTTTGCAAATGCGACCAAATATATTGAGGTGTCATGGCTTATGAGATGAAAAAACAAAGAGCGATCGCAGTTGACTTATTCGCTGGTGCGGGCGGTATGACTCTTGGCTTTGAGCAAGCTGGTTTTGATGTGCTAGCGTCTGTGGAAATCGACCCGATCCATTGTGCAACACATGAGTTTAACTTCCCTTATTGCTCAGTGTTATGCAAAAGTGTTGTGGATACAACCGGGGAAGAAATTAGGAATCGATCTGAGATTGGCGATCGCGAAATTGATGTGGTTATTTGTGGCTCACCATGTCAAGGATTTTCCTTAATTGGTAAAAGGGCTGTTGATGATCCCCGAAACTCTTTGGTGTTTCACTTTCATCGACTGGTTTTTGAGCTAAAACCAAAATTCTTTGTGATGGAAAATGTTCGGGGGATAACGGTTGGTGAACATAAACAGATCCTCCAAACATTAATTAGCGAGTTTAGAATTCACGGCTATAAAGTAGAAGAAAATTATAAAATTCTCAACGCTGCAAATTACGGAGTACCACAGTCCCGTGAGAGATTATTTCTTATAGGTGCAAGGGAGGATGTAGAGTTACCGAAATATCCTCAGCCGATTACTAAACAAGCATTACCAAATAATTTAAATTCAAAAAATATATCTGACATTCCATCGAGTCCTACAGTATGGGATGCAATTGGAGATTTACCTGAAATAGAAAAATATCCAGACTTACTAACAAGAGATTGGGTTGTTGCAGACTATGAAAAGCCTAGTAACTATGCTCTTGTACTTCGCGGTATCAAATGTCTAAATGATGATTATTCTTACAAACGAGAATATGATTTGCGAATACTTTCTTCAAGTTTAAGAACCAAACATTCTGCGGAAACTGTTAAACGTTTTCAGGAGACTCAACAAGGCGAGAGAGAAAAAATTAGTCGCTTTCATAAGCTACATCCTGGTGGTGTCTGTAATACTTTAAGAGCCGGAACGGATAAGTATAGGGGTTCTTTCACATCTCCTAGACCGATTCATCCATCTACGCCGCGCTGTATCACCGTCAGGGAAGCGGCGAGATTGCATTCTTACCCCGATTGGTTTAGATTTCATGTAACCAAATGGCATGGATTTCGACAAGTTGGTAACTCTGTACCACCGTTACTAGCAAAGGCTGTAGCGTCAGAAATTATTCGCAGTTTGAATATTTCGCCTTTTAAGCCGAGTTTGGGATACAAGTTGCCAGAGGAGAAGCTATTACAATTTAATATGTCGCAAGCGGCACAATATTATCAGTGTGATTAGTCAGTTTTAATATCTGCAAGATTTCACTATCTAAACCCATCGTTAAACCTTTCAACTAATTAAACAGCCTCTCCACTACTACCCAGTTTTTTCTTGAGTATCTCTTCCATTGCCCTCAAATCCTCGTTAGTCTCAGGGAATGGATATGTTGGACTATTAGGATTTCCCCGGCGGATCAATGCTTCAATCGCTTCATCATCTTCACGATGAGCTAAAATATAGGCTCTAAGTTCTTGTCGGGACATTTTGCTAAAGTTGGGCTTCGTCATCGTTAAACCCCCATTGACCATCGGAAAATGAATTTGGGCAATGTAAACCATACAATTTGGCTTGATTTGATAGTTTGCGGCTTGATTTGGACATTTTTTAGTCGGGCTAAGTCCAAGCACGGAAGAATGTACTATCTTCCCAGACATTAGCAGCCCGCCCTGCGATCGCTGTCAATTCTGGCTCCTTCAAGGGTACAAAAGCCCGCGCTATCTTGACATTGTTTTCTAACTGTGGAACTGTCTGTGCTGCAATCACGCAACAATGAACCCCAGGCTGAGACAGTGTGTAACCTAAAGCTTCCTCCATACCTGTCAACGCACCTGATTTAAACAGCCGACCATAAGCCAGGACTTTCATTGCAATTACACCGACATTTTTTTCTTGAGTAACTGGTAGAACCACTGGAATAAATGGACGTGGGTGGTGTTTGTCGGCAGCATTCACAGGTATGAGTGTAGTGTGAAAAGGATAACGACGTAACCCTTCGGCAATTACTTCAGGGTCGTGATGTCCGGTGATCCCAGCAAAACGCACCAATTTTTGTTCTATGGCTTCTTCTAAAGCTTTAATCGCACCAGATGGACTAAAGATGGTGTCGAGTTCTTCCGAAAAAGAGACGTGATGCAACTGCCACAAATCGAGATAATCTGTATTGAGACGTTTAAGCGATCGCTCCAATTCTCGCCATGCACCATCCCGATCTCTTTGATCGGTCTTGCTGGCTAGAAACAGCTTTGAGCGATGGGGTGGTAGCACTTTACCTAAATAATCTTCACTCGGCCCATAACTAGCGGCTGTATCAAAGTAGCGAATGCCAAGTTCCAGCGCTCTTTGAACAATCGCTGTCGCATCACCCTTTTTTCCTTCGCCGCCGGATAGTGGCATTTGTCCTGCTCCAAACCCGAAGATAGGCAGATTTACTTCCGTGCGTCCCAGTACCCGTTCTGGCATAGTTGATGGCGGTGTTGCAGTGTTGGTAGTATTTTGCTCAAAAGCATTAGTTGCCACAATACCTCCAGTTACAGCAATGCTAGTAATTAGGAAATTACGCCGCGTTTTTCCTTCTGTCATGATTGGCTTCGGGGGCGAAATTACTTTTATTACTTTTATTATAAAATTTTAGCTAGGGAGAATTAACCGGATATCCTTCTAAAGGATAAATCCAGATGTTGATATGGAGGTAAAAGTCTACGCCTTGAATAGCATTTATAATTTTAGCGTTACCGATCAAATATATGAAAAGCTCACGCAGAGAGAAATAGAATATTTAGCTTTTTTCAACTAAGTTTTTGGAATAGTTGATATTCAAATTCAGGAATGCCAAAATTTTTATGCATCTCGTTCTTGGCGAATAAACTTATCCACTTCTTTGGGTGTGGCAAAACTGCCTTTAGAAGAACCGATAAAGCTACTTAGAGGTTTTTCAGAATGCTTTGCGGGTGACTCCAGAAGTACAATTACTTCGACAGTTGCACCTGCTGGAAGTTCTGGAGAAGAGATTTCTACTACCCCACCAGTTTTGACGATCGCCTGTTGCCTGAGTCCATTAAGCATGATAATTTATCCTCATTAGTGTCAGAATATCGCACTCCTTTTTCTAGTTTAGCTTTGAGGTGCGATCGCACTGCCTTTTCTACCTTAATTTTGAGGTGCGCTCTTGTCTTTGCAAACAATATCTAGTTTTTTTTACTGAGTTTTAATCCAAGCCATACAGACAAAAACACCGCTTATTATTAATGAAATTCCAGCAAAAGCGTGTAAGATAGAACCATTTGGTGCAAGTGAAACAAAAACAAAAGATACAATTACAGCTATAAGTAATGGTTTTATTTTCTTGCTCCAGAAAATTTTCTCTGAGGTTATTACCTTTTCTGCTGCTTCCTTATGATCTTGAAATCTTAATTCTCTAAGTTTTTTAAGCTCTAAAAATCTAAGTTTATCAAAATCAAGAGGATCAGTATCTATTACACTATTAACATATCTCTTTATTTCCTCAAATTCAAGTTGCTCTAACTCGCTGAACATAACAGTATTTTCATCACTTACAGCTGCGAACACTCCGCCTTTTGATTCAATCCCACCCTGGATAGAAAACTGTAAGTATCCTTTTGTCAAAGCATCAGCACGCTTAAATTGCATAGCTGTAATTCGACTAATAGGAATTTCCTTATCACCTTTAAGTCCTTGAGTTATAAATGCGGTTGTTCCTTTCCTTGAAATAATTATACGATTATGAGTTAATCGTATTTGACCATTACTGCCTTCAATTTCGTAATATATATTATTATCTCTTAAGTTTTCTGACGCAATTTTCGATTGCAAATTTCTATGAGTAACTACAGGTGGCTCTAACTGTTGGTTCTGGTCATTGGATAAAGTTGAATAAGTATTGATAGGAGACGGTGTTGAACTAGCGTGTACTACTAACTCAAACTCTTGATTCCAAGCAGGAAACTCCTCACCTATTTGTCGCCCATAAACTTTAACTCTCTCAATAGATGCAGCACCTAAGCCAGTTATACCTTTACGGATAAATGCAACCAAGGCTTGCTGATTTGGTACTTGGGCGGATTCTAGCATTATCTGTAAACAAGCATCCTTGAGCGCTACTTTTACTGTGATACCCTTGGGTTGTAATTGACGGTTCATCAGAGATGCGATCGCTTGTGCATCTCCCTGTTTAGCAAGTTCTAAAAGAGTCGGCTGTGTCATAACCAATAAATCAGAAAACTAAGATAATATCTTCTATCTCAGGTTTCCCTATTCACAGGAAAAAGCAACATTTTCCAAATCTTTGAAGCCTTATATTAAAAATATACCTGAATTTATTATATTTATGACAAAAATACCGCTTTGAGACTATTTTTTGTGCCTCTGCGTAAGCCAAATTAAATACTAGCGTTCCTTTGTAATCACTGAACTACCATTACTAATACTTACTTTTTGGATAAAAACGTCATTACAAGATGATAAAATATCAGTGCTAATTTGATTAGCTATAAATTCAAAATCTTGGTTTGTTATTCCCTGTGCAGTATCACCACTGAAGTTAATACAAATAGTTAGAATTTGAGGATTACTGGAAGACTGTTCATTATCTACTGCGTCTGTTTCAGCTTCCACTATGCCCAAATCAAACTCTTTACTCCAAGCTGGAAAATCCTTATCTGTTTGTTGTCCAAAAACTTTGACTCTTTCAATAGATGCAGCCCCTAAAGCCGTTAACCCTTTGCGGATAAATGCAACTAAAATTTGCTGATTTGGTACTTCGGCAGATTTTAGCGTTACTTCCAAGCAAGCATCTTGGAAAGTAACCTTTGCAGCGATACCTTTGGGGTGTAAGTGGCGGTTCATCAGAGATGCGATCGCTTCGACATCTCCCTGTTTTGCAAGTTTTAGAATATTTTGCTGTGTCATAACCAGTAAAAGAGAAAATCTAGAAAAATAAACTTATATTCTCAGGATTCCCTCTTGACAGCCTTAAGTAACATTATGATGCCAAATATCAGCTAACCTGGGCTAAAATATTTAGTATAAAGATAGTCATTCACAGACTTTTACAAAAATATATTTTCCCTGTATCAACATCAAAAACTAGTGTTTTTGTGCTTGCCAAATTAACAGGATTAATATTAATCAATTTAATTCCAATTCTAAATATGAAGTTTTATCGAGATCATGCTTGGCCTTCGACACTAGAAGAAGCCATAGTTATCCAAGAAACGCTGCAAAATCAAGTAATTACTGAGGATCAACTGCAAGAACCTATCCAGTACGTTGCTGGAGTGGATATGGGTTTTGAAGCTGATGGAACAATTAGCCGTGCTGCTGTCGCAGTCCTGAGTTTTCCTGATTTGCAAGTAATCGAGACAAGCCTAGCACACCGTCCTACAACCTTTCCTTATGTTCCTGGGTTCCTCTCATTTCGGGAAATTCCAGCTGTCCTCGATGCCCTGGAAAAGATTAAAACAACACCAAATATCATTCTGTGTGATGGTCAGGGAATTGCTCATCCCCGCAGATTAGGTATAGCTAGCCATTTAGGGTTACTTATAGATATGCCGACAATTGGTGTAGCTAAGTCGAGGTTGATAGGTAAGCATGAAGAATTGGCAGAAACCAAAGGCAGCACACAACCACTTATATATAACGGTGAAACCATTGGGGCAGTTTTGCGATCGCGCACAGGAGTAAAACCACTGTACATCTCCAGTGGTCATCGAATTAGTTTACCGACAGCCATTGACTATGTATTACGCTGCACGCCCAAATATCGACTGCCAGAAACAACACGCATTGCTGATAAATTAGCGTCGGATAGATAAAGCTTGTTGAAGTTTTTTCTAAATACTTGCTTCCACCTACTCAATCATGTTAGGAATCGCACAGGAAGATGTTGAAGTAGCTAAATACGATTTACGAAGTTAGAACCATGAACGCACTAACTTTACAGTGGCACGATGCAGGTCAAAATAAAACTCAGAGCATTTACGAACAACAGCCAAGTCAAAATCATGGCACTGTCCGCATCGGTCGCGACCCCTTCCGGTGCGACATTGTTCTGAGTCATCCTACTGTGTCTGGACTGCACGTTGAAATATTTTTTCATCACCAGCAACAGCGCTTTTATATCAGAAATTTGCGATCGCAAAATCCCCCCGTTGTCGATGGAAGGCAATTAGTCCAAGGTGAAATGCCTTTAACTGAGGGCACTAGCATCTCTTTGGGACAAATAAAACTCAACGTTACAAGCGTTTCCACAGGTAGCATTCCAGCAACAATTTTGCTACCACCCAATCCAGCAGTAAATCTCGGACATCACCACCATCCACTAACACCCCCCGCACCACCGCCAGGAGTTTATGGCTTAGAATGCCCCAAATGTCATAAAGTTTCCCCAGCAGAGAATCTACAAATTGGCTGTCATTGGTGTGGGACATCTTTAGCTGCGGCTGTGAGTGTGTTGGTAGCACGGGGTAGTTGAGAAGGAGGGCAAGGGAGGCAGAGGCAGAGGAGCAGAGGAGCAGAGGAGCAGAGGAAGAATTCCTAACTCTTGACTTAATAACAAATGACAAATGACAAATGACCAATGACAAATGACAAATGACCTACAAATCCAATTGAGTTGGGACGAACCTGCGACGGGTGAACGGCGAGAACCACTGTTGAATATGCCGATCGCTTTTGGTCGAGAATTTGCTCGCTTACCTGCTGAACTCAGGGGAATGCGGGTTTCTCGGATGCTGCTTAACAGTAATGAAGTTTCTCGCTACCATGCCCTAATCGACTGGGAACAAGATCATTTAGTAGTGATTGACCAAGGTAGCGTTAACGGTGTCTATGTCAACGGTCAACCACAAACGCGCAGTGTTTTGGTTAATGGCGATACCTTGCAAATTGGCCCGTATTTGATTGCAGTGACATTTGGTGCTAGCGCCTCTGCACCAGATACCAGCCCCCCTTCAACGATTCACTTCAACGCAAATACCAATCGCCCAGACCCCAGTTTGCCTGTAGTTCAGCCGCTAACGCCCGTGGCAAGTAATTTCCCGCCATTGGCATTTCAGGCACAAAAGGTTTCTGTGCAAGCACTTCATGCTACAGGATTACCAGTAGATGAATCTGATTATCTAGCGATCGGGGCGGGATTGGGTAGCTTTTTATGGGCTGATTTGTTGCGAATTAGTGGTGTACGTGCTGACAAAATTGTAGCTTTGGGATTAGAGGCGGAACCTTATGCCCGTTACAAGCGCCTCTGTCTGAATTCGCAAATTCCTTTATATGAAAGACTGCGTTCTAATTCTGACTCTTGTCCCGATAATATTTGGGGTTGGCCTAGTTATGCTTTGCGTGAAGCTTGGGGAGACTTAGCCAAGGGAGAGATAAAGTCAGGATTCAAGTATTTGTGGCAAGTTTTTGCTGAACCAACATTTGCAGAAACTTATACTCCTCGTGCGGGTAACGTCTTTGATTCCATAGATAGGGAGACAAAGCGCATTGGCTGGAATCAAATTTATCGCTATGGGCGAGTTAGGGTAATTCGCAAAACTGATGATGGCAGATATTGCGTAGCCTATTCTCGCGGCCCAGGAAATTATGCTTTTTTAGTTAGTCGTTATTTACATTTAGCTACTGGATATCCAGCAATTCAGTTTCTCCCAGATTTGCAAGCTTATAGGGAAAAATATCAAGACTTTAAATCTGTCGTCAATGCTTATGAAGCTCACGATCATGTTTATGAGCAACTAGAGCAACATGGTGGTACGGTATTGATTCGGGGGCGAGGAATTGTGGCTTCGCGGATTGTGCAGCGAATTTATGAAGCTAGAAAACGAAATCGGAATATTGCAGTTTTGCATTTAATGCGATCGCCTAAACCCCAAGGTAACAAATTTCAAAATACCCAGCGCCTAGTCAAAAATCATTACGAATTTCAACCCTTTAACTGGCCGAAAGCCTGTTGGGGCGGCGAACTCCGGGCAATGTTAGAAAAAGCCACCCCCGACGAACGCAAGCGTTTACTAGCAGACTGGGGTGGAACTACCACCGCCGACCGCCAAGACTGGCAGCAAATTACTGCCCAAGGGTTAAGCGAAGGCTGGTATCAAATTACCTTCGGTGAGGTGCTGGATGTGGAACGAGATGCCCAAAACCGGACTATTACCCGTATTCGAGAGCAAAGCTTTGGGGAAATGAAATTGCTAGCTGACTTTATTGTTGATGCTACTGGACTGGATGCCAAGGTGGATGCCAATCCTCTGTTAGCAGATTTGGTGAAACATTACAATTTACCAGTGAATCATCTGGGGCGATTGACTGTAGCGAACAATTTTGAATTGGTAGAAATGCGTAGCGATAGAGGTCAAATGTATGCGGCTGGGGCTATTACTTTAGGTGGACCTTATGCAGCAGTTGATAGTTTCTTGGGCTTGCAATACGCCGCATTAGTCGCCGTTGATGGACTGGCCGCAGTTCGTGCGCCTGGAGTCCAAAGGTTGAATACTATAAGTTCCTTTAGGCAGTGGTTGAAGTGGGTGTTAAATCAGTCACCTTAGTATTAGGAAGTAGAAGGCAGGGGGCAGAAGGGTTAACAATTCAAAATTCAAAATGACGCTCTCTACGAGACGCTAAAAGCGTAGCTTGCTTCTCTGTAAGAGTACGCGGACTCGCTCTAAGCGTTCGCGCTAGCGTCTCTAAGAGTTGCCATGCCGTTGGCGTTCGCGTTAGCGTCTCTAAAAGAGAAGCCTCTCGTTCGCGTAGCGTCTCCCTTTGGGAGAAGAGAAGGCTTTACGCTGCGCTAACAAAATTCAAAATTAAAGACATTTCAGATGGGGATTTAAACCCCGACTGAAATGGGTGCTACATATAGATTGCAGGTTCTTAAACCCTTGAATTTACGATAAAGTCTTTATCTCTAATTCCTCTCTTCTTGCTTGAATTTTTTCTAATTTTACATTTTCGGCTTCCTTGCAAAAAACTGGGACGCTATTAAACTCAACGGTTAGGGGTTAGGTTTTTGCAGGCTTTTCCATAGAACGTTAGAAGTCAGCTTAATTGTTCGTTTTTAAGAACTTAGATAAAACTTATAAAAAAATTGCTGCTTCTGATTTCAAAGTACCTACTTTACGAAAATTTACCTTTTGAGCGGCTAGAGATGATCCTTTAGAGTACGGAAAGCCGCCCAAAGAGGTTTATACAGTTTATTGTTTAATTAACATTTTAAAATTAGAGAATTGACAGTCATAAATAGAGCTTTTTTACCCAAAATTATCTTTTAATAGCAGTATTATACGATTCTCAAAAGTTCATATTTATAAAAAAACTTCTATTGGAAACTGCCATAAATCATATAAAAATTAATAAACATAGAATTCAGCTACCTCTTTAGGAGTGGGTAATTTCCGTACTAGGATAGACAAAAATTCTAGAAGTAACAGCATAAAATTTAAAGGCACTTGTTAAGAAGTTTAGTAGCTGAAGTTCCTTTCTTCATGCCAAGTGAATCAATTACAAGCACTCAAACAACAGAAATAAAAAACTTTTAATTCAATTTTTATTTTTTAGGAGGTTTATGATGCGAATTGCTCAATTAGCTCCACTGTGGGAAAGAGTTCCGCCTCCAGCTTATGGTGGCGTAGAGTTAGTAGTGGGGTTACTGACCGATGAATTAGTCCGACGCGGACACGAAGTAACTTTATTTGCATCGGGAGATTCTATTAGTCTGGCAAAACTAACGTCAGTTCATCCCCGTGCCCTCAGACTCGATCCTACTATCAAAGATTACGGCATTTACGAGATGCTAAATCTAGCTTCGGTGTATGAACGCGCAGAAGAGTTTGATATTATTCACTCCCATATCGGGTATGGGGCACTGCCTTATGCAAATCTAGTAAAAACTCCTACGGTTCACACGTTGCACGGTACTTTTACCCCTGACAACGAAAAGATGTTTAGTTTTGGTAAAAAACAACCCTACGTCAATATTTCCAATGCACAACGAGAACCAAGGTTAGGTTTAAACTCTATAGCAACGGTTTACAACGGAATTGATGTTAGCAGCTATGAATTTCACTCCCAACCAGAAGATTCTCCTTATTTAGCATTTTTAGGTCGGATATCTCCAGAGAAGGGAGCGCACTTAGCCATAGAAATTGCCAAAGAAACTGGTTGGCATTTAAAAATGGCAGGTAAGATAGATGTCGTTGATGTGGAATACTTTGAGAAAGAAATTAAACCGCACATTGACGGAGAGCAAATTGAGTATCTAGGCGAAGCCAACCATGCTCAAAAAAATGCCCTGATGGGTGGTGCAGTAGCAACTCTGTTTCCGATTACTTGGCGAGAACCCTTTGGATTGGTGATGATTGAGTCAATGGCTTCAGGTACGCCAGTGATTGCGATGAAATTGGGGTCTGCTGAGGAGGTAATTTCTCAGGGTAAGACGGGTTTCCTGTGCAATAATATTCAAGAGTGCATCAGTGCGATCGATTGCGTCGTAGAGTTAGACCGCTATGCTTGTCGTCAGTATGTCGAAAATCTTTTCAGTGTTAAGCACATGACTGATGGCTATGAGGCGGTTTATCAAAAAATAATCGCAGAACGATTTTCTCAGAATGGGCATTTCCGCAGTTTGGTTGATTTAGCTAGCTAGCGATCGCATTTGTGTAATCTTACATCTTTTTAACTAAATAGAATATAGACTCTCGTCGGGTAGCACAGTTGTGCTACCCTACCAAGTCAAACGTTCGCTCCATTTTTCTAAAGTTCTAGCACTCATTCCTGGAACTCGCTCTAAGTCTTGTAAAGATGTAAATTTTTGCTGTTGACGACTAATAATTATTCGCTGTGCTAACTTCTTACCCACGCCAGGGAGAGTTGCTAATTCTTCTAAACTTGCAGTGTTGATATTGACTTTTTGAATCGCTTTTAACTCAGTTGATGAAAAAGTTTTTATCTGGGGACACCTTGTTTGTTCTAATTTGATTTTTTCTTGAATTGCTGGTGGTAAACCGGGTTTGACTTTGGTATAAAGACGAGCAAATTCTCGCACATAATGGGCAGCAACAACCGGATTTTCAATCACTACAAGCGTCTCATCGTTACCATTATTGGCAGCATCTGACCAATTATGAGAACCTGTAATTACTGTTTGACTATCAATAACACCAAATTTGTGATGCAATAAATCGCCTTTGGGTAATACAGGTACGCCTACGGTTGTAATTGGATTTTGCCAAGGATGATTGTCAATTTCATATTTACATTTGTTACTCAGAGCAACCCCCATCATATCTAAGGCTTCGCTGTAAGGACGGTAGGCGAATTGTGGTTCAATTAAAGCGCGAATTTGCACACTTTGTTGATGGCGCTTTTCTAAAATATTGGCAAGAGGCTGTTCAGAAAAGACAAATAACGCCATATCAATAGACTTGGTTGCTGAATCTAAAGTTTTACCAATTAAACCGTTACTACTGTTATTCCAAGGTTGAGTTGGAGAAGTAGGCGAAAATTGCACAGTAATTTTGGTATTACCCAAAGTTATTTGTTTAGGTAAACGTATCGGCTTTTGCAAACCAAATCGACTATCTGCTTGACCTCCCGGCCCGTCACCCCACATAATGTTAAATTCTTCTGTAAATAAAGATGCTAATTCTGGGCTGTCAATCTGCAATAAATTATTGGCATTGCCTAAACTACTAGGATTTGTAAAATCACCCGAAGTATCACTTAATGTAAAATTAGCTGAAGTAATAATTACGAGGCGATTGTCCACAATCACAAATTTATGATGCATCAAGCTGCTACCCGCTGAACCATCAGCTCGATCGTCTAGCCAGGGAATTTTGGCATTCTGCAAAATCATTAAAGCATCTCTTTGATTGATTTCAGTTAGACTGAGTTGATTATCGTGGTTAAGATCGATAAATTTGCGAAATTCGTTGTAACGTTCCTGTTCTCTTTTATCTAACTTACCTACTTCAGCAGATGTTAAGCTACTCCAAGGTCGGCTATAAATATTTTCTAAAATTATCCTGACTTTTACCCCAGCTTTTTGTCTATCAACCAATGCTTGGGCAACTTTGGGTAAACGTAATTCTTGCACCGCTACATCTACTGTGGATTTAGCATTTGTAATCGCATCCACAATCTGTTTTTCTAAATCATCCCCCAGGCGAGTTTGCTGACGGTAAGCTTCTTGGTATTCTGAAGACTCAGAATGGTTAAAGTAAGCTTGAATTAACGGGTCTTGTGGTAAGGGTGCTGGACGCTGATTGTAGGACTGGACTCGTTGACAACCAGCCAGAGAGAATATCAGTAAAAAGATATATAAAAAATATCTTTGTCTAGAGATAAGTTGCACTGTAATCTGTTAAAAGTGGATTGGGAGTGGATATATTTATCATTCCCAAAATTTTGTATTCAGAATTAAGTAGAAAAATAAGTTTCCAAGTCAAGGAAAAAATTCACTGCTAGATGTAAAATTACAGATATTTTTTTTAGGATTTGTCCACAAAAACTGTATATCCTGACAAATCCGCAGTCTATCACCAACGTGTGTTCTCACTATTATCGGTTATATGCAAATTTATCTAGATTACAGCGCCACTACTCCGACTCGAAAAGAAGCGATCGCAGTTATGCAAACAATCCTCACTCAACAGTGGGGCAATCCTTCCAGTTTACATGAGTGGGGACAACGGGCGGCAACGGTTGTAGAACAAGCCAGAGTCCAAGTTGCTGGTTTAATTAACGCCGCTACCCCTGAATCGATCGTTTTTACCTCTGGTGGCACTGAGGCAGATAATTTGGCAATTATGGGTGTAGCTCGGTTGTATGCTGTACCTCAACATATAATTATTTCCAGCGTTGAACATTCCGCAATTTCTGAGACAGTACGGTTGCTAGAAGTGTGGGGTTGGGAAGTTACGCGGTTGTCTGTAGATATTAAAGGCAGAGTTAATCCTTTGGATTTAAAAGCGGCGTTGCGACATAACACAGCCTTAGTTTCTATAATTTACGGTCAAAGTGAAGTTGGGACTGTGCAACCGATCGCAGAACTGGGTAAAATTGTGCGATTGCATGGAGCTTTGTTCCACACAGATGCGGTGCAAGTTGCGGGACGCTTACCTATAGATGTGCAACAAGTCCCAGTAGATTTACTTAGTCTTTCCAGTCATAAAATATATGGGCCGCAAGGTGTAGGGGCGTTATATGTGCGTCCTGGTGTGGAGTTGATGCCCTTGCTGGGTGGTGGTGGACAAGAAATGGGACTGCGTTCTGGTACGCAAGCAGTACCGATAATTGCGGGGTTTGGTGTAGCAGCAGAATTAGCAGCGCAAGAATTAGCTACAGAAACACCACGGTTAATTGAATTACGCGATCGCGCCTTTGCCCAATTAGCTGAGATTCCCGGTTTAATTCCTACAGGGGATACTTGCGATCGTTTACCTCACCATGTGAGTATGTGCTTAGAAAACGCTGATGGCAAAAAACTCAGCGGTAAAGCCTTGGTACGACAGCTAAACCTTGCTGGCATCGGCATCAGTGCTGGTGCTGCTTGTCACAGTGGTAAACTTAGCCCTAGTCCAATATTGTTAGCGATGGGTTATTCCGAAAAAGCTGCCTTGGGGGGAATTCGTATCACATTGGGGCGTGATACCACTGAAGCTGATATAGATTGGACGGTAATGGTATTGAAGCAAGTTTTGCAAAGGTTGACACCGGATTTATCTTTAGTTAAGCGTTAAATTATTGGCAACGCTACTAAGATTTCAACCGTGTAAAGTTATATGTCAAAAATTAACCAGATCCAAAACGAACTACGGGAACAAAGCGGTGAAAAGTTCCAAAAGATTGCTGATGCTTACCTTCACAAAAAAGGATATGAGCAGATTAATCCCCTTGGATCTGTAATTGGCGCTGACAAAGTGAGGACAGGAACTCCAGATACATTAGTAGTGCTACCTAATGGAAAGTATGTCTTTGCAGAATACACAACAGAAAAAAAAGGGGTTGCTCAGAAATTTAAGAAAGACCTCGACAAGTGCTTTGATGAAGCAAAAACTGGAATATCTGTTGAAAAAATCCAAGAGATAGTTTTATGTCACACATCGATGCTTTCCCCAGACGAAGAAGTTTTATTGAGGGAGGAATGCCAGAACCGGGGATTCAACCTTAATATCTTTGGTCTTGGCCCTATATCTTATGATCTTTACCAAAAATATCCAGGTATTGCAAGAGATTTCCTTGGAGTTGAGGTAGATACAGGACAAATCGTTGATCTTGATGACTTTATTAAGGCTTACGATAAAAAAGCGGCTACCCCTCTTAATACAACTTTCCACTTTCGAGAGCAAGAATTAGAGCAAGTATTGCAAGGATTGAATAACAGTAATCTTGTTATTGTGTCTGGCAAAGCAGGCATTGGTAAATCTCGATTGGCGCTCGAATCTTGCAATCAATTTTTAGTAAGTCACCCTGAATATCAGGTTAGATGTATTTTTATTCGAGGAGCAGATATTTTTGAGGATCTCCGTGTCTATTTTTCAGAACCGGGTTCTCACCTCATTTTTGTAGATGATGCGAATCGAGTCAACTCATTTGAGTACTTCATTCAAATCCTTCATGACCAACGCGAAGATCAACAAATCAAGGTCATTGCTACTGTTCGAGATTATGCCTTTGAAAAAGTTAAAGAATTAGCGCATTCATATAAAAATCGGACTGAGATAGAACTAAACTCTTTGGATGAAAATCAGATAAAGCAAATACTTCAGGATGAGTACGAAATTATTAATTCCCTCTATCTCAATAGAATTGCCGACATTGCACAAGGCAATCCTCGTCTTGCAATCATGGCTGCACTGTTAGCAAAACGAGAAAATAGACTTGACAGTATTAATAATGTATCTAATCTTTACGACGAGTATTATTCTTCAATCCGAAAAGATTTGCAAGAACTCGGTGATGAAAACCTCTTGAAAGCTGCTGGTATTGTTGCATTTTTTAGGACGGTAGATAGTTCAAATGAAAAGATGATGGAGGAAATTGAGACAGCATTTGGTATTAGCCAAGAAGTTTTTTGGAAAGCTGTTCGCCAGCTAGATGATCATGAATTGCTCGATATGTACGAGAATGAGATCGTGCGAGTCTCTGATCAAGTTCTAGCTACCTATCTTTTTTATCTTGCCTTCTTTAAGGAAAAATTACTCAATTTTGGTACTCTCCTAAATCACTTTTTTCCTCAGCTTCAGTATCGAATTGTTGACGCTCTCAATCCTGTTATGAATACTTTTGATAGTGAAAGAATCATAGATGTAATGCGTCCACACGTTAATCAAGCATGGCAAACATATCAAAATGTAGGAGAGGAAAAAAATCTGATGCACTTCATACAGGTGTTCTGGTTCCTTAAGCAAACAGACATCCTTGTATATATTCATAACTGCATTTCCGCAATGGAACCGGAATTAGGAGACCTCTCTAAATTGAAAATTGAGCCTAACTCTAATATTTCATCACCTTCTATCCTCAGCACACTAGGGTTATTCAACCATTCAAATGAGAATAATCTTCAAATGGCATTAGAGCTTATTTTGGAATATGTCACAAAACGATCGACCGAAATATCGCAAGTGCTTTACCTTCTTACTGAACGATTTGGGTTTGATCACGAATCTTATCGTTATGGATTTGCTATTCAGCAGATAGTAATTGATGTACTGTGGGAACGGGTTAAAGATGGTGAAGACATAATGTTTTCAAAGCTATTTCTCGCGGTGGCTGAACATTATCTTTACACCGACTTCAACACTACTAGGATGAAAGGGAAAGGGATCAACATCTTTAACTTCACCTTACCACCAACGTCAGAACTGGCTGAACTTAGACAAAAAATTTGGCAGAGGGTATTCCAACTTTATCAAGTACCTATTCTCAAGGAAGATGTGCTTAATCTTCTTTACAAGTACAGTACATCAGGCTACAAAGTCTCAGTAAATGAAATAATTATCCAAGATTCATCTCAGGTGCTTCCTTTTATTGAGTCATATCTGGATACCAGTAGCTATTCTCATTGCCTGATAGTTCAAAGCTACTTAGATAAATTAGAGGCTCAAAAATTAGAAATCTCTAAAAATGACCATAAAACCATTGTTTTGATTAAAATTATGGCTAATTTATGGAGATGTCTATTGTGTGAAGCTTTGCGCGATTTATTTACAAATAAAACCTATGCAATATCTGAAGTTCTTATTTCTGATCAACTAGAGAGACGATATCTAAATCTAGAATATGAGGAATACGAGCAACTTAGGCAACAACGAATTCAAGACTTCTTTGTAAACTACAACTTGGAAGACTACAAACAATTCTTTGAGCAATGCCTTAAAATTCAGGAGCAAAGAGAACGCCAAAATCATAATATATTCCATCTTCCAAGTCAAGTAGCCAGAGTACTTATTGACCTGGCGGATCGAGATCCACAACTCTATGCTGATGCAGTCAAAAATTACATTATTCTTGGAAATCCACTGAATATTAATGATTCTCGACTTATCAATCACTTAATTCAAATTTTAGGCATTGATAAAACTTATGAAATTCTCAAACTAAGTTCTTATTCTTTAAGAAGAAAGTGGTTATTTGACTTTTATCGTTTATTACCTGAAGAACTGATTAGAGAAGAACATCTAGTTCAGCTTTATAGCCTCTATGCAGAAAGTCAGGCATATGAGATACCAGACGATTTGAAGTTCGTTATAAAATATCATGTGCTGGATGAAAATATCTTACTTAAGATAGTCAAAAATCTCCTGGAAAATACTTTTAAAAACTCTAATATATCTTATCCCTTATCATGCTTATTTGATAGATACGAAGTTAGTACAGTTTTGCTTAACTTATTTGATAATCAATTGGATGTTTTAAAAAAAGCTTATCTTCAAGTACTGAAAAATGACTGGGATCTAGATGAAAATGGACAATACTTTGCTTATATCCTGAAACGCGATCCAGAATTCATCCTTGAATACATGGATTGGATTTACCACCAAGATTATCAATCACATCATTTTGATAATGGACGAGATTATTCCTTCCTATGGCGATGTGACAACTATGAGAACCTAATGACGCAGATAATTGAATATATTTATCAACGGGATGAGGAGTATCTTAGCTTAGGCTCTATTAGACTTAGCAAATTCTTCATTCTCAGTGGAGATTTAAAAGATCATGAAACTTTGTGGGAGCGGCAAGATAAGATCCTGATGAAATTACTAGAATCTCGATGTAATGACATTCCGTTTACCGAATTTATATTTGATATAGTTACAAACTTCTCATATAAAAGAAGACGTTCATTTGTAGACTTTTTTATCAATAAAAATCAAAAATTCGATGACTTTCAAAAACTTAGCCTAGAACCTAGCTTTTGGAGTAGTTCAGGAATTCGGGTTCCCGTATATCAGAAGCAGCTTGAGTATTTAGAGTCGCTGCTTCCACTTTTCAGTAAAGTAGCTTTTCTACAACATAAGCAATACGTAGAAGAACTTATTAAGAGGTTATGGGAAGAAATTGAAAGAGAAAAGAAGCGAGACTTCATGCACGACTAGGTTATCAAATACTAGCTAATTTCAGGACAAAAACACCATGAACACTGCTAAACTCACCACTGATGGCACTCACCAAATCGTTATTTTACCCGAAGACTTTCAACTTACTGGGACTGAAGTTTATATCAAAAAAATTGGTAACGCCATTGTCCTGATTGCCAAAGACAACCCTTGGGAATCCCTCATTGATAGTCTAGACAATTTTTCTGATGACTTTATGACTACTAGAAATCAGCCACTCCTCGACACCAGCGAGAGCTTTTAAATGCGATACCTGCTTGATACGAACATCTGCATTTACCTGATAAAGCAAAAACCCCAAAAAGTACTGGATAAATTTCAAACCCTTAGCATTTCTGATGTTGGTATCTCCTCTATCACCATTGCCGAACTAGAATATGGAGTTGCCAAAAGTCAACAGCAAGAGAAAAACCGCATCGCCTTGATGCAATTTCTGCTACCTCTAGAAATTGTCGAATTCAATCAAGCATCTGCAACGATTTACGGCAGCATCAGAAGTGATCTCGAAAGTAGAGGACTTATTATTGGTGCAATGGATATGCTAATTGCTTCTCATGCGCTGAGTTTAGGAGTTACCCTAGTCACCAATAATGTGCGAGAGTTTTCTCGTATTCCTACGCTTCCATTAGAAAACTGGGTTGAGTAGTTGTGAATAGGCGAGGTGTGATGACATTGCGTTGCGAAGATTTTCCCGGTTGTAATCATTTTGGAGCGTGATACAACTGAAGCTGATATAGATTGGACAGTGATGGTATTGAAGCAAGTTTTGCAAAGGCTAACACCGGATTTATCTTTAGTTAAGCGTTAAATTAAATATCATAAATTACGTACCTGCGTGATAAAAAATATTGCGTATTGAGCGTGTTTATGGTTAGTTTTAGTATTTATTTATCACTATGTGAATATCCCAAAATAGGATATTTCAAGTTCTCCTAGCTTCAGTAGTTAGGCACGGCTGCCGAAATGGTTAAATAATTCTTTTCCCAAAAGTTAATATTTTGAGTCATAAAGGAGCTTAAGCATGACTTATTTTAATTACTTTTGAGGCTTTTTTTGAATGAATAAATTCATCATTGGGATTGGGATGTTTGTTGGCTCTACGATTGGTAGCTACATCCCTGTATTGTGGGGTGGAAATTTGCTATCGTTCACCTCGATCCTGTTCAGCGTCATTGGTGGCCTTGTAGGAATTTGGCTTGGGTATCGCGTATCAAAATATCTAGGTTTTATCTGATCGGCGCTCTATGTTACTGTCGCTGAAAGCCTTAAACGAGTCTTTTACCAACAGATAAAATTTTGAGTGTGTCTTCTATGCGATCGCAGTTTTTGTGCAAGTTCCTGAATAAGTGCGATATTTATGCAGTTTGCGATCGCATCCTGTAATATCAATCAAAATAACTTTAAGATCGGCATTATGAGTATTATCGTCTTCGGCAGCATCAATATAGACTTGGTAGCAACAACACCCCGGTTGCCAGTTGCAGGAGAAACGTTGCTAGGAGAAGATTTTTTTAAAGTTTCGGGAGGAAAAGGAGCCAATCAAGCCGTAGCATTAGCAAAATTGGGCATTCCTACCCAGATTCTCGGGCGTGTAGGCGCAGACGATTTTGGTACAGAACTTGTTAACAATTTGCAAGCATCTGGTGTACAGACTGATAACATTTTTGTGGATGAAACTGTTAGTTCTGGAGTTGCGATCATCACCGTGAGTCAGACTGGTGAAAATCAAATCGTCGTCATTCCTGGTGCAAATGGGCGCGTCAATCAAGAAGATGTAGAGCGATTATCCCACTTTTTACCAGAAGCTACAGCACTACTTTTACAATTAGAAATTCCTATTACTGCCGTGGTTGCTGCTGCTAAAGCCGCAAAAGGTGCAAACATAAAAGTAATTTTTGACCCCGCACCCGCACAATCTAATTTACCAGATGAATTGTATCCATTGGTAGATATTATTACACCGAATGAAGTTGAAGCAGCGCAGTTGGTTGGTTTTCCTGTGAATGGAGAGGAAGAAGCCGCCAAAGCAGCTGCGGTTTTATTGCAACGGGGTGTGAAATGTGCGATCGTCAAACTAGGTGCTAAGGGTGTTTTTTGTGCCACTGCTGAAGAAAAGTTTTTTGTACCCGCGTTTTCAGTTCATGCAGTTGACACAGTAGCCGCAGGCGATGCTTTTAATGGTGGTTTAGCGGCGGCACTTTTTGAAGGATTTCCCTTACATCAAGCAGTTGTTTGGGGTGCAGCAGCAGGTGCTTTGACAGCGACAAAACCAGGCGCACAAACTTCGCTACCGGATAGGTTTACATTTGATACATTTCTCAAGGAAAGGGGAATGGATAGTAGTTTTCAGGGGTAGGTATTTAAAAAAGTATAGAATAAACAGGTAAAATGCTTATCCGATCGGGATTGGCAGAAATATCAGTGCGGAGCTTCTGAACGATGTAGGGTATATAGCAGCAGAAATGCAGGTAGCAAAAGTGAGGAATTAAGTATGGCACTATATCTAGACTCCGCGATCGCAACTCATGAATTTTCACAAAAAACTGTTGAAGAATTCGCTAAAGGAGGCATTGGTTTAAGTAATTCGTAATTCGTATGTGTTCAATAAGTGAATTTAGCTAAACTATAAAAATCAAATTTACTCAACATCTCCAAAAAGGTGAATACCGCAGGCACTCGCAGGGCATTAGATAAAGTTGCAGTTGCAATTACTCTTTCGAGCGGTGCAGGTAAACTGTATACTTGCACCTTTGGGGGAATTGGTACAGCTGCTAAACGAGGCATAATAGCTGCTCTCAGTCCTTGATTCACCATGCTAACGACTGTGGAATCTTCTTGAATGTCGCTAGCAGTATGAATTGGAATTGCTAAAGTCTTCAGGTGGTTGTGAAGAATGCGTCCACAGGGTGTACAAGGAAGCAAAACCGGCGGATAGGCTGCGATGTCTTCCCAAGTAATTTGCGGACTGCTAATTTTGGTATCTGGTGGTAGTAAAGCTATATACTCATCCCGAAAAATTTCCCAGGTTTCAAATTCTTCACCAGTTGGTAGACAGGTAATACCAATATCGGCACGTCCATCATGCAAACACTGCTCTACATCTGTGAAAGCAGCACACTCTATGATTGTGACAGCAATCTCTGGGAATTGATTGTGAAATTGGGCGATCGCTTTTGGTAATAGATGAGTAGCAACGCTCCGAAAAGCTGCAATTCGCACATGACCACCATGTAAACCTTTATGCAGGTTTGCTTCGTGTTGCATCATCTTCAGATGCTGCATTGCTTGACGTGCATGATACAAAATGCGCTCTCCAGCAGGTGTCAGCACAGCACCGTGACGACCTCTAGCAAATAATGGCACACCTAATTCTTCTTCTAGGGTAGCGATCGCATGACTAATTGCAGGCTGGGAAAGCTGCAATTCTAAGGCTGCTTCACTAAAGTTACCACGATCTGCGACTGCAACTATGGCTCGGAGTTGGGAGAGTTTCATAGGCAATTGATGAGAACAAGGGTATACACATCCTGACTTTATTGTGGCAAAAAGGTTGTATTAGTGATTTTTCATATCTATAAATCCCATTTATAGAACCTATGCAAGCCATGATTTGATTCTTAACTGAGATGTTGTTACTGTTTTATTTACTGAGCAACTTTCAGGAATAATTTTATGAACAATAACATTAGGTGTCTATCAAAAGAAGATATAGAAATAAATTGTAGTCCGTCATTCCAGAAAAAAATCCACTCAAACTTCTGGAAATCTCTGCATCTGATTTGGAAAAATTTTATCAAAAAACTCCTAGCAGATCCGAATGAATTACAAGTTTGGCAAAAGGTTGACCGCCACGGTAATATCTATTGGCAAGCTTACGACCCGGCAACCGGAAAATCTTTTTCTTCTGGTTCTGAAACTGATGTGTCTATGTGGATTGAACAACTTTATCGGTATTAAAAACATGACACAACTTACTTTGGTAATCGGCAACAAAAATTATTCATCTTGGTCACTTCGTCCTTGGTTAGCGATGAAGCAATTCGGTTTGGAATTCAATGAGATTCGGATTCCTCTCTATAACAACCCAGATTGTTCATCGAAAATTCGGCAATATTCATCATCAGGAAAAGTACCTGTGTTATTGCACGATACGCAAACGGTATGGGATTCTCTCGCTATTTGTGAATATCTAGCTGAAACTTTTCCAACCCTGCAATGGTGGCCAGAGGATAAGGCTGCAAGAGCATTAGCCCGTTCTGTCAGTGCGGAAATGCACTCAGGATTTCAAAACTTGCGTCAGAATATGCCGATGAACTGCCGTAGTAAATATCCTGATAAAGGTTTAGAAGCCGGCGTACAACAAGACATTGACCGCATTACTAGTATTTGGCAAGAATCACGTCAAAAGTTTGGGAATGGTGGCAATTTTTTGTTTGGCAATTTCACGATTGCCGATGCATTTTTTGCCCCAGTTGTGCTGCGGTTTATCGCCTATGATGTGCAGTTAGATAGTATTTCTAGAGATTATGTTGAGTCAATTTTGGCACTTCCAGCAATGCAAGAGTGGATAAATGCAGCAAAGAATGAGATAGAAGTTATTCCCCAATATGAATTTTAGTGAAATAACAAATAAGAAAAACTTAAATTCTAGATGCAAATCAAAGAGATATTGCTACTAGATATTTCCAGAAATTAAATATGTGTTATCTAGAACCCTTATGCCGAGACATAGCAATGCTATGTCTCTACATTCTTTTTTAGACAGGACTTACGCAAAAACTCTCTCAAACTCTTATTCCTTCGTGTTCTTTGCGTCCTTCTCTAACGAGACGCTGCGCGAACGCGGTTCGTTTTATCATAGTTTTGCGTAAATCCTATTAGATATTGATAATTTGAAAGAGTTATAACCTTCCTATAGTCCCTTTGATGCTTTGGCGAGATGACGTTAGCTAGGACGTGAATTTTTTTACAAATCATTTAGGATTGCGATCGCTCTCTTAAGCCACTCTGGTAAACTGTAAGGTCTATCCAGGAAAATCGCCCGATCCATCCTGACACTGTTCAAGCTCTAGTGCTTATGGAGCATAGCTTATAGCTTTACAAACGTGCTATTCTTCTCTAACGACTGTTTAATAGCGTTAAGCTAGAATAAATCCATTTTAATATTAGTAATGCCTAATATTCAAGAACACGTAAACACTCTAGTTACGAAATTTGTTCCGGGTTATAGATTTTTTCGTTTACAAGAACTCACAATTGATAAAAATAATTCCATTCAAACAGAAATTAATAGTCAATCAATTAAAGTTCTTAGTTGGAATATTGCTAAACAAAACTATAATAACACTTGGCTAGAAGATTTTTCACAAATAATTGCAACTTATCAACCAAACCTCATATTTTTACAAGAGTTCTCTTTAAAGTTAGAGGCAGACGAATGGGCAAAATGGTTGAAAATGAATTGGAGTTTTGCTCCTAATTTCGTAGATATTCATCATCAAACTTATTCAGGAATCTTTACAGCCTCGACAATCAACCCAATTACCAAAAAAGTTATAACTACTAAACATTATGAACCGATTGTTAAAACTCCTAAGATTTCTTTAATCACTGAGTATCTGCTATCTGAGCAAAGCATAACTCTCATGACAATCAATACTCATCTGATCAATTTTGTAGATTTAAATAAATTTAAAATCCAACTAAATGAATTAGAGCAAGCCTTATCTATGCATCGGGGGCCACTAATATTTTCAGGAGATTTCAATACTTGGAGTCGAAAAAGAGCAGTTATTCTCAATCAAGTAACAACTCAATTAGGATTAAAGCCTGTAATTTTCGCACCTGATGAGAAGGAGAAAATTAAACGCTTCCTGTTGTCACCCCCTTTAGATCATATCTTTTATCGAGATATCAGTGTGAAGAAAGCCAGTGCTAAGGTGCTAGACCAAATTTGTTCATCCGATCATAAGCCATTGCTGGCAGAATTTACTTATACCAATACTCGAAAAAATTAAGATGCTTGTAGATGCTGGTGTTCTCGCTATTTTTAGCACAGCTACAGTTGTTGTTCATGTCGTGGGAGTTATACATGCAGCCCATGCAGTGATGAATGTGCGTTCTTCTCAAGGGGCAATTGCCTGGAGCATTTCTCTAATTACCTTTCCCTGGCTAGCGATTCCATTGTATTGGATTTTAGGAAGAACTAAATTTCATGGATATGCTGAAACACTGCGCTCAGTCTATGCACAACACTATAAGCTTTTTCATTCGACTTATAGCGAACTGATTAAATTTCAGGTTGCACCACCAGATAATCTAGTCCAGTTGCAACCCTTAGCGGAGGCTTTTACAGACATTTCTTTCACATCAGGGAATGCTGCCGAATTACTGATTAATGGTCAGCAAACCTATGAAGCGATGCTGAAAAAGATTGCATCGGCGACAAATTATATTTTGTTTCAATTCTATACTGTTAACGATGACGAATCAGGTAATGAGTTTAAAGAAGCGTTGATTGCTAAAGCCAAGCAAGGAATAAGTATCTACTTTCTCTACGATGAAATTGGTTCCAAGAAACTATCTCGCCCTTATATCCAATCTCTACAACAGCATGGAATTGCAGTGAGTGCATTTAACACCACTAAAGGTCAGGGTAATCGGTTCCAGTTTAATTTTCGCAATCATCGAAAAATTTTGGTGGTGGATGGAGAAATCGCATTTGTAGGTGGACTAAATATTGGTGATGAATATTTAGGAAAAAATCCTCGCTTGAGTCCCTGGCGCGACACTCATATCATGCTTGACGGCCCAAGTGTACAAAGCCTACAAAACTCCTTTGTACGAGATTGGTATTGGGCAACTCGAAAACTTATCGAAGTTAACTGGCAGGTAAAAATTAATCGGGAAACAAATCAAACTGTATTCATACTTCCTACAGGCCCGGCAGATCATCTGCCAGCTTGTAAGCTTTTTTTCGTTGAACTAATTAATCAAGCTCAAACTCAACTCTGGATTGCTAGTCCATATTTTGTGCCGGACGAGGCAACATTGTCAGCCTTAAAACTGGCAGCAATGCGAGGTGTCGATGTGCGAATTCTCTTACCAAATCGACCCGATCATTTATTTGTTTATTTATGTTCCTTCTCTTACTACACCGAAATGGAAAAAATCGGTATCAAGTTGTATCGTTACAAAAATGGATTTATGCACCAGAAAGTTATAGTCATTGATGAGAATCTCGCAGGGGTAGGAACTGTTAACTTAGATAATCGCTCTTTTTCTCTAAATTTTGAAGTTATGGGTTTTGTTACCGAGTCTGGGTTTGTCCAAAGTGTGAAAAAGATGTTAGAGGATGATTTAGCTGTCTGTGTTGCTGTCGATCTTAATGAGTACGATAAAAAACCTTTTTGGTTCAAGTTAGCTGTGAGAGTCTCTCGATTGCTGACTCCTTTACTTTAATCACTAATATATGGATAAATAGAATAATCAATCAGGCAAAGTTAGGGTAATTGGCTCAGTGGTGTCGCTAAACCATCAATGCTGACAAGATTTTTCTTCTGTTGATATTCTCGAACTCCCTCTTCGCCTTTTTTACTAGCCCAGTTTACTAGAGTCTGGCGCTGACCTTGATATTCATAGAGTGGTACGCCAAAACCACAGGAAGTCTGGATTTTTTCAATGTCAGCGACGATAATTTGACGAGTTCCAGGTATCGGCAAAAACTGAGAATACAACGAGTCCCACTCTGGAGAACTCGGTAAAATCGTGGTTCCTTGACCGTAAAGACGCAAGATAGACGGAGGTTCTTGAAAGGCACAAAACATGAAAGTTATCCGCCCATTTTCTTGCAAATGGGCTGATGTTTCGTTACCACTACCTGTGAGGTCTACATAAGCTACTCGGTTGGGAGACAAGATACGAAAGCAGTCCTGACCTTTAGGAGACAGGTTAACATGACCTGTAGGACTCAAAGGTGCAGAGCCAACAAAGAAAAGGTGTTGGGCAGCAATAAAGTCTTGCAGTTCGTCAGTAATACAGTCAAATAATTTAGACATAGACTGTCTGATTTATATTTATAAATTTATCATGTTCTCAGCCTATGTCTTAGCTAAAAATCTAGCAAGGTATAATTACTGATGTCTGGTTTATCGGAAGGGAGTGGGGAGTTGGGAGAAAACTGTTACTGTCTCATATATCGACTAGCCATTTGGATGGCATCAGCAATATCGACATCACCATCACCATCAGCATCCAAGAAGGAATTTAAGACAGGATTTCCACCAGCTTGGGGATTTTGAGCATTGGCACCTGATTGCAAAAACTTTAGCACCAAAGGTACTGCCAAAGGCAGCAATTGTTGAACGATACCAGCATCCAACCCAGTGCGTTGGGCAGCAACTTGAGCTACTTGCTGTTGTATCTGAGGAGAAAACAACGAATTGACGGCTTGGAGGTTGGGAGAAGTACCAGCATATTGACTAACTAAATTTTGTGTGGCTTCATTACCATCTGTGGCTTGTTTGTCTTGTAAAGCAGAACGCACTTGACCACCCACAATTGACAAAACTGATTGGATGGTAGAAGGATCTGCGCCTGTGCGATCGCTCAACTGCTGTACACTATTAACAATGCTTCCTATTTGACCTAAGCTGCCCTGTTGATTGGGATTAGCGACAGCACCAAGAATTTGATCGAAAAGTCCCATAAGTTTGTTTCTCTCTTTGTTCTCAAAAACTTGCCAAAACTGGCTGGAAGTTTTTTTGTGTACACGGACTTTTGTAAGTCTACTAAAAGATTAGAACACGCAAGCTTCATAATGAACGAATAAAATTTCAAAAGCTACTAACTCAAGGATGAGAAATCGATCAATTACAAATTCTGTGCTTCGATTTAACTCAGATTGGCAAGTAATTTTACCCTGATGTTTTTCTACCACAATCTGAAATGCGTAAGCGTAGCCCGCCGCAGGCATCGCTAGCTTTAAACCCTTAATCCATCGTGGCTTGGTTGTCAAAAATACTTCAAAGTTCCCACTCAAAAAAATAAATCGCTGTCTGTAGAAGAATGTTCATCTATCTTGCAAACAGCGATCGCAAAACGCTCAACTTATTTGACCGATATTTGCTCTACGCTAATGCCGCTACTTTCTCTAGTAAGCCTTGAAACAGCCTCAAGCCATCACTACCCCCTAGCATTGCGTCTGATGCCCTTTCTGGGTGCGGCATCATTCCCAACACATTACCCCGGCGATCGCTAATCCCGGCAATGTTGTTCAGTGAACCGTTGGGATTCTCCCCTTCATAGCGAAATATGACTTGCCCGTTATCTTCAATTTCTGCGAGAGTGGCTGTATCAGCGTAGAATCGCCCCTCTCCGTGGGCAATGGGCAAAGTGATAACTTCACCAGTTGTATAAGCGTGCGTCCATAGATTAGTACGTTCAACTTTCAACGGGACGCGATCGCAAATAAAATGTAAATCCCGGTTTCTGGTTAACACCCCTGGCAAAAGTCCTGCTTCAGTTAATACCTGAAAGCCGTTGCAAATACCTAGGACAAACTTACCCTTTTGGGCGTGTTCCACAACTTGCTGCATCACAGGTGAAAAACGCGCGATCGCACCACAGCGCAGATAATCCCCGTAACTAAAGCCACCAGGAATAATCACGACATCCAAATCAGCAATATCTGTTTCTTGATGCCAAACCATGCGAGTTGGCTGCCCCAGTAAATCTCTGGTTACATAAGCAACATCGCGATCGCAATTAGAACCGGGAAAAACAACAACACCGAATTTCATGATTAGTTAGGGGAGCGAGGAGCAGGGGGAGCAGGGGGAGCAGGGGGAGCAGGGGGAGCAGGGGAGGCAGGGGAGGCAGAGGAGGCAGGAGAAGAAGTACTATTGATGCCCCATGCCCAATGCCCCATGCCCAATCCCTAAAATACCCCAGTTTGAGTTTCGACCTCAATTAATTCAAAGCGGTAATTTTCAATTACGGGATTTGATAGCATTTGGTCACAAATGGTATCAAGGTCTTTACGCGCTTTTTTCTCTTCAGTTGAGGTGATGGTGAGTTCAATGTACTTGCCAATCCGCACCTGGTCAACGTTATCGTATCCCAGTTGCTTAAGACCGGATTGTACTGCCACACCAGCGGGGTCTAAAACTGAAGGACGAAGGGTCACGAAAATTTTGGCTAGATACTTGGTTTGCACGGGCTTTTGCTGAATGCTGCGATCGCTATACTATAACTTTCTGTTCCAACTGAGTGAAAATAAGATTACGAAGCGGTTAAAGTTAATCGATCGATTAGCTCATCTAACAGCTTCAAACTACAGTGGCATACTTAAATAATTGTCTATGAGAGCTATACGCACCCGCAGTCAAGAGCGTATTTTCAACCTGCTGAAAACTATCAAAAAAGGCATTTCCGCCCAAGATATTTACGTAGAACTACGTAATACAAATCAGAGCATGGGTTTAGCAACAGTTTACCGTTCTCTAGAAGCCTTAAAACTAGAAGGCATGGTACAAGTGCGGAATTTGGCTAACGGTGAAGCCCTCTATAGCCTAGCGCAGCAAGATAAACACCACCTTACTTGCTTGCAATGTGGTGTCTCAATTCCGATTAATCAATGCCCAGTTCATGACTTAGAAAACCAATTAGAATCAAGCCATAAGTTTAAAGTTTTTTACCACACCCTAGAGTTTTTTGGGTTGTGCAGTCAATGTCAGGCGAATCAAAGTACTGATATTGGTCAATAGTCATATCAATTTTATATGGTGTTGCACTTTATTCTCCTACAAACTAAAGCCTGTGGCTACCAGAACATAGAAGCAAATCGGCTACCCGCAGGTAGCCTGCTTAGACTGCTAATGATATGAATTTTCATAAATAAATGGTGTGAGCAGGAAATTTTTTTTAATCTTCAAGCTTAACTACAGGAGTAATGCAGTGTTGAGAATTAGCGTTGAAGAAGCAACTATGAATTTAAAATCTCTTTTGGAACGAGTAGCTAGGGGAGAAGAAGTAATTTTGCTAGAGCAAGATAAAGCTGTCGCTCGTTTAGTTCCTCCGCTACAAAAAGAAGAACAATTAGCAAGTATGAAGCAATTTCGTGATTCTCTTGCGATTAAGGGTGAATCATTGAGTACAACTGTCATAAATGCACGTACAGAGGAACGTCGTTGATTTATATAGATACAAGCGTCATTGCTCCTTTGTATTGGACAGAAACTGCTTTATTCAAATAAAACTAATTTACAAAGTATCAAAAATTGATTATTTTCTCTTTAGAAGAATGTAATAATTAGAGGATATTTTAAAACTTCGTGATTGATGTATCAAATATTTTTTTATCCCTCCCTAACCCTCCCCGTATGTATTGGGGAGGGTTAGGGACTTTTCTTGTTTCCCCCCTTTACAAGGGGGGACTAAGGGGGGTAACAACGTAATTAAAATCACAGTCAAACACTTTTCAAACATCCTCTTAGTGCGTAGGTGTAGCCCGTCGTAGAGATCACATTCTTTTCACTAGCTATTGTAATTTTATCAAATAGGTCAGATTAAATATTAGGCGATCGCAATAATAGCGTTAACGATCTGTTCTAGGTTAATTATCATTATTCTTTGGGCATTGGGCATTGGGCATTGGGCATTGGCAACAGACAAAGAGACAAGTTTCTTTCTTGTCTCTTTGTCCCCACTCTCTATTTCTACTTCTAACTAGGGCGGTTATTTTCTAACCCTGGGATTTGCTTAGAAAACAATTCGTTAGAATCAATCTGACCATTTGAGATAACAGAACGCATACCCTCGAAAGCAGCAGGAATAGTGCGCGGATCTATAAATAAGACCTTGCTGCTATCGCTTCTACCAATTGTTGCGCCCATATCTAAATAGCCCAAAGCAAACAGTACTTCCACTGCTTTATTGGCATTGGGATTCGTCTGGAGTTTTTGGGCAATAATTTCTGCTGATTCTGCGATCGCTTGGGCTTTCAAAACCTGCTGCTGACGTTCTGCTTGAGCTTTCAGAACGAGCGACTTTTGTTCAGCTTCTGCTTGCAGAATTGTCGATTTTTGACGAGCTTCTGCATCCAATATTTGCGCCTCAGCTTTACCTCTGGCGCTATTGACAGCAGCTTCGCGTTCACCCTCAGAAGTTAAAATTGCTGCCCGTTTGCGTCGTTCTGCTGACATTTGCAATTCCATCGATTCTCGCACTGCCTGAGACGGAATAATATCTCGCAGTTCTACCCGTGTCACTTTCACACCCCAAGGATCGGTAGCAACATCCAAATCCTGTAATAAAAGCTCACTGATGTGGGAACGAGCAGTAAAGGTTTGATCCAACTCTAGTTGTCCCATTTCGGCGCGAATTTGAGTCAGCACCATATTTACCATTGCCGACTGGAGATTTTCTACCCTATACCAGGCTTTTTCCATATCCACGATGCGCCAGTAAAACACTGCATCTACCTCAATACCAACGTTGTCACGGGTGATGCACTGTTGAGGAGGAATATCTAAGACTTTTTCTTTGATAGTTTCTCGGTAAACAACTTTATCTAGGAAAGGAACAACAAAATTTAGTCCTGGTTCCAGTTTTTTATTATAACTACCCAATCTTTCAACCAAAGCTTGATTGCCCTGATTGATGACTTTCACAGAACCTGCCACAGCAGAACCACCAAGAGCTAAAAATACTAGTAAAAAGAACTGTTCCATTGTGAATCTCCTAATTTTTAATAAAGGGAGTGCGGAGTGGAGAAGGTGAATGAGGAAGTAGAGTCAGAAAAACTATTGAATTTTGACAAATGACAAATGACAAATAACAAATACTTAAGAATTCAACAAATTTTCTGGTACAACAATCAAAGTAGTACCTTCCCTCCTAACCACATAAACTCTTTGATGCGGTGGTATGGTAAATTTGTCATCGTCACATCTTGCTTGCCAAGAATTTCCCTCATACCGCACCCGCCCTGTTTTCCCAGGCAGAATTTCTGTTAAGGTTTCAGCTGTGACTGCATCCCGAATTTTTGATTTGCGTTGTCTTGGTTGCAAAAACCGACGAGAAAGTACGATTATAACTGTGGAAAGCAAGAGCCAAACCACAATTTGCAACCATGCACTTCCCATACCCACTCCAGACAGCAGCGCCACCACAAAAGCGCTAATTCCCATCATGAAGGCGACAAACGCCGATGGTAAAAACAGTTCTGTTAAACACAAAACTGCTCCTGCCAGAAGCCAGATTAAGGTAAAACTTGGCATAGCGCCATCCTAGTCTCTACATTGACGTAAATGCATTTCTACGATTAGATACAGCCAGACATAAGTTATTTACAGAAAACAAAACTGAGTATTTATACCAACAATTTTGATTGATTTCAGTAACAAGGTGTAGCTAGCGGTACATAAGTCCAGTTTATTCTAGCCTTCAATTCATTGCCAGCTAAAGTTAATCGAAGTTTATGTATCAAGAAGAATTCAGAACTCAGGAGCCAGTATAAATTCTGTAGACTGTTTGATAGCGCAGCGGTAGCGCAAAACAAGTATTAGATATTACAATTCTCAAACTCTATCCCTTTTTGGGTAGAGTATTCTAAATTCTAACTCCTGAATTCTGACTCCTCAATTCTAAATTCTGACTCCTGAATTCTGACTCCTGACTCTTGTTTTATGATTTCTACTCAACTGATAGTTTTTTGTATAAATCCACGCTGTAATAGCCCCATTAATCCTATGGGAGATAACGTTTGTGCCAGTTGCCAAACTCCTTTAGTTCACCGCTATCTTTGGGCGACTGGCTCATTGTCTGTTTACATCCCCCCAGGCACAAAGGTAGCAGATAGGTATGAGGTAATTAAACAACAGATTTGGCTGGATACTCAACCGGGACTACCCCCAGATGTACCTGAAGAATTGCCAACCGAAGTAATTCCTTATTTACAGTTATATCAAGAGCGGTTACATCTACCCCAGGCTTATGGATTTGTTAGTAATCTTGAGCAAGATACAACTGATATTCTCTTATTGGAAAATGCGCCGATAGATAAGACAGGAAATATCTATCCAACTATTGTTGAGGTTTGGGAGGAAGCCACGGCAGTACGACAAGTTTATTGGTTGTGGCAAATTCTCCAACTTTGGACACCTCTAGCAGAATTGGGACTTAGCCACAGTTTACTAGTAATAGACAACTTGAGAGTCGAAGGTTGGTGTGTGCGACTTTTGGAACTCTACCAAACACCAAATGATGAAAAGTTGAGTTTACAAAATCTGGGGGAGTGTTGGCAGTTTTGGGTAGCTTCTGCAAAGCCATCAGTAGCTAAGGGGTTACAGAACATTGTCCAGGAGATGTGTGAAACTGAGATTGAGTTAGAGGCGATTAATATTCAACTCAATAATTTATTACTAGCAGCTGCGGCAGAATTGCCATTAGTCTTGAAGGTGGCAGGTTCTACAGATATTGGCCCAATGATGGCGCAAAATGAAGATGCTTGCTATCCCAATAGTTTGAGTGATTTAGATGAACCTTTATTGCGCCACTTGTCGATTGTTTGCGATGGCATTGGCGGACATGAAGGCGGTGAGGTTGCGAGTCAGATGGCAGTGCAGTCTGTAAAGTTGCAAATTCGCGCTTTATTAACTGAGGTGACAGAACAAACTGCACTTGTACAACCTGAGTTGTTGCAGGAACAATTAGAAGCAAGTTTACAGGTGGTAAATAATGTAATTTGTGCCCGCAATAACGAACAAAAACGCCAGGGCAAAGAACGCATGGCTACAACTATTGTCATGGCGTTGCAAGTTCCACAACGAGTCCAAACAAGTACTGGGTGGCAATCAAATAATACCCATGAGCTTTACTTGGCTAATGTTGGCGATAGCCGCGCCTATTGGATTACTCGCAATTATTGCCAGCTACTGACAGTAGATGATGATGTGGCAACGCGAGAAGTACGCCTTGCTAAAAGCTTGTATCGAAAGGCACTTTTTAGACCAGATGCAAGTGCCTTAACTCAAGCGTTGGGAACAAGAGATTCAGAATCTTTGCGTCTCAAAGTTCAGCGATTTATTGTGGAAGAAGATGGCATTTTGCTACTTTGTTCTGATGGTTTAAGTGATAATAACTGGGTAGAGCAATCTTGGCAGGATTACGCAATACCAGTGTTAACAGGGCAAATGACAGTTGAAGATGCTGTCCGCAACTGGATTAACTTGGCAAACGAAAAAAATGGACGTGATAATACTTCGGTTGTTCTCACTTATTGCCGTGTCTCTCCAGAATACTTAGTACCTGTGACTCCGGCGTTGCCAGAAGAGATTATAGAAGCAGAAACACAGGAAGAAGAACTAGAAGAACTAGAAGAACTAGAAGAACCAACTTCTTTTACAGAAAGTTCGCAAGCTTTGCTAGATTTGGATCTAGATTTAAATTTAGATTTGGATCTTTCAGAGGAACCACCTCTCAACCCAGAAATTCCACCAACTTTAATTACAAAACCGAAGTGGGATAAACGTTTGGTAATACTGGGGGGAGTGTTGGCGTTACTTGTGGGGGGTACAAGTCTGGGATTATTTGCTTGGTGGCAAGTTAATCCTCAAGGATTCCAGCAGATGTGTCGGCAACTTCCCCAAAAAGTACAGTCAGTGTGTCCGGCTGGGAAATAGGTTATGCCAAAAAATTCTAATGTTGATGATAAATATTGCAGTATTTATAAGGAATATTGTAATGTTGATGAGAAATATTACAATACTCCTTATGGATGGCGTAATGTTGATGAGGAATATTACAGTATTTATAAGTATTATTGTAATGTTGATGAGAAATATTACAACATTCCTTATGGATGTTGTAATGTTGATGAGGAATATTGCAATGTTTCTCCCAAACATTGCAATGTTGACAAGAACTGCTTGTATATTCAAAGTGATGGAAAAGAAAGTAGCGATCGCTAGTGAGTCAATATAAGTTAGCGATCGCACTACAGATGACTCTACAATCGGTTGAGCATAGAGACAAAACCGATCGCTTTCCAAAGCTTGAGAAATGCGGTTAGCCCACTGCATCTCCCCGCGCTGTTGCAGTCGCTCCTAGTCGTCAGCCTCAGCAACATATACGCGATTGCGCCCCCGCCTCTTCGCGGTATAGCAAGCTGCGTCAGATGTGCTGATAATCTCTGCTAGGCTCTCGCTATTTGCGTCGATTCCGACCAAGCCGATACTTACTCCAATTAAGAATACCTGCTCTTGCCAAACAAACCGGAACTCTTGAATACACAAAAGCAGCTGATGGGCAATTTTTGAAGCTTGCTCCAACGTACACTGATTGAGCAATATACCAAATTCATCGCCCCCTAACCGTGCCAGTGTGTCAGTTTTCCGAATCTTCTCCGGCAATAGAGCAGTCATTTGACGCAGTAATTCGTCTCCAGCCAGATGACCACAGGTATCATTGACGATTTTGAAGTTATCGAGATCCAAATAGCACAATGCATGAACCTGGTAGTCTAACTTGGCAAAGTGCAATGCTTGTTCAACCCGCCGCTCAAACTCCTGGCGATTCACCAATCCGGTTAAAGCATCATGGGTTGCCTGCCAGGATAGCTGATGCGAAAGCTTGCGGTTCTGAGTCACGTCATGAAACACCATAACCGCGCCAATTATTTGTCCCTCACGATTGCGAATGGGCGCGGCTGAATTTTCAATTGCAATCTCTTGATTATTCTGATTAATTAAGACGGCATTGTTTGTTAAACCAACAATTTGATTTGACTGTAAAGCTAGGTCAATTGGGTTCTCAACTGGTTCGCGTGTAATTTCATCCACAATTCTAAAGACTTCTACTAACGGCAACCTTTGTGCCGATGCTTCAGTACATCCAATCAGAGATTCTGCAATGGGATTGAGGTATTGAATCCTGCTAAAGGCATCTGTGGTTATAACTGCATCTCCAATCGATTGCAACGTCACCTGAGCTAATTCTTTTTCTTGAAAAAGTTTTTCTTCTATTTGCTTAAGAGTTGTGATATCGCGTCCCACCGATTGAAATTCGATAAAGCATCCTTGCTCGTCCAACAGCATTCGGTTATGCCACTGAGTCCAACGCACCTGATTTGCCACAACGACGCGATTCTCAACGATCACAACAGGATTATCGACACTAATTGAACCGATTAATTGAGCAACTCGCTGCCGATCTTCCTCAAAGATAATCGGTTCATAGCGGCTGCCGATCAATTCCTCTGCCGATCGCCCAAAATAAACTGCAAAAGCTTGGTTGACAAAGGTGAGTGTACCGTCTGCTAAATATCGGGTAATGAGTTCAGTCTGATCTTCGACAATGGCACGGTAGCGAATCTCGGTTTGTTTGAGAGCAATTTCTGCTTGCTTGCGTTCTGTAATGTCTAAAATAGCTCCATACAGTCTAATAGTCTTACCTTGAGTATCATAAGCTACCTCTGCTCTCGACTCCAGGTAGCGCAATGAGCCATCAGGTCGGATAATGCGATATTCAAGATTGAAAGGGTTTCCGTTGGCGATCGCTTGTAGTAGATGCCTCTGCAACACCGGTCGGTCTTCTGGGTGAAGCATCTGAAGAAATGCAGTCTGTGTCGGTGCTGATTCAGTAAGATTTAGACCAAAGATGCGGAAGGTTTCGGCTGACCAAATTTGTTTTTGAGACTCTAAATACCATTCCCAACTGCCCAGATGGGCAATCTTTTGAGCAGTAGCTAGCAGCGTTTCACTACGTTGGAGTTCTTCCTCAGCTTGTTTGCGTTCGTTGATTGCGACTTGCCGTTCTGTAACATCTTGGGCAGTTCCATAGAGGCGAATTACTTTTCCATCCGCGTTGAATTCTGCATGTCCAATCCCCTCAATATAAATAGTAGACTCGTAAGTTGGAGATGCGCGCAGAATGAGTTTGTAGGATTCGCCAGTTGACATTGCCCGCTCAATTGCTTGGGCTAATTTTCCTGCATCTTCTGGCCAGTACAGTTGCAGATTTTCTTGGTAGTTCGGCTCAAGAAGTGCAGGATCTCGATTTAAGAGGTCGAATAGTTGCTTTGACCAGCTAATTTTGCCAGTGACAATATCAAACTCCCAATTACCGAGACGAGCAACTTGCTGAGATTCTTCTAATAAGGCTTCATTCTTGCGTAGTGTTTCTTCAGCAAATTTGAGATCGGTGACATCCACTACCAGCCCATCCCAAACCATGCGGCCATCCTGCAACTGGCGTGGCGTCGAACGAAAATGTAAACATTTAAGCCGAGCGCTGGGCGTTTGGATTTGCAGTTTTATATCAAACACCGAGAGATTCCGCAGGGATTCATCGACTGCTGCCAACAGGAGTGGTACATCCTCTGGGATAAATTGGCGATAGATCAAAGTTGCATCTTTCAGTGCATCTTCTGCCCTGACTTCCATCAGTTTTTCAATCCCCGCACTGATATAAGAAAAGCGATCGCTGCCATCAATTTCGCGAATTACCTTATAAATTGCCCCATTGGGCAGATTATCGCTAATTCGCCGCAACATCGCTTCCCGCTCTTTTAGTGCGAGTTCTGCTTGTTTGCGTTCACTAATTTCCCTCTCCAGTTCTCGATTGGCTGCCTCCAGTTGTGCAGAACTGGGGAGAGCAAGTGCTTTTGGTACTAAAGGTATAAGTTCACAAGCTGTGTACAGTGAAACTATGGCTGTAATAGCTTTAAGGCAACCACTCAACCAATAAGTTGGATACCAGAGCGTCCAAATCTCCATTAGGTGAGTAGTGCCACAAGTAACAATAAATGTTGCAAATAGTAGAAATACCCAATTGAAGGGCAAATCTTGGCGCTTGCGGACAAAATAAAGTAGCGTGATGGGAATCGAATAATAAGCAAGGGCAATTAAACTATCAGATACAATATGCAACCCCAATAATTCCGGTTTCCAAAGATAGCAATGACCGTGGGGGATAAACTGTTCATAAGTAAAAAGGCTTTTGCCAAATTCCAGCATCACGTTATTTCAAACACAACTTGTTTGCTCTAAGTATTGATTACTTGTAATACTAAGGATTGTTCAGTATTAAGTAGCTTGCCGCTATAGGCATCGCTGATACTTTATCATAGTTGGCAAGCCCCGTAACGGCAAAAGTTCCATCCTCGCCAATTACGCTATAGAAAATTATTGTATTATTTATTACAAGATTACATAATGAGGAAAAATCGGGACATTATATTAGGGACTGACAAAAAATAAATTATCCCAAATTATTTTTATATTTGTAGGGAAGCACATCTGTGCGCCCTTAAGTTCGCAAAGCGTCCCGCAGGGATGGGATGTTTTTTTCACAGGAAGTCCCTTAGCTCTACAGGTGCAGGTGTACGCGTAAAATTCCTTGAATTACCTGTTGTACAGCTTCTTTACTCAAGCTGCCATCTACCCGCACAATTCTTGAAGGATAGGATGCTGCTAACTCTGCGTATCCTTGCTGAACGCGGCGATGAAAAGCGATTGTCTCTTGTTCAATGCGGTCTAGTCCTACTTGGTCTGAGAGTTTGCGGGACAGTCCCACTTCGACATCGACATCTAGCCAAATAGTTAGGTCACTTTCTAAACCACCAGTAGCAATATTGTTCAGCTGATTGATTAAACTCATGTTCAGACCGCGACCATATCCTTGGTAGGCAATGGTAGAGTCAGTGTAGCGATCGCATAAAATATATTTCCCAGCTGCGAGATTTGGTTTGAGTTCTTGTTCAACGTGTTGCGATCGGTCAGCAGCATACAATAAGAGTTCTGTCACTTCTGCAACTGGTTTATCCTCTGACTTTTCTAGTAGCAAGCGGCGAAGATGTACACCTAACTCTGTTCCCCCTGGTTCACGAGTTACCACCACAGAAACACCGAGACTTTCCAACCACTCAGAACAAAGCTGCATTTGGCTGGTTTTGCCACAGCCTTCCACCCCTTCAAATACAATTAATTTCCCACCCATGCTTTTATTGTTCGCTGCTATAAACTGATTCGCTGACGTTTCATCAGATCAAGAATAGCGCGAAGTGTAAAATTATAAACTGCAATTGCGTAGGCGTAGCCCATCGTAGATATCGCAGTTTATGATTCAATACAGTTCAGATAAGACCAAAACACTTGTAGAGACGGCGATTTATCGCGTCTTTAAAACTCGAAACCTACGATTTAGTTGCCTGAAAATTGCCATAACTGAGACGGTATAGTATCTCGCCAGCCTTGGGCACAAGTAAAATGCCTTCATCTTCTCGGTTAGCCCATTCAGTAGGTCGAATAGTCGCCGGGTCACGATAGTTTAAGTTATGAGCAGCACAGCGTTCAGCAGAAATGCCAGTCGCTAAAGTAACGCGAATTCGCGCTTGTTCCCCTTTTATCGGATCAAAAATACCCATCCCTTTTAAATGAGTACTATGGGCCAGCACTCCAGCAGGATACTCTTGAAATTTATCCCACTGCTTGAGAAAGTAATCCCGCACATGATAGCCAATTTGGGATAGGATTTCGCCGTGTGTATAGCTAAATTCGGTAATGTGAGGCGCATATATAATTACCTCGCCTCCATCGGCCACTACTGGCTCTAGCTTGTACATTCCTTTAGCTGCTGTCCAAATGTCATCATACATTTGGGGCATGACTGAAAGCACTTGTTTAAAAGGTCGATCTACATATTTAATATGCAGTTTAGCTGATAATTTTGCAGCGTCTTCCCAGGCTGATTCTGGTTGATCTATATAAAGTCCAGCTAACTGATTAGTTTTGGGTGCGACTACCATCGCCAAACAAAGCTTTGGAGTAGAAATCAGGCTAGCGGCTCGGTTAATCAAACGCCGAACTGGTGTTATTCCCAGCGTACCAATAATTTCATAACAAGTAATTAAAGCACCTAACCAGTGGGAGAGATTAATTACTTCTTGACCACCAATACCAGGAAAAAAATATTTATTGCCACCAGAGAAACCGACAACTTCGTGGGGAAAAACTGGGCCACAAATCACGATTAAATCATATTCTTTTACAAGCTTATTAACACGTACATCAACTGACTGATGTAGCATTCCACCGCTAATCTCTGTTATTTCGTCTGCCGAAATTACTCCACAAGAAATAAAGGTATCTGGCTCGTTCCAAAGGTGGTTAAAGATGCGAACTTTTTTAAAAGTTGTCTCTCGCTCCTCTGGTGTCACTCCTATCAAGTGATTGATTTGTTCTTCACTCATCGGATTATGTGTTCCCAGAGCAATTAAAAAATCCAGAGCCGCTACCCTTTTACCCAACTCCTGATGAAGCAATCGAAATATTTGCGGGATGGGAGCAGTGCGAGTACTATCTGGAATTAACACCAAGATGCGCTGTCCATCCAACTTAGGGTCTGCTAAAGCTTGATGAACTAGCTCCGAAACTTGCTCATCTGAAAGTATTCCGTTATTTACAGCCAGTGAATACATGATTAAACTCCACTGTAGATACTAAATCCACCATCTACCGGCACAACTACTCCGTTGACAAAACTAGAACCAGAACTACATAACCAAATCAAGGTGCTGAGTAATTCATCTGGTTTTCCGAAACGTCCGGCGGGGGTATGGTCAATAATTTTTTGCCCACGTTCAGTTAAACTGCCATCAGCATTTAGAAGTAAATCTCGATTTTGTTCGCCAATAAAAAAACCTGGTGCGATCGCATTTACTCGCATTCCATCACCATACTTTTGGGCGAGTTCTACGGCTAACCAACGAGTAAAGTTATCTATCCCCGCTTTCGCAGCTGAGTAGCCAACCACCCGACTAATTACCCGAATGGCAGACATAGAAGAAATATTGACAATGCAACCGTGGGGCTGACTTCTTTCCACCATTGCTTGACCAAAAACCTGACAAGGTAGTAGAGTGCCAACTAAGTTGAGGCTAACCACTTCCTCAAAAGCTGTATGTGACATATCAAAAATAGTCGCATCAGCAGTAATCGTGGCAGCCGGAATATTACCGCCAGCCATATTTACCAAGATATCTATTTCACCCCAACGCTGTATAATAACATCCCTAGCGATTTCTAATTGGGAGCGATCGCTAACATCTGCAACCACAGCCATACTTTCTCCACCACCAGCAGTAATCTCAGCCACCACCGCTCCCGCCCTGACTTCATTACGACCCAAAACCACAACTCGCGCTCCAGCCAGAGCCAAACCCCTTGCCATAGCCCCACCAAGCACACCAGAACCACCTGTAACTACCGCTACCCGCTCCTTCAAGCTAAAAAGTTTACTTAAAATCAAAATGATTCCCCCACTTAGTAAAATTCTCTGCGTACCTCCGCGCTTCCCTTTGCGCCCCTCTGCGTTGAAATTTCCCCCTCAACTCCCCTCAAACTTATAAGCAACCTTAGCAAGGTCATAAGCCAAAGCACGAGCCATCTCATACCCTTCCTCCTCCTCAACCAATCCCCGCGCAACCAATCCAGCCAACCAATTACAAGCTACCCGCCGCCAGACATTATGACGAGCCGGAATCGAAACAAAAGCCCGCGTATCATCATTAAACCCAGCAGTATTATAAATTCCCGCAGTTTCCATTACCTGATTGAAATAACGCTCCATACCATTTACGCTGTCGTGAAACCACCAAGGCGGGCCGAGCAATACACTGGGATAATGACCAGCTAACGGAGCCATCTCGCGGCTATAAGTGCTTTCATCCATACCAAAAATGATTAAATGGAAGCGGCGATCGTTACCGTAAGCTGATAACAACGGGTGCAGATTTTGAGTCCACTCTATTTTTACGGGAATATCAGCACCTTTATCAGCTCCAAATTTCTCAAATAAAGCCGGGTTATGGTTACGCATTACACCACAATGCATTTGCATCACCAAGCCATCTTCCACACTCATCCGCGCCATTTCCATGAAGATATGACCGGTAAAATTTTCTACATCACCTGGATTCAGCTTGCCGATTAATGCTCTGGCAAAGATAGCTTCGGCTTCTTGGTCAGAAAGGCGTGTGGTATAAGGTGTAGCTGCACCTTGATCGGTAGCCGTCGCGCCCATTTTTTTAAAGAAAGCTCGACGTTCTTCTAAAGCTTGCACAAAATTGGCATAAGTATTAATTTCTCTACCGATACTGCTTTCCAATTTGGTAAGATTTTCGCGCCAACCAGGAGCATCCAGGTTAACTACTGCATCAGGGCGAAAAGTTGGTCTAATTTGAGTAAAACCTTCTTTGTGGAGCGATCGCTGATTCTCTAGGTTATCACTGGCGGCATCGGTAGTACAAAGTACTTCGATGTTAAAGCGTTTGAATAAAGCACGGGGGGAAAACTCCGGTGAGGCTAATAAACCTTCCAGATAATCATAGATACGTCCGGCATTGCGAGAGTTTAAAGGTTCATCCACCCCAAAGACGTTAGTTAGTTCCTCTTTCAACCACAACCCAGACGGAGTACCCTGGA
Organism: Nostoc sp. JL31; assembly: GCF_017114965.1. Lineage (NCBI taxonomy): Bacteria > Bacillati > Cyanobacteriota > Cyanophyceae > Nostocales > Nostocaceae > Nostoc > Nostoc sp. JL31. Next base: position 208,967 of record NZ_JABXKO010000034.1, read on the forward strand.
ATAGATAAAAATGGTCAGCGAACAATTGCCAGATTTTGCGGTGGTCAGTCTCTCCTGGTGAACCATCATTGCTTGGTATGCCCAAAGCTTGCAGAGATACGCCCCGACTATAGAGCATCCGCAAAAGGTAGTGGTCAGGGATAATCAGTAATTCCGTGGGCGAACCAAAACGGGCTGCGGGATTAGCCAACAAAGCTGGATCTACGTGTCCGTGTGGACAAACTAGAGGTAACGCAGATATGCTATCAAAAAATTGATGGGCTAATCGTCTTTGAACTGGTTCTGGAGAAAAGCAACGATCGGGAGATAAACTCGGTTTTTTAGTTAACATATTTTTGTCCGATTAAAATTTTAGTGTTGCTGAGTGCAAATAAGAATGATATTGAACAGCCTACTCTTTCTCTCTTGGCGTACTTGGCGTACTTGGCGGTTCGTTTAATAATTAAGTCCATCTTCACAACAAATTGGTATGAAATTATTTAATTAATTCGGTACTACTTCCACGCTGTACTAGAAAAGGAGATAAAACGCGGTTTTCCACAGTTTTTTCTTCTATTAAATCGAGTAACATTTGCATGGCATAGCCACCAATTTCCAACATTGGCTGACTAATTGTGGTCAGCGCCGGCGTAACGTAACAACCCAGAGCAATACCATCAAATCCGACGAGACTTAAATTTCGCGGTACTAAAATACCTAATTCTTGGCAAGCTAATAAAGCGCCAACCGCTACCATATCGTTGTAACAAAAAATGCCTGTAACTTCCGCAGCCAATAATTTAGATAGCATCTTTTGCCCAGTGATAACATCGCTGGTTCTGGTATCATATTCGTCACTAATTGAAACCCAATCAGTATTTTGGGGAATACCAGCTTCCGCAAGGGCCATTTGATATCCTTCTAGGCGCTGCTTATTTGACCTGCTGCGATCGCCTACACCCAGATAACCAATAGCAGTGTGTCCCAGACTAATTAGATGCTCTGTCGCTAATTTAGCACCTAAGCGATCGTTTATTGCTACTGAGTGAAATATTTCTGATTGGTCTTCAGTCTGACTATTAATTAAAACTGTTGGCACAGCAATTTGTGTGAGTTGTTTAGTATGCTGTTTACTAATTCGTGAGTCGGCTATTAAGATCCCGTCCACCCTACGGCGATGAAAAGTATCAATAGCTGCCATTTCCTGCTCAAAATCTCGGTGTGAAGCACTCAATAAAACACTCAAACCTGCGGGTCTGGCTATCTTCTCGATTCCCTCTACCACCTCACCATAAAAAGGATCTGAAATTGAAGTTACGACTACACCAATAGTATTAGTACGTTTATTTTGCAAGCTTTGAGCAATAGCATTCGGTACATAACTCATCTCCTCTGCCAGTCGCTTAATTTCTTCTCGCACTTTCGGGCTAATGAGAGCATTATCTCGCAAAGCGCGTGAAACTGTAGAATGAGAAACGCCTGCTCTGCGGGCAATATCTTCAATTGAAATTCTTCGTTTATTCATTATTTTATCTTAGCTTAGAAATCTTGCACACGTGTGCATTTGTATGTATTATAGAAAATAATCGTTATTTGTCAAGAGATTTTAATACAACTCACATTTTGCATGAAAAGGAGTTAATAGTCCTAGCTTTTACCTCCATTCATGATTACAATTACAAATTCCGAATTAGTTGAACTTTTATTAAGAAAAAAATGATTATTATCGTCATGGGTGTATCTGGTTCTGGAAAAACCACCATCGGAAAACTACTAGCAGACTCCTTAGAATGGGAATTTAGCGACGCTGATGCTTTCCACTCGCCAGAGAATGTTGAGAAAATGCGGCGCGGTATCCCTCTGAGTGAAGATGACAGAATGCCTTGGTTACAAGATTTGCAAACAGCTATTAAACACTGGTTACAAGAAAATAAAAATGTGGTGCTGGCGTGTTCGGCTTTAAAAGATAGCTATCGGCAATTTTTGGTATTGGATAGCGAACGCACCAAATTAGTTTACCTCAAAGGGTCTTATGAGTTGATTCAAATGCGGTTGCAAGAGCGTAGCAATCATTACATGAGCGAAAAACTTCTCGCTAGCCAGTTTTATACCCTTGAAGAACCAGTAGATACTCTATGTATAGATGTTGCACAGCCGCCCCAGATAATTGTCCAAAACATTAGAACTGCCTTGGAAATTTAGCTTACTAGTGACAACCGGAATATTAAGATTAATCACATATTTAGGAAAACACAAACTTTTGGCAACTAAATCACATATGTAAGTCTCAAGAAATATCAAAGCAAGCAGATAACTGTAATGGTAGGAGAAAACTAGTGTTTCTAAGATTAGCGCAACAGCATCAGGAATTCGTCCAAGACTTGGTAATGAACCTGCAAGCCTTGACAATTATACTTGAGCGGCGTGGCTATACTGCGTCTTGTTATACATGCGGCGACCAAATGAAGAGTGCTTCATTTATGGTTAGTCTAAGAGAAAAGCACCTGATTCGGTTTTTAGTGTCTGATTACGGTATTACTTGGATGGAATTGTGGGACGATCGCGAATTAATGAAGTTGGAGGGTGCAGAAGCGATAAACCAGTTACAAGAGTTGGCTAATCTTGTTAAGTATTCCACTACTGTACAATTGACAAATTGATACTAAGCTTGTTGAGTCAGGCATTATATTTCATAAATATAGCTTTTGCACAAGTGGATAAGCTAAAAGATTAGCTTATGCTTAGTAAGTTCGTGTATAGATGTGCAAAAAACAAAAACACTATTTTTAATCTGAACCCAAACAGATCGGATAAGACATTATAAGTATGCAAGGACGAAATGAAACTTAACACACGTCTTTGCACACGTGTGCAAAAATAGATAATAAGTCCAATACAGCTTTGCACACCTGTGCATAAAAGAGTGCAAAAGTACCATTTAACAAATACAACATCGACAAGTAGGAAGATATGTCTCAAACTCTAAATAATGCCATTCTTCAGGTTGAAAACAATCCCTTACACTCACTAGAAGAATGGGAAGAAGACTTACTTAATCGTTATCCCGATCCAGATAGCATAGTTAAAGAAGGTAAAACCACCGAAGAGTATAGGAATTACGAAACGACTATCAGAGATATGGTGAAAGAGTTTTATCGGTTAAATCATATTAATCAAACATATAATTTTGTACTTCAAAAAGAAAAAGAATTTTTGAAGTTTGATAAAAAAGAAATGTCTGTTTGGGATGCGGTCGAATTTTTGAATCAATTAGTAGATGATTCTGATCCTGATACAGATATGGGTCAGTTACAGCATTTATTGCAAACATCAGAAGCCATTCGCGCCGATGGTCATCCTGACTGGATGGTACTTACTGGCTTCTTTCACGATATGGGGAAAGTACTTTGTCTATTTGGTGAACCTCAATGGGCTACTGTAGGCGATACTTATCCTGTAGGTTGTGCATTTTCTGATAAAATTGTTTTCTCAGAATTCTTCAAAGAAAACCCTGATTATAATAACCCCGATTACAACACTAAATATGGCATTTATGAGCCTAACTGTGGATTAAGTAATGTACACATGTCATGGGGGCATGATGAGTATTTTTATCAGATCATGAAAAACTATTTGCCCGAACCTGCATTGTATATGTTTCGCTATCACTCATTTTATCCTCAACATCGTGAGAATGCGTATGAGCATTTGATGGATAAACATGATAAAGAAATGTTTAAATGGGTACGTTTATTCAATCCCTACGATTTGTATTCAAAAAACCCTATTCCTCCTGATTGGCAGAAATTAAAACCATACTATGAAGATTTGGTGGCTAAATATTTACCCGCAACATTAAAGTTTTAAACTGCTTGGAGAAGAATTCAGGAGTCAGAATTCAGAATTCTCTCTCTCAAGGGATAAAGTAAGAACAAAATATTGATATGCAAATGTTCTTTATCCCTAATCAGGCTTAAAAATATTATGTTGTTTACTCCTCTATTGCCTTCAAGTGATGGAGGAGGGATAACAAATAAATACGCTTGTCAGGCTGATTGTAGTTGATTTGAAAATCTAACCAAAGGATGTGTACATTTTTTAAAATCTAGCATTAAAATCAAAAAGCTCTCTACTTTAACAGCATCTTTTTTGAGGGATATTGATTGAGAAATGTTAACGCTTTTTACATTGAGCCTAATATGGAATAGGCTCATTTATGCGAATGCTTTGTAAATAAGAGTTTGGACTATCTTGCAAGATTTTAAATCTTTTTAATTTGTTCTTTTTCATTTGTAAAGTTCAATAAACAAAAATAATTTTTGTACTCAGTCGGGATAAAATGAAAAAAGTCAAAACAAATAAAGTTTTACAAGCTTAATAAAACTAATTTTTCGAGGTTGCACTTAAAAGGTTTTATCAGGCTATGCACTACGAAGTAATTTTACTAAAAAGAATGTGATTATTTCAAGTAGTGTAATGTTCATAATTGTGCTTGAAGGATAAACCATTTTTTTGTGAAGCTAATAGCAACAACTCCAATCACGTCAAATTACAAAATCTTTGGAGTTTAAGTTACCTAGTATTAACGCTAGGTTAGGTCTAACTTTTTCAGACCTACTTTATCTTGTTATGACCTTTATCAAATTTAAATCAGTTGTTAAAAACAGATGAATATGAAGAGAATTTTGCTCATAGTTGGCATATTAGGTTTCGCGGTTGTTGGTTGCACAAATGGCGCTCAAAATGGCAACACCGCTACTAATACTACTAACAAGGCTACTAATATAAGTGCAGAGAGTCTTAATACGCCAAATAGAAAATTGCAAACAATCGGCGTAGCTTTGGGTGATTTAGGCAATCCCTTCTATAATGCAGTGCAGAAGGGAGCTGAGACAGAAGCTCAAAAAATCGGGGGTAATATCAGAGTTAATGCAGTTTCTAGTGCCTTTGATTTGAACCAACAAAGCAATCAAATCGAAAATTTTACGGCTGCCAATACTGACCTAATTATCCTCAGTGCTGTTGACAAAAAAGGAGTTAAACCAGTTATTGATCAAGCAAGGCTTGCAGGTAGGGTTGTTATTGCATTAGATTCAGCCGTTGATGCAGATGTGGATGCGATGATTAGTTCCAACAATACCCAAGCTGGTGAGATTGGTTGCCAATATATTGCCGATCGCCTCAAAGGTCAAGGTAGTGTAGTCATCCTCAACGGTACTCCAATGGACTCAATCAATCAGCGAGTGAGTGGCTGTGAGAAATCATTGTCTAAATATCCGAATATTAAACTCATCTCTAAAGAGCAAAACGCTGAAGGGACAAGGGATGGAGGACTGAGAGTCATGAGCGATTTGCTGACAACCTTTCCGAAAATTGATGCCGTTTTTGCCACTAACGACCAAAGCGGTGTCGGCGCAGATTTAGCAGCTAAACAAGCAAGACGTAAAGAATTTTTTATTGTTGGGGTTGACGGATCGCCTGATGCAACCAAAGCAATGGAAGATAAAGATGGTGTATTTGCTGCAACTGCGGCTCAAAATCCCGCAGGGATGGCTCAAAAAGCGGTTCAGATTGGCAACGATATCATCCAGGGTAAAAAAACTGAGTCACCAAATATCCTGATTCCAGTCAAGTTGGTTACTAGAGAGAACCTCAGCAGCTATCAAGGCTGGTAATTTATAATTTGTAATTCGTAATTCGTAATTCGTAATTCGTAATTCGTAATTATAAAACATACAAAAAGGCTTGATACAGGAGGGTTAGAACATTTTATCCTGTTTTTTTAATACATCGTTTCCAAAATTTGTGTAAGTCAGAATGACTTGTAGGAGATATATGAATGTGAAAAAGATTACGATCGCAGCTAGCCTAATAGGTATCATCAGTGGCAGTCTTATCAGCTGTACAAATGGTTCTCCCGATGGCAACACAGCTACTAACACTGATACTAAACCTGCTACCAATACCAGTGCAGAGACTCAAACTGCCACTGGCAATGGAAAATTAAAATCAGTTGCCTTTACCGTTGGTGATTTAAGTAATCCCTTCTTCGTCCTCATGGGACAAGCAACTGAAGCAGAAGCCAAGAAAATCGGCGGTAAGGATGTCAATGTTACCGTAGTTTCCAGTGCCTATGACCTCAATCAACAAGCTAATCAAATTGAAAATTTCACGGCTTCCAATACTGACATCATTATCGTCAATGCTGCTGATAAAAGTGGCATTAAGCCAGCAATTGAAAAAGCGAAACAAGCAGGTAGAATTGTCATTGCGGTAGATACAGGTGCGGAAGGAGGTGTAGATGCCACCATTACGACTAATAATGTCCAAGCTGGAGAAGTTAGTTGCAAGTATATTGCTGACCGCCTCAAAGGTAAAGGTAATGTTGTCATAGTTAACGGGCCGCCAGTGGACTCGGTGACTCAGCGAGTTAGTGGCTGCGAGAACGTATTGTCTAAATATCCCGATATCAAAATACTCTCCAAAAACCAAAATGCAGAGGGTAGTCGGGATGGAGGACTCAGAGTTATGACTGATTTGCTCACCACCTTTCCGAAAATTGATGCGGTTTTTGCCATCAACGATCCCAGTGGAGTCGGTGCAGAACTAGCAGCTAACCAAGCACAACGTAAAGATTTCTTTATTGTCGGGGTTGATGGTGCGCCAGAAGCAATAACTGCGATCGCCAATAAAGATGGTATATATGCAGCAACTGCTACTCAAAATCCGCGAGGGATGGCCGAAAAAGCAGTTCAAGTTGGCAACGACATTTTAAATGGGAAAAAACCTAGCAGTTCCACCATTTTGATTCCAGTTAAGTTGATCACAAAAGATAACGTCAGCACAGAAAAAGGCTGGAAGTAATAGAAATTGTGAATTTGCAATGGGAAATTATGTCTTTTGATATAAGTCCTTTGGTGCATTTGTAAAGTTTTTGCACATACCTAGAATGTCCAGCAGTTTTCATTTAAATTAATACCAAACGTCATCTTTATGCCTGTCTTTTATTTAATAGAAAGATGGGTTTAGAAAGAGGTAAAACTATGCTGTACCAAATCAAGAACCGCTATGTATGTGCATCAGCGGAGAGTCTGAGTGTGCATTTCTAGCACTCAGACTTTCCCAACAATCTTTATAAACTAACGTTAACAACAAAGGATGAAAATATCTCTTTTCCACTCCTAATCAGCTTTTAAAACATGATTTTGCGATCAATGAAATATGAATTTATTAATTTCTAATTCAGGTTCGCAAATTTTAAATAGTTTTTACAGGTTTTGCTCATGACAACAAATATTGAAACCTCACTTTCTGATATACCAACTAGCACCCCAGTGTTAGAAATGCAAGGAATTACAAAACGATTTCATGGTGTATCTGCGCTCCAAAATGTTAATCTCACGATTTATCCGGGAGAAGTTCACGCCCTCATGGGTGAAAACGGCGCAGGCAAAAGCACATTGATGAAAATCCTGGCTGGGGCTTATATTGCCGACGAAGGAGAAATTCGCATCAATGGTCAACTCTTGAAAATTACCGATCCGGCGACAGCACGCAAATCGGGTATTAATCTCATTTATCAAGAACTGAATGTTGCACCGAATTTAACCGTTACCGAAAATATGTTTATGGGTAGCGAGTTGCGGCGAGGTCAGCTTTTAGACCGCAAAGCGATGCAACTGGAAGCAGAGGAAGTACTGGAAAGCCTGGGAGCCAATTTTACCGCGCAGACTATAGTTGGTACTTTGTCCATCGCCGAACAGCAGCAAGTGGAAATTGCCAGGGCGCTGAAGGATAAAAGCCGCGTTTTGGTGATGGATGAACCAACAGCAGCATTGTCTGACCGCGAGAGCGACCATTTATTTGAGGTCATTCGCAAACTGCGGCGTGATGGTATTGCCATTATTTACATCAGCCATCGCATGGAAGAAATCTATGCCCTAGCTGACCGGATTAGCGTGTTGCGCGATGGTCAATATATTGGCAGTCTGACACGCAGCGAAATTTCTCCCCAGCGATTGGTGCAGATGATGGTTGGTCGTTCCATGCAAGATTTTTACGAACATCAACGGCAAATGAATCCTGGCCCAGTGGTGCTGTCAGTCAGAAATATGAGCGACGCCCGCAAGAAGATTGAGCCGGCTAGTTTTGAACTTCATGCTGGAGAAATTCTGGGTTTAGCGGGGTTGGTTGGTGCCGGACGCACAGAACTATCGCGGCTGATTTTTGGTGCAGACCGCAAAGCTAGTGGTGAAGTATTCTTGAATGGCAAAAAACTGGAAATTAATACGCCCAGTGATGCCATTGAAGCGGGAATTGGTTACGTTCCAGAAGACCGCAAAGACCAAGGTTTATTTCTGGAGATGAGCGCCCGCAAGAATATTGCTATCAATACACTCAAGCAGGATGCAAGGGGTGGAATTGTTAACTGGCCTTCAGTGAATCGGCTATCAACAGACGCGGTGGAAAACTTTAATATCCGTCTAGCCAATTTGGAAATTAGAGCATTGGATCTTTCTGGTGGTAATCAACAGAAGCTACTGCTAGCGCGTTGGTTAGCCATTAAACCGAGAGTGTTGATGTTAGATGAACCGACACGCGGCGTAGATATCGGTGCTAAAAGTGAAATTTACCGAATTATGAGCGAATTAGCAGCACAAGGTGTTGCTATTTTAATGGTTTCCAGCGAACTATCGGAGATTGTCGGCATGAGCGATCGCGTCTTAGTGATGCGAGAAGGACAGCTGGTAGGCGAACTGGATGGCAGTCTTGGCAAAGAAATCACCCAAGAAAAGATTATGCACTATGCAACTGGAGCATCGGAGGTATCAGCATTATGAGTCAGACAGTCAGACCGCCTATCAATAAATCAGCCAACAATCCCGCAGCCCGCAACCGGAAATCAATCAGCACTCTGTTGGAAGTTGCGGGTATTTTGCCAATCTTAGTAATTATCTGCATCTTATTTGCATTCCTTTCTCCCAACTTCCTCACCGGCGGTAACATCGTCAATATCTTGCGTCAGGCATCAATCAATATTGTGCTAGCGACAGGAATGACCTTTGTAATTCTCACCGGGGGTATTGACCTTTCAGTTGGGTCAATATTGGCTGTTTCTGCGGTAGTTGCATTGCTAGTATCGCTACTGCCGGCTTTAAGTTGGGCAGCCGTACCTGCTGCCTTGCTAGCAGGATTGCTGTTAGGCTTACTCAACGGTGCGCTCATTACCTTCTTGGATGTGCCACCTTTTATTGTCACGCTGGGTTCACTTACAGCCTTGCGGGGTGTTGCCTTTTTAATTGCCAAGGGTACAACCCTGATTAACCGGGACATAAATTTTGCTTGGGTGGGTAATACATATATCGGCCCCATTCCTTGGCTAGTGATAATTGCGCTACTGACTGTGATAGCTAGCTGGTTTGTATTGCGGCAAACTGTTTTAGGGGTGCAGATATATGCTGTGGGTGGTAACGAACGGGCAGCCAGATTAACAGGGATTAAAGTTAATCGGGTGCTGCTATTCGTCTATGGTATTAGCGGATTACTGGCAGGCTTAGGAGGAATCATGAGCGCCAGCCGTCTTTATAGTGCCAGTGGTGTATTGGGTCAGGGTTATGAATTAGATGCGATCGCAGCTGTTATTCTAGGTGGAACCAGCTTTACAGGTGGTATTGGTACCATTGGTGGCACACTTCTAGGTGCATTAATCATTGCGATTCTCAACAACGGTTTAACTTTGTTGAACCTATCTTACTTCTGGCAACTAGTCGTCAAAGGACTAGTAATTATTTTGGCGGTAATGATCGATCGGTTACGCAGACGTTCCAGACGTTGAAGCATGAAATGGATTAGTAGTCTGTCAAATTCATTTTGACGGTTAGAGACGCGATAAATCGCCGTCTCTACAAGAAATTTATCCATCAATTATTTATTGACAGACTACTAGAGACTGGGGATTGGGGAACGCAAAGAATAACTAACTATGCCCAATGCCCAATGCCCAATTCCCAATTCCCAATTCCCAATATTTAAACTATGTCTTCTACTACTATTCGTCGTAAAGCCAACACGTTTTATGTAATTTTGATTGCTGGTGCTGCCGCACTCGGTGGGTTTTTATTCGGTTTTGATACTGCTGTAATCAACGGCGCGGTTTTATCTCTAGCAAAAGCTTTTAATACCAGTAGTTGGGTGACAGGGCTGGCAGTATCCCTAGCATTGCTGGGGTCTGCGGTAGGAGCCTTCTTTGCTGGACAGATTGCAGACCGTTATGGTCGAGTCAATGCAATGGTGGTCGCTTCGGCGTTGTTTACTATCAGTGCCATTGGCTCTGGGATGGCCTTCACTATCTGGGATTTTATTTTTTGGCGATTATTGGGTGGGATTGGCATCGGCGTTGCTAGCGTCATCGCCCCAGCATACATTGCCGAATGTTCTCCCACCCATTTGCGGGGAAGGTTAGGATCTCTGCAACAATTAGCGATCGTAGTGGGAATTTTCGTTGCCTTATTGAGCGACTACTTTATCGCTACGTCAGCAGGTTCAGCAGACTCGCCGTTTTTGTTTGGGGTTGCAGCTTGGCGCTGGATGTTTTGGACAGCAGTCCCACCAGCAGTATTCTACGGGATGGTAGCTTTAACGATTCCTGAATCTCCCCGTTATTTGGTTGCCAAAGGACGAGAATCAGAAGCTGCTAACGTTTTGACCAAGATTTTAGGAGGTGACGTACTGCCAAAAATCGAAGAAATTCGGCAGACAGTGCTTCGTGAACGCCAACCCAGGTTTTCTGACCTCTTAAGCAGAAGTGGCGGACTCCTCCCAATTGTTTGGATAGGAATAGGCTTATCTGTATTACAGCAATTTGTTGGGATTAATGTAATCTTCTACTACAGCAGCGTTTTGTGGCGTGCTGTTGGGTTTTCCGAAAAAGATTCCCTATCAATTACGGTGATTACAGGAGCCGTCAACATTATTACAACACTGATTGCGATCGCCTTCGTAGATAAATTTGGCCGCAAACCCTTACTCATAATCGGGTCAATCGGTATGACCTTGACCTTGGGGACGATGGCTTATCTCTTTGGTAATGCTCCCCTCGATGCTGCTGGGAACCCCAATCTCACCGGAAGCGCCGGGACTATGGCTCTCATTGCAGCCAACCTCTATGTCTTTTGCTTCGGCTTCTCCTGGGGACCAGTGGTTTGGGTACTGTTGGGAGAAATGTTTAATAACAAAATTCGAGCCGCCGCACTTTCGATTGCTGCTGCTATGCAATGGGTTGCTAATTTCGTCATTTCCACAACATTTCCTCCTATACTGCAATATTTCGGTCTAGGTTCTGCCTATGGACTCTATACAATTGCAGCAGCTACCTCATTCTTTTTCATTCTCTTTTTTATTAAAGAAACCAAAGGAATTGAGTTAGAGGATATGTAATTTGTAATTCGTAATTCGTAATTCTTAATGGGCTGCGCTCTAAGCAAAGCTATGCCGCAGGCTTTACGTAATTTGTAGAGGAGGAGAGGTATTTTCTCTCTCCTTGCTCTCTTCTGCGATCATATATCCAGGAAACAAATATCAGATAACAACTAAATACAAACTCTCGCTTCAGTCAATCACTAAAAAGATGGAAACTATCAATACGGCTCTTTGTTCATCTGGTTTGTCCGGCATGGTATTTCATGCGCCGTTTATTGATTTACATCCCGGATTTAAATTAGCCGGTTCTTGGGAAAGAAGCAAAAAGCTGATACAAGAACATTATCCCGATGTCAAAAGCTATCCTTCTTTGGAAGCATTACTAGCAGACGATCGAGTAATCTTAGTGGTCGTAAATACACCCACTTATACCCATTACGATTATGCTAAACAGGCATTGCTGGCAGATAAACATGTAGTGGTAGAAAAAGCATTCACCACAACGGTAGCAGAAGCGAAAAACCTGAAAGAATTGGCACAAAAACAGGGGAAAAAATTATCTGTATATCAAAACCGCAGGTGGGATAGTGATTTTAAAACAGTCAAAAAAATTCTTCAAGAAGGCTTATTAGGTGATATTGTTGAAGCAGAATTTCAATTTCAAAAATATAAACCAACCCTCAGTCATAAACAACATGTAGAAGTTCCAAGTCCGGGGGCAGGAACATTAAATAATTTAGGGCCGCACTTAATAGACCAAGCTTTGCATTTATTTGGGATGCCTGATGCTATTTTTGCAGACATCCGCATAACTAGGCTGCGATCGCAGGTAGATGATTATTTTGAGTTGATACTATACTACGACAAACTGCGCGTCAAATTAAAAGCAAGTTTCCTTGTGCGTGAACCTGCCCCTGCCTATATCATACATGGCACTAAAGGTTCTTTTCTCAAAAGCAGAGCCGATAAACAAGAAGAGTATTTAGTGGCGGGTATGAAGCCTAACACACTTGATTGGTATACAGAGCCGGAAAGTGAATATGGCTTGCTGCATACAGAAAAAGACACAAAAGTAATTCGAGAAAAAGTCAAAAGTTCACAGGGGAGCTATTTAGGTTATTACGATGCGGTGTATAAATCTATTGTTAATAATCAGCCAATTGCTGTTACTGCCGAAGACGGAATTAATGTAATGCGAATTATAGAAGCGGCTATAAAAAGCAGCAATGAGCAAAAACTCATAGCGTTGCTTTAAGTGACCTAAAACCCCAGATCAAAATATGTAGATTAGCTCATAAGCTACAAGCTTTGGTTTGAGTGTAATCTCTTTCGTTACAAAGTCATAATTCAACCATTTTCAACTAATAAACCAATGATCAAAATTCTTTTTAATAGCTTTTTTCTCTTATTTTTAGCAATTCCAGCAGTTTTGGCAGTACCTCCAGAAGATGATCCGAATGCAGCAGATGCTAATAGGAGTTTGCAAGGACAAGTCACTTCTGTTTCCCAATTTTCTGATGTACAACCAACTGATTGGGCATTTGGTGCATTGCAATCACTGGTGGAACGCTACGGCTGTATTGCAGGTTATCCCAATTCCACCTATCGCGGAAACCGTGCCTTAACCCGTTATGAGTTTGCCGCAGGTTTAAATGCTTGTTTAGATCGGATTAATGAGTTAATTGCCACAGCTACTAGCGATTTAGTTAATAAGCAAGATTTGGCAGTGATGCAGAAGTTGCAGCAAGACTTTGCCGCAGAACTGACAACTCTGCGCGGACGAGTAGATACCTTAGAAGCACATACAGCAACATTGGAGGCGCAGCAGTTTTCCACAACTACTAGGTTGAATGCTCAAATTATTACTGCTATTAGTGATAGCTTTGGTGATAGAGTCGGTGGCGAAGATGATGAATCCCGCATCTACTTTGCAAATCGGGGTCGTCTCAACTTTGAGAGCAGTTTTACTGGCAAAGATTTATTACGAGTTCGGCTAGAATTTGGTAACTTTGCGAATTCCAATGGTGTCAGCCAAATTGCCGCAGCCACAGGCACAGGCACAGGGATGACACGCCTGAACTTTGATTATGACAGCAACGAGACACTTCTTGTCCCTCACATCCGTTATTACTTCCCAGTCAGTGAATCCCTTAACTTCGTTGTTGGGCCTACAGGCATTGGTTACACCGACATTTCAACTACCGTCACTCCTCCCACAATTGCTGACGACGGTAATGGGGTTCCCTCACTTTTTGGATCGTACAGTCCCTTATTCCGGCGAGGTGGCGGTGGTGCAGCCGCTAACTGGAACATTACCAAAGACTTGGTTCTCACCTTGGGCTATTTAGCAAACAGTCCCAATGTGCCATCGGGGAGCAACGGGTTATTTGATGGCGGCTACAACGCCCTAGCACACTTAGCCTATTATGGTAAGGAAGGAGCAATTGGTATTGCCTACTCTCATGGCTATAGCCCTGGTGGAGTACCCGATATCTCCGCTGGGACAGGTAGCGTCCTGTCAAACGCTCCTTTTGGCAACAACATTGCTACTTCCAATGATATTGTCGGCACACAGGGATACTATCGCTTCTCCCCGAATTTCCAAGTCCACGCTTGGGGTGGATATATTTGGGCAAATGCCGAGAGTTCTGGTTTGAGTGATATTTCCAATGGTAGGGGTGGAACAGATTCTCTATTTGTGAACAATGGTGCCAATGCCAATGTCTGGTTTGGGGCGATTGGTGTGTCGTTTCCCGATGTGGGTGGTAGAGGCAATCTCCCAGGAATTCTCTTTGGTATACCACCCCATGTCTCTAACAGTGATATCCGTCAAGAACGAGACAACGCTTATCATATCGAAGCATTTTATCGTTATCGACTAAATGACAACATCTCAGTTACTCCTGGTTTTTGGGTGATTCTCAACCCAGAAAACGACAGCAGAAATGATACGCAGTATGTGGGTGTGCTTCGGACAACCTTCGATTTTTAACTGAATAGACCTCTTGCAAAAATCCTTGAATCACCCCTCCCCAACCCTCCCCTTGTGAAGGGGAGGGCGCAAGATTTCAAGTTTCCCCCCTTTATAAGGGGGGATTAAGGGGGGTCTATTCGACTTATGCAAGAGGTCTAATGTAATTTTTATTGCCATCTTCCTTCAGTTGCTATGGAATTGGAAGTAATGTTTGGTGGTTGAAGAAAATAGTCCCACTTAATTTAGATTAGGATTTACAAATTATTCTTCTGTTACTACCAAATTCCACAGCGTATCAATCCCATTTCCTACATATTTTGAATCCTGGTGTTGTAAAATCCATTCGGCGACAGTAGCAGTAACATTGCTGGAGTTTTTGCCCAACTTGCCCAATGCTTCAGCAGCAGAGTAACGCACAATCTCACTCTCATCTTTGAGTAAACCCAGCAGTTCTGCCAATACTTTCTGTTGTTCACCTAAAGCTGCCCGATATTCTCGCAGTCGCCCTTTATCTATCAAATCTGCTGATGCTTTCAACAGTTGTAGTGTTTGAGCTTGAAACTGGGTTTCATTTAAATTGCAAAGAATTTGAAAAACTTCTGATTGAACTTTGTCACCTACTCGTTGAGAATCGCTAACTTCAAACTCAACTAATCTCTGCAAAATATCTGTGATCAAATTGCCATCAGATAATTTTAAATCTTCCGCTAAACAAGTCCCTGCAAATAAAAGATTGCGATGCAGCCATTCTTCATAAGGACTCTCTTGTTGGAGAATTGCTTCAATAATTTTTTTCGAGTTCTTTGAATTTTGTTGAGCTATTAACAGCAACAACACCTCTCGCCAGTGGGAATTGTGTAGATAATCTCGAATGTGATTTAGTACTTCGTTAAAGTCTCCTGATTGGCGATCGCGTATTTCTTCACCTGCCAAATATTCCTGAAATGTCTTATGCACAAAGGCATATCTATCTTGACCTTGTTCGTTTAATAAACCACAGCGTTCTGTAATATGGTCAACTAAGCGTTCTGCTTCGGCTTTAGCTTGATGACTCTTAACTTGATAATTAAATTCACAAATATATTGGCTTAATTGCCTAATTAACTCATCTCTATCAATTAGCGTACCACCTTCTTGATCGCCAGTTTCCCCTTGAGAATGAATCCAATAAGCTAGGTGTTGCATCAATATTTTGATATCGTCCAATTGAATATAATTCAGCTTACAAGACTCAAGACCCTTGTTTTCATCCCAGTTAATCAATAGTGTATCAACTGCCTGTTCATAGAGTTTATGTCGCTGTCTAGGCAAATGTGCATCATAGCGATGAATCAAAGCAATAATTGTCAGTAGTAAAGGATTGCGTGCTAATAATTTGATGCGTTTTTGTATTGCTAATGCTTTTTTTAAGCTTTCTTGACGCTCTTGTGCTTTTTCTGGGTTGTTTGGCAGTCTGCTGTTATACCATTGCTGAATAAATAAATCAATTTGACTATCATCAAATTTTTCCAGATGATAATGAGGGAATTCATCTGTACCAAAAAACTCTCGACTATAACCTGCTGGACGCGAAGTTATAATTGCCCGATTTTGAGAATATTGTCCGAGAAAGCTGTGAATTATCTTTACAAACTCATAGCGATCGCTCGGTTTAGCGATTTCATCTAAGCCATCAAGTAAAATTAACGCTCTCCCATCGTCTAACCAATGTTCAAAGAAACCTTTTGGCAATTCTTTAACATGAATACTATTGGCAAAATTGCGTACATATTCTAAAAGATTCTTCGTTGAAGCTTTGCCTAAGTCTCTAATTCTAATCAAAATTGGCAGTAACTCTAAGTCTGCTGATAAACCGAGTTTTTCAGTCTGCTGTTCAGCCAGCATTACAGCAAAGTAACTCATCAAAGTTGTTTTACCAATTCCTGGTTCTCCCAACACAACAAATTTATTGCGTGTATTTTCTTTCAGCAGTTCTTTAGCTGAGAATTTCTTGCCACTACTTTGTTGTTCCCAAAGTAAATTTTGCTGACGTTGCTGGTTGGCTGTCTCTTTCAAAGCCAAATCTAGATTATTTAATTTTAAAACCGTGCTTTCTCTAACTTCCACCTGCTCAACTACATTAGGCATCACAAAAATTTGTGGTAGTTTAGCATATTTTTCTTCTTCTTTTGTTTTTACCTTTATCCCGACAAATTCAACACCATCAAAATAGTGTGACAGTTGTTTGAGATAATCGGATTTAGCAATTTGAAATTTTAAATATGTATTGGTGTGTTCAAAATAAGCATCTGCAAACTTTTTCAGCCAATGTTCAATACTTTCATCACGAAACTTTAAGTTTGGCTTTTCTGATTTAATTTTGTCGAATATTTTAACTAAAACCTGTAGATTTGGGGTTGTTTTTTCTGTAAAAGGCTTCTGTAATTCTTCTTGAACCCCTGTATCTTTGAAAAATTGGTCTATAAGTTCTTTAGTTTGTTTGTCGTCACAATGATAGAACAACTGCTGTTCATAAGATTGCTTGTTATCCCATTCATCAGCAGATTTGACTCCTGCTTTCAAAGCTTTTTCTAAGTCTGTAGGATTTAATGCACTATTAATTTTTCTAGCAATTTCTGGAGCTACTGCTTTTACTACTGGGGCGACAATAGTTAATAACTCTACACTCATATTGCTTGGTATATATAGTTTATATACATACTACACGCTTATTAGCTTTGTCGTCGCTGTGCGAATTTTACAATCGATTCAAGGACGGGGTAATCCTGATTTGCCTGCAACTGTTACTTTTTTCCATGAGCAACAGCAATTAACCTATCCTACTATTCTAAAAATCCCTAATTCTTCTTGTAGAATGTGCCTAAAAACTTTGATTTTTCGTTTTTAGCGCTCACTCAGCTTAAGAGGTTGTTTAAAAAGTAGTTGGCTGTGATTTTGATCGCACTATTACCCCCCTTAATCCCCCCTTGTAAAGGGGGGAAATAAGAAATCTTGTTCCCTCCCCTTTGCAAGGGGAGGGTTAGGGTGGGGTAAAACTGACGCGAAAACCAAGTGAGTAAGCTATTTCTGGCGAACGCATTTGCTATTTCGGCGTACTCATTTGCTATTTCGGCGTACTCATTTGCTATTTCGGCGAACGCATTTGTTATTTCGGCGAACGCATTTGCTATTTCGGCGAACGCATTTGCTATTTCGGCGAACGCATTTGCTATTTCGGCGTACTCATTTGCTATTTCGGCGTACTCATTTGCTATTTCGGCGTATTTTAGCCAATATGCGCTACTTCTGCATATTCCGCTTCATTTGCTCTAACTCATCCTGAGTTTCCCAGCTACGGAACTTCTCTTCTAAGTCATCAAACCCACTAGAAAAATTACTAGTTTGATTCGACCAGCCAATACTTTCCGAACGCTGCTGGGTTTGCGCTTTAGCACGGGCTGTTTGTGCTTCGGCGGCTTTAGCTTGTACCTCCTGTCGCCGTTGCTGAATTTTTTGCAGTAGTTCTTGAGATTGGTTAATGCGTTCTTTCAGCCCTTGCATGTGTCCCCAGCGCTGATTTCCTTCGCGCAATAGGGCTGCTTCTCGCTCACCCGCCGCCGCTGCCAAATCCTCTCTATTGGCGTTTTTGGCTTTTTGAATACGGATATGCCAACGCTGAATTTCTTGAGCGGTGGAGAGAATTTCTTCTTCCGATCGCTTCTCTTGTAATCTTAAATCTGCGATTAGCTTTAATGTATCTTCTTCTTGCTCACGCAGCTGTTCTAGCAGCGCCTCTAGCTCCAAATGTGGATTATTACGCAAGAATTCTTCTAAACGGTTTTCTAAAAACCGACTCAAATCATCAAATAAACCCACTGCTAGAACTCCAGAGATCGGGTGCGTGACTATTTTATTGTAGTAGTCAAGTGGACTTCTGGGTGTTAGTTAGATTTCAAAGTTGGGAAGAATGTATTTAGTGAAAATACGCAAGTAACACTGACTAACAACATAAGGCTTTATATCAGCATGAGTTCTGACTTTCAACCACCACCTAAGAGCTTGTCCATACTAGCTACTGTAGGAGGAGTCGTTACCGCTGCGATCGCGATCGCAATTTTAAATGGTTGGTCTAAACAATTTTCCAATACTTCTATAAAAAAAGCTGAAATATCAACATCCCCAATTGCTTTACAACCAGAGAAACCCCAACCCCCTGTCTCTAGTGCAGAAGATGCTGAAATAGTTGCCAGCCTTGATGCTCAATCCGTAGTTTTGCCAGGTCAACCCATTCCTAAGAACCAACTAACAGTAGCTATAATTCCCTATATTGCTCCTGGAGTTGGAAAACTGACCCCAGAAGAAATGACAACGGCACGTATTGCTTGGTCATACTTCCAGCGCAACTGGAACGATGAAACTGGCTTAGTTAATTCCGTTGATGGCTTTGCCTCTGTAAGTATGTGGGATCAGACAGCAGCGATCGCAGCCTTAGTCAGTGCTAGAGAACTCAATATCGTGCCTGTGGCTGAATTTGAAGCCAAAATGAGCAAAATGTTGAATACACTGGCGTCAATGCCTTTGTATAAAGGAGAACTACCCAACAAAGTTTACAATGCGAAAACTCTCGTACCTGTTAATTATGGTCAACTAGAAAAACGGGAAGAAATTGGTTGGTCAGCCATTGATTTAGGAAGAATGGCAATCTGGTTGAAGATTGTCGAGGCAAAGTATCCAGAAATGCGATCGCAAACAGGAGCAGTTTGGAAACACTGGCAAGTCAAGCGTCTGACCACAAATGGCCAAATGTACGGTACTGCCGTGATCAAAGGCAAAGAACAGTACAATCAAGAAGGTCGCTTGGGCTATGAGAATTATGCTGCTTATGGTTTGAAGCTTTGGGGCTTGGATGTTAAGCAAGCCTTAGATTATCAGTCCCATACTGCCTTTGTCGATCTTTACGGAGAGGGAATTCCTTACGACAAACGGGACTATAAAAACTCTGGAGCCAATAACTACGTTCTTAGCGAACCCTATATCTTGGATGGCATCGAAACTGGGTTTCAAGCTTTGCCTAAAGCTTATGCCGATCGGATTTTAGCTGCTCAAGCCGCGCGTTATGAAGCGACAAAACAATTAACCGCCGTCACCGAAGATAACTTAGATCGCCCGCCATACTTTGTTTACAGCAGCCTATTTGTCAACGGAGAACCTTGGGCAACCATCGCAGATACCAGAGAACAGCACAACAATTTGCGATTCCTCAGTGCCAAAGCTGCGATCGGCTGGCATGTACTTTATAACACTGCTTATACCCGTCAGTTATTTGATTTTGTTCAAGGCAACCTTAAGTCTAAAGAAGGCTGGTATAACGGCTTTTATGAGTCTCTGCGTCAGCCAAATAAAACTCTCACCGCTAATAATAATGGTGTAATTCTGGAGAGCTTACTGTATAAGCAAGTCGGGCAGCCACTTACTGTTTGGGCAGGAGTCAAGAGTCATAAGTCAACCGGGAAGACTATAAAAAGGCCGTAAGTTATTTCATATCGGTGATAATACCCCTCCCTAAAGCATCAGCTATGGTATCACACAAGTCAAATTACCCCCCTTAATCCCCCCTTGGCAAGGGGGGAAACAAGAAAATCTAGTTCCCTCCCCTTTGCAAGGGGAGGGTTAGGGTGGGGTAAAACCCTGGTTAATCAGCTACTTCAGACTTTTGTGTATACCGTAGCCTTAGCAAGAGAGGGTGCGCGTCAGCGCGGGTGGGATTATCTGTTGTAAACATTTTTTGAATTGGTATAAGTTGCTATTTTTCAAGGGTTTTCGGCATATTTCTTATAATAAAATGCCTTCAGTTGGTGAATACCCTAAAATTTGGTGTCTTACTCATGCTCAGACGCTTACGCAGCCGAAAAATTTCCTCAGTAGCTATGCTTGTGCTTGTTATATGCTTTACTCTGGTAAGTGTGCGTTCCTTTGGGCAAACAATTATGACATCAGTACCCCAACTGCTCACCGACCCATTTTTGCAATTGCCAACTGCAACTTCAGTACGAGTAGTTTGGTTTACTGAATTTGCTGGTGTTAATCACACAGTAACCTATGGTGAAAATCTCAAACAAACTACTAAGGCAAGTACTACCAAACTCAGTCGCACACGTGAAGACCAACAATCAAGAGTTGCAAACCAAACCAAAGACGGACAAGTTTATCAAAAACCCGTCCAACGGGACATTTGGCGACATGAGGCTGAGGTAACTGGGTTAACTCCTGGTGTGCGGGTTAACTATCGTGTCACGAGTGTACAAGAAGACGGCAAAAGTGTTGAAAGTGATGTTTTTACCCTTGCAGCTACTCCAAAATCGGATACACCACTAAAAATTCTACTTACTTCAGATCATCAATTAAAGCCGATGACAGCGGCAAATCTGCAAAAGGTGATAGAAACAGTTGGACGAGTTGATGGCGTGTGGTTTGCTGGTGATTTAGTCAATGTTAGCGATCGCGCCTCAGAATGGTTTGATGATAATGTTGGTGGTGCGTTGTTTCCCGGTTTACAAGGTCGTGCTAAATATGAAATGACGCACAACGACGTTAAGACAACCTACACTGGTGGACAAATAATTCAACACGCACCCATGTTTACTTGCATTGGTAATCATGAGGTGATGGGGCGCTTTGCCAGGACGGGAAGTTTAAATGATGAATTTGATGATACAATCCCGCGTGTAGTTGCTCAAAAAATCTACCCAGATAAATCTTTAATCGATAATTCTTTTAATACTAATACCTACGAAGAGATTTTCTCTTTACCAAAAAGTAAAGAGGGTGGAAAAAGATATTATGCAGTTAGTTTTGGTGATACGCGTTTGGTGGTACTGTACGCTACGAATATGTGGCGGACTCCCAACTTAAATGGAAAGCGTAGGGGTAGATATCAGGAAGCTGAAAAGGATTTAAATAATCCTGAAAATTGGGGTTATGGACAGGTGATTTATGAGCCAATTGCTAAAGGCAGCAAGCAATATAATTGGCTAGAGTCGGAACTTAACAGCCCTGAGTTTCAACAAGCAAAAAACAAAGTTGTGATGTTCCATCACCCACCCCATACTTTGGGTGATAATATAGTTCCTGCTTATACAGAACCAGTACAGATAATTGAACGGGATAGCGGCAATATCAAAGCAGTGCGTTACGAGTATCCCAAAGACGCAGATTATATTATCCGCGATGTTGTCCCAATACTTGAAGCAGCTAATGTGCAATTGGTATTTTATGGGCATTCCCATTTGTGGAATCGCTTTGTTAGTCCCAGTGGAATGCACTTTCTAGAAACATCTAATGTGGGTAATACTTATGGTGCTGCTTGGGGTGACAGAAAACGAGAGGTACCAATTGGATATCAAGAGGATTATGTTCAGCTTGGCGATCCCAATGGGTTAGAACCGATAGTGCCAACAATTGCCCCAATGCTTGGTGAAGATGGAAAGCCGATGCCTTATATTGCGAGTAATGATATTACAGTTTTCAGTATCTTTGATACAGGGGCAGGTACGATAAGTAGTTATCGCTTTGATACTCGTAAGCCTGATTCGGAAGTCTTGAAGTTTGACGAATTTAAGTTGAAATAGTTGAAATAGCCGGGGCGAATGGAATTCGCAGCTACACAAACATAGACGCTTTGCGGCTTACCGCAGGGTAGCCCGCCTCCGCGGACTGAGAAAAAATTGAGGGTTTGAACCCACGGAGGTGGGTTTTGCCTGTGTAGGCGCGGTTTCTAACCGCCGATTTCATTTAAGTTCACAGGAGTAGATTATAGACTAGCGATCGCATCGGCAACTCGCCCAGAAACAAAGGGCAAAATATCCCGACTCCTAGCCTGGGCTTTACCTTCAGTAAATACCACTAAGAGGTAAGGGCGCTGTTCTGGTAATTCAATATACGCGGCATCATGGTGAACTTGACTTGTCCAACCTGCCTTTGACCAAATTTGAGCATTTTCAGGGAGTCCACCGCCTAAAAAACCTGTTACCTGATCTTCGTCTCTGTCAGTGGGCAAATCGTTGAGAGGACGTTTGAGTAAAGCCATCATGGCTTGCGATCGCGCACTTGAAACCGCCACTCCACCTACAATACTATGCAGTAACCTAGCGATCGCATTTGTGGTCAACATATTGCGATTTTCCAGTAACTCTCCCACAAATGCCCGTTCTCGTCCATAAGGGCCATCACTCCAAGTTTTTTGACAGACATTAATTGTCTCCATTTCTTCCCAACCCAAAGATTGGTAATAGCGGTTAACAATATTACGCTGATATTTCCAGGTTTCAAAGGGGCCAACTGGTAATTCTGGCCCTGATGTGGTACCACTCAAAATATCCACAACCAAGCTGGTAGCATCGTTACCAGAATCGACAATCATATCCCGCAAAGCTCGCTCCAACTCCTTGGAGGTTTGACTCATGCCTTTTTCTAGCCATTCATTTACCGCCACCAGGTAAAATAGCTTGACTACACTGGCAGGATAAATCCGCTCAACACCCCGATAAGTGAAACCACGAACTGGGTGATCCCAAAAAGCGTTGGGAGTCAGCGCCCCACCAGTATTTACTCGCACTGGTGGATCGTAAACAACCCAAGTCAAGGCAATTTGGTTACGTGCTAAGGTCGGAAATGCTGCCCAAGTTGCATCTAAAATGCCATTACCAAGATTTTCGAGTTGTTCGTCTTTATTAAAAAAAATCATTCTCTAATAATGTCCTTTAATCTAAAATCCAAAATCCAAAATCCACAATCAGGGGAGTATCAGTGTTTAGCTGACCTGAATTTATATGATTCTCCTGAATGTACACGTTTAGCAACTCAAGCTGCATCTGGGAGACATTTGTGGGTAACATCAAATCATCAAAATTCGGCGGTTGAGGTGTATTTATGTGAAGATGACTATCCAGGATGGGTATCTCTTTCAGATTTTGATTCATTACAATCTGCTACTGTACCTTATCAGGCTGCAACATTTTCTGAATCGGAGATTAAAAAACTCCTAGCAGAGATTATCGCCTTTACCCAAAAAGCGATGCAACAATCAAATTATTACCTTTGGGGTGGTACGGTTGGACCAAATTATGACTGTTCTGGCTTAATGCAGGCGGCGTTTGCTTCCGTGGGTATTTGGCTACCTAGAGATGCCTATCAACAGGAAGGATTCACTCAACCAATTACAATTGCAGAATTAGCAGCCGGGGATCTGGTCTTTTTTGGAACTAGCCAAAAAGCCACCCATGTCGGGCTTTATTTGGCCGATGGTTATTATATCCATAGTTCTGGGAAAGAACAGGGACGGAATGGGATCGGAATTGATATTCTCTCGGAACAGGGAGATGCGGTTAGTCAGTCGTACTATCAGCAGCTGCGAGGTGCTGGTAGAGTTTTTAAGAGTTACGAACCACAGAGACGCTGAGGGCGCTGAGACTTATGAGGAGTGGGTTGATTTCCGAAAGGAGTAGTGAGGAAGATGGGGCGATTTCAGCAATTGTCCCAGATGTTTCGGTGGTAGTACCAATACATGACGAGGTGGAGAGTTTGCCGCTTTTACTAGAAGCGATCGCCTCTACTTTATCTTCTAGTCAGGTAAATTATGAAATCATTTGTGTAGATGATGGTTCTACAGATGGTTCTGGGGCTTTTCTCAAAGAACAGGCGCAAATCCGCACTGATTTAAAGGCGGTGATTTTGCGTCGCAACTACGGACAAACTGCGGCGATGGCTGCTGGATTTTATTATGCAGTCGGTAAAGCGATCGTTACTTTAGATGCCGATCTCCAAAACGATCCGGCTGATATCCCGATGTTATTAGCAAAGCTGGATGAGGGTTACGATTTGGTGAGTGGTTGGCGGCAAAAACGCCAAGATGGGGCTGTAAATCGATTACTTCCTTCCAAAATTGCCAATTGGCTAATTCGCCGCACTACTAGCGTGAATATTCATGACTATGGCTGTTCGCTGAAAGCCTATCGTGCAGAACTTTTGGCAGATATGAACCTCTACGGAGAATTACACCGATTTTTACCTGCTTTGGCGTACATCGAAGGTGCTAGAATTACTGAAATTCCTGTACGTCATCATGCCCGTCGCTTTGGTCGTAGTAAATATGGAATTTGGCGGACATTCCGGGTATTGATGGATTTGTTAACCATTCTGTTTATGAAAAAATTCCTCACCCGCCCGATGCACGTTTTTGGGCTGTTGGGCTTGATTTCCATGTTTTCGGGCACTGCGATCGGAATTTACTTGACTTTTGTCAAATTGGCTTTAGGTGAGATGATTGGCAATCGCCCTTTGCTGATTTTGGCAGTTCTATTGTTACTAACTGGAGTGCAGTTGTTTTGCTTCGGTCTTTTGGCAGAATTGCTCATGCGTACATACCACGAATCCCAAGGACGGCCTATCTATCGCGTGCGAGAGGTGGTAGCAAAAAATCTTAAGTAACGTAACAATAAGCGCCTGCTGCTTAAATGCTACTTAAAACGCTAGCCTTGAAGAATCCAGTAACTAACACATACTAAATCATGTTACCTAAACCCAAAAAGCACTGGACTCCTTCAAATTGGGCAAGTTGGAAACCTTTTGGCATTGGTGAACAGTACCCTAACAACTATTGGGAAGTATTTCGGGCAATCTGGCTGTCTCGTGGCAAATTACCTTACGCGTGGAATATTCTCGATAAAGGTGTCTGTGATGGTTGCGCTCTCGGAACAACCGGGATGAAGGATTGGACTTTAGATGGTATCCATCTCTGCAATGTCCGGTTGCGGCTGTTGCGGATGAATACGATGCCAGCTTTTGACCCTGTGCTATTGGCAGATGTCTCGCAGTTGCAAAAGCAAAAAAGTGCCCAATTACGCGACTTGGGAAGGCTCCCGTATCCGATGATTCGTCAACGCGGGGAAAAAGGCTTTCGCCGTGTGACCTGGGATGAAGCTTTAGGGGTAATTAGCGATCGCATCCACACTACTACACCAGATCGTCTCAGTTTCTATGTCACCAGTCGCGGTACTGTCAACGAAACTTATTATGCTACCCAAAAAGCTGTGCGGGCTATGGGAAGTAATAATATTGATAACGCTGCCCGCATTTGTCATTCTCCCAGTACGGCGGGATTGAAAGCTGCTATCGGTGCTGGGGCTACCACTTGTTCTTATAAAGACTGGATTGGTACTGATTTATTAGTCTTCATTGGCTCCAATGTTGCCAACAATCAGCCTGTTACCGTTAAGTATCTCCATTACGCTAAGAAAGCTGGCACAAAGATTGTAGTCATTAATACTTACCGCGAACCAGGAATGGAGCGCTACTGGGTTCCCTCAATTGTAGAAAGTGCCGTTTTCGGTACAAAGTTTGCCGAAGACTTCTTCTTAATTAACATGGGCGGGGATATAGCATTTTTAAATGGCACTATTAAACATATAATTGCTAACAACTGGGTAGACCAATCATTTATAAATTTACATACAGTTGGCTTTGCCGAACTCAAAACATCTTTAGAAAGCCAATCTTGGGAAGAATTGGAGCGGCTTTCTGGGACATCGCGTGAGTCAATGTACGCCTTTGCCAAAATGGTCAAAGAAGCGAATAAAGCCGTATTTGTTTGGAGTATGGGTATTACTCAGCATGAATGCGGTGAAGATAATGTGCGAAGTATCATTAACTTAGCTCTCACCAAAGGTTTTGTCGGTCGGGAAGGTTGTGGTTTAATGCCAATTCGCGGGCACTCTGGGGTGCAGGGTGGTGCAGAAATGGGATGTTACGCGACAGTATTTCCTGGTGGTAAACCTATCACTCCAGAAAATGCTGCCCAATTGAGTCAGCATTGGGGCTTTGATGTGCCAGCAAGTAAAGGTTTAATTGCTCCAGAAATGATTAACGCCGCACATCAGGGGGAAATAGAAGTGTTGGTTTCTGTGGGGGGAAATTTTTTAGAAGTGCTGCCAGAACCAGAGTATGTGGAAGCGGCGCTAAAGCAAATACCACTGCGGGTACATATAGATATTGTTCTCTCCAGCCAAATGTTGGTGGAACCTGCTGATACTGTAGTGCTTTTACCTGCGACGACTCGCTACGAAATACCAGGAGGAGTTACAGAAACTAACACCGAACGTCGGGTAATTTTCAGTCCAGAGATTCCGGGGCCGCGCATTGGAGAAGCGCGTCCAGAGTGGGAAGTGTTTTTAGAATTAGCAAGGCGGGTAAAACCGGATTTGGCAGATAAGCTGGATTTTGCTGACACAGCTGCTATCCGTCAAGAAATTGCTCAAGTTGTCCCCCAATATGCAGGTATTCAACACTTACAGCAAGCTGGCGATCAGTTTCAATATGGTGGTTCACATTTATGCTTTGGTTGGAATTTCCCTACAGCAGATGGGAAGGCGCACTTTGGGGTATTATTGCCACGCCAAAGAGAATTACCAGAAGGTTATTTTTTATTAGCAACGCGCCGAGGCAAACAATTTAATAGTATGGTGCAGGAACGCAAGGATGCAATTACTGGGGCGATGCGAGAGGCGGTGCTAATGAATGCTGCTGATGCGGCACAGTTGGGTTTAAAAGATAGCGATCGCGTCATTCTTAAGAATGATTTAGGCGAGTTGTTATGTCAAGTCTACATTGCGCCAATTCAGTCAGGAAACTTGCAAGTACATTGGCCAGAAGGGAATGTGCTACTAGATAAAACTAAGCGATCGCTTGAAGGTGTACCTGATTATAATGCAGTAGTACGCTTAGAAAAGCAAACCTAATATTAACGCTTTCCGACTGCTACGCTCAACTTAACATCACTCCAAAACTTGCAGCCATGTCTGTCGCCAAAGATTTTGAAACCCCAGAAGATGTTATATTTCCACCAGGGGATTTAGAAAGTAACGAACCACCATTGGAAACATACCTACATTTGCAGCAAATGCTGCTATTGATAAAATGTATTGATTGGTGGTGGCGAGACCACAATCGCTTTAATGACTACTTTGCTGCGGGGAATATTAGCATTCATTACAGTCCACGCCAGCGTAAATCCGAAGACTTTCGGGGGCCAGATTTCTTTGTCGTTTTAAATACTGAACGCAAACCCCGTGATAGTTGGGTTGTTTGGGAAGAAGACGGCAAATATCCGAATTTGATTATAGAACTGCTTTCAAAATCAACCGCAGCGATTGACAAGGGCTTAAAAAAACAAATATATCAAGATATCTTTCGCACTCCTGAATATTTCTGGTTTGACCCCAAGAATCTAGAATTTGCTGGGTTTATTTTGGTGGGTGGTACGTATCAACCTATAGAACCCAACCCACAAGGATTGTTGTGGAGTCAGCAGCTAAGTTTGTACTTGGGCGTTCATGAAAATCAATTACGCTATTTCAATGCGGAAGGACAGGTAATGCCTATACCTGAAGAAATTGCCCAGTGGGAAGCGGAACACGCCCAACAAGAAAGACAACGTGCTGAACAAGAAAAGCAACGTGCTGAACGCCTAGCAGCAAAACTGCGAGAATTGGGTGTTGACCCAGATACGATTTAAAGTATGTAGACTTGCTCTAAAAATTATGGAAGCTCAACCAAAGGAGGTTAGGAATTATTTAACATATAAGTTATCAATCCTTTTTTGAGTGGTTAATTACTACTTTCTTAAAAACACCAATTATTGATAAATGAACATTGATACATAAATTTTATCAGACCAGTAGGGTGAACATGATAATGTCAACCCTACAAGCATAATTACAAATCACTATCATTTATTCTCAACAACCTCTAGACCTGTCCTAGCTACTGATTTAATATCAACATTCTGATTGTTTAGCAGCACTACTATAGTGGTCTTTTCATTGGGTAAATATGCAAGCAATGTTACGAAGCCATAAGCTGTACCACTATGCCCAATTGCTTTTGCTAAAGGAGATGAAAATCGTTCTACACCCAAACCATAACTATAACCTGCGCCATTATCTTTAAATTTCAGCATTTCTTTCATCATCTTCGACGAAAGTAAAGTTTTTTTGACAAATAACGCTTTGGCGAACTTGGCTAAATCTTCTGCTGTTGAAACCAACCCACCATCTCCCAAACCATTGCCATCATTGACTTCGGCGTAGCTATCTAGCTTACCATCCTTATTGCGATCGCCATAACCTGTAGCGACTTCTCCAATTGTCGGTTCGCGCAATTCTGTGAAGGTATGTTTTAATCCCAATGGTTTTAAAATCTGGCTGCGGATTGCTTGTGCGAGAGTTCCCCTAGTGATGTTTTCAACAATCAGTTCCAAAAGAATGTAGTTGCAATCAGTATAAATAAATTTTTCTCCAGGATTTGCCTGCGGTTCTTCTTGATACATATACTGAATAGCTTCTCTAGCTGTCCAAGGCTGTGAGCGGCTTCTTTTCGCTGTAGCTTGAATAAATTCTTTTGTATCTAGGTATTCAGCAACACCACTAGTATGGTTGAGCAGTTGACGAACTGTAATTTTTTCGCTGTTGACAATATGAGGACTAATATCTCTTGGTAGGTAGGTTGCGATCGCCCCATCTGATTCTATCTTCCCTTGCTCCACTAATTTCAGGACAACTACCGCCATAAAAGTTTTACTCATACTGGCAATAGAAAAGCCATCTGTGGGTTTTATCCGAGTTTTAGTTGACAAGTTATTGACACCAGATGCTCCTAACCAAGAACCTTTAGGTGTAGTAATATACATGACTGCACCAGGGATTTTCTGTTCTACAATTATCTCATTTAAAAGTTTTTGTAATTGAGAACTTTTTCCTACGGTGGAGGTAGAAATCACTTGTTTAGCAAGAGATTTTTCAATTACTCTCTGACTAATGTTATTAGCTACTAAATATCCTGTAAAACCAAGGGAAATCACAAATACTATTGCCAATAAAATTTTGCTGAAAGCCAAAAGTTTTAGGTTCATTTTACTTATTAAACAGAAACCGAACTTTGTTCCCAAATTAGGGTCAAAATTTAAATTCACCAACTCTCAAAAATATGAAAATGGCAACTAAAAGCAAGACCAAAGCCACTGTCTGGGTTGTGGAAAATGGTAAAATGCGATCGCGTTTAGACCAACTCACCACTGAAGAACCTTTAGAAATTCGTCTTGTTCCTTTCCAGAAGACGGTAGCTGTAACAATGCGGACACCAGGGGCAGATTTTGAACTAGCTGCCGGTTTCCTCTACAGTGAAGGAGTCGTTAATAGCAGAGAAGATATTCGACGTATCAGCTACTGCGTAGATGAATTGGTGGATGGTGAACAGCACCATAATATTGTAAATGTGGAACTGCGGGATGGTTTAATTCCAGACTTACAGCCTTTGGAGCGTCATTTCTACACTAGTAGCGCCTGTGGGGTGTGTGGTAAAGCTAGCCTTGAGGCTTTACGTCTGCGGGGATGTCCAGTGATTTCTTCTGGACCAACGGTAACACCTGAGATTATCTACAGCCTACCAGATAAACTCCGGGCTGCTCAAGGTATTTTCACCGCTACAGGGGGTTTGCACGCTGCGGCTATCTTCGATATTCAAGGACAACTATTAAATCTGTGGGAGGATGTTGGACGACATAATGCTTTGGATAAATTGATTGGTACAGCTTTGCTCAGTAATGAGTTGCCTTTAAATAATTGTATTGTCATGGTTAGTGGGCGCTCTAGTTTTGAGATTTTGCAAAAGTCTACAACTGCTGGAGTTCCTATTGTCTGTTCTGTTTCCGCTCCCAGTAGTTTGGCGGTATCTGTCGCCAAGGAATTCGGGATTACCTTAATTGGATTTCTGCGCGGAGAACGGTTCAATATTTACACTGGTTTGCAAAGAATTAAGGCTGCTTAAGAACACTTTTATAGTGGCGTAGCAAGGCTAAATTGTTGCAAAAAAATTTGTAGGTTGAGTTGAGCAACGCGAAACCCAACATTGATCGGCTCGGTTAAGACATCTTTGTGCTTTTCCTTAATGAGAGGAGTATCACCAACCTCAGTTGGCCCATCCCACGCTTCAATCACCTGGATTTGTGGATAAATTTGACGCAGCCAATTTGCTCGAACTGTTAAAGGAATAGCAGTCACTTCTGGACACTCATAAATCATCACCAGCCGATGGCCAGGAAATGTTGATTATCAAAAGACTTTATACCTGAAAAAGAAGCTCGTTCAGGAATTTGGACTCTTCTTTGTTTGGGAGGTGATTAAAAATTTAGCAATGCCAGAATTTGATGATACACTTCTGGCGCTACAAGGAATTAGTGCTGCAACATATCTTGGACTTAGAGGGCAAGAGACGCGATAAAAGCCGTCTCTACAATAATTAGTCTTTTGTAGAGACGGCGATTTATCGCGTCTTTGTGATGATTTATCGCATCTTTAGCGATCTAGAATTCAAATGAGGTATTAGCTAACTTAGTCCATCAGATGCTGCTGTACTTGTGAAACTAGTTCATTTGTCCAGTAGTTGGCGAGTTCGGCACTGGCTGCTTCCACCATTACTCTGATGACTGGTTCTGTGCCAGAGGCGCGAACCAAAATTCTGCCGGAATCGCCCATTGCAGCTTCCGCAAGAGCGATCGCTTGTTGCACAGGTTGGCAATCTTGCCATCCCAAACGGCGATCGCGATCAACAACGCGCACGTTCCGCAACAATTGTGGATAGGTTTGGAAGCTTTGATCTACTAATTCGCTCAAGGGAACACCCGCCTCTTTTACCAAAGATGCTATGTGTAATGCTGTTAACAAGCCATCTCCAGTTACGGCATAGTGACGGCAAAGAATATGCCCTGATTGTTCGCCACCTAACATTGCTCCAGTCCGCTGCATTTCGGCTTGCACGTATTGGTCGCCAACTGCGGTACGAATTAAGTTACCACCAATTTGCTGCCAAGCTTTCTCAAAGCCTAAGTTGGCCATGACTGTAGATACAATCAGGTTGTCTGGTAATTGTTGGTTTTGTTGTAAGTGTCGTCCCCACAGATAGAGAATGTAATCGCCGTTAACTTGTCTGCCGATATTGTCGACTGCTAAGACGCGATCGGCATCGCCATCGAAGCCAAAGCCGATATCGGCGTTGTGTTCTTGTACCGTTGCTGCCAAAATATCTAGGTGCGTGGAACCGCAGTTAACATTGATGCGATCGCCATCTGCCTCGTTATGCAAGC
Organism: Nostoc sp. JL31; assembly: GCF_017114965.1. Classification (NCBI taxonomy): domain Bacteria; kingdom Bacillati; phylum Cyanobacteriota; class Cyanophyceae; order Nostocales; family Nostocaceae; genus Nostoc; species Nostoc sp. JL31. The sequence goes on from NZ_JABXKO010000034.1 coordinate 240,508, forward strand.
AGATTACCTCCGCCCCCATTTGTGTAAATACTGATGGTGCTAACCCAACTGCGGCTCCCCACGCCAAGTCTAAAACAATCTTCATTCCCTGAAGATTTAGGGCACCGTTCAAGGGTTTTTTCAACGCCGAGCTATAATCTTCCACTAACTCGAAACGTGAGTAATGCCGTCCGCAATTATTGACTCTAGCGATCGGTGATATCTTGCCACGCAGTCCCGCTTCAATTTCTGCCTGCAATATTTGCGGTAACTTCCCACCATTGGCACCAAAAACCTTAATCCCATTGTCTTCTGGGGGATTGTGGCTGGCAGAAATCATCACTCCGCCAATGGCATCACTGATACTGGTGAGATAGGCAACGCAAGGAGTGGGACATAATCCCAAATACCAAACCTCTAACCCCGCTGCTGTTAACCCTGCACTCAAAGCCATTGCCAACATATCGCTGGAGTTTCTAGAGTCCTGTCCGAGAATGACTGGCCCTACTTGAGTAGCATGATTACGTAAAACAATCCCCGTCCAAAAACCAACTTGCAATGCTAGGGGCGCACTCAGTAATTCTCCCACTCGTCCGCGAATCCCATCTGTGCCAAATAAGGGATTTGCTGGTAATGAGATTAAATTTAGTCCAAAACTGCTCTCAATCCCTTTGCCCAATCCCTCAACTTCAGAAGTAGAACCCCCAGAAATGCCAGATGTCCGAGTTATAGATGAAACCATATTTTTAAACACTCCACACAATCACACTGAAAAATAAATAGCACTTAAGACTTTATTCAGCAATTTTGACATGCTTTTTCTCTTTAGAAATTCATTCTAGATCGAGATGTATTTACGTAATAATACTGAATTTTTCTTTCTTGGATTGTAAATCTTTGATAAAGTCAGTATTGGTTTTTACGTTATTAGTAAAGTCTCCACATCTTAGCTAATTATTCCTTTTATGCCGACAATTTTCGTTTTAATTTTTATCTGTATTAGTTCACACTTTACAATGCTATTACTAAGTGATAATGTAATAAATATTACTTTCTACGCATCACAAATATTTTCATCCAAGCGGAGAATGAAAGCAAGATTCAGCTAATAACGACAAAAAATCAAAATACTGGAATCTAAAATTCTGTCCTCTTAGCCTTGTTGCTGTGTTAAAAACGACAGAATCATTGCAGCTTAAAAAATTTTAATATAAATTCTCTTCAAATAGTTTTAAGGTAACGTTTTAATGGCTTTTTTAGCCGTTAGTAAATCAAAACTCCGGCAGTTAACTTTTTAAAGTTGAGAAATTTAGCATGAGCAGCAATTTAGCAACCAAATTACGTGTAGGCACTAAGAAAGCCCACACAATGGCAGAAAATGTAGGTTTTGTCAAGTGCTTTTTAAAAGGAGTAGTGGAAAAAAACTCTTACCGGAAACTTGTTGCTAACTTCTACTTCGTCTACTCAGCGATGGAAGAGGAAATAGAAAAGCACCGCCAGCACCCAATAGTTTCTAAAATTAACTTTCCTCAGCTAAACCGCAAGCATAGCTTAGAGCAAGACCTGAGTTATTATTTTGGTGCAAACTGGAGAGAGCAAATCAAACTATCTCCCGCAGGTGAAGCTTATGTACAGCGCATCCGAGAAATATCTGCTACAGAACCGGAATTGTTAATCGCCCATTCATACACTCGTTACATAGGTGACTTATCCGGGGGACAAATTCTCAAAAATATTGCTGTAACAGCGATGAATTTGTCTGATGGACAAGGAACAGCCTTTTATGAGTTTCCAGAAATTCCTGATGAGAAGGCATTCAAAGCCAAATATCGGCAAACTTTGGATGAATTACCCCTTGACGAGGCGGCAACCGATCGCATCGTTGATGAAGCTAACGCCGCCTTTGGCACGAACATGAAGCTATTCCAGGAATTGGAAGGTAATTTGATCAAGGCGATCGGTGTGATGCTGTATAATAGTCTTACACGGCGTCGTACACGTGGTAGTACTGAACTCGTCACAGCTGAGTAATCGTGTTGAGATTGCGGAGTATGGTGTGTGGAGTCATAAGTCCAGATAGCCTGATGAAGGATAATTCATAGGTGTTTCTGGCGAAAGAGCGATCGACGCTCAAAATATTTAGGGGCAATAGCCTTGTGACTGCTTTTGAGATGTGAAAGCAAGCATGGGGAGATTGCCCCTCAATTATGTATGTTTAAGAAGCAATTAAGTTCTTGAGGGCCTCTTGAGCATCAGCGTTTTCTGGATCTATTTTTAATGCTTGCTGAAAAACTGCTGTGGCCTCTTGTTTTGAGCTATCACTAGATTCATCATAGGAAATCTCTCGGCCAAGTTTGATGTAAAGTTCAGCCATTTTGCGACGTGGAATCATATTTCCTAGCGGCTGATAAAAAGCCATGACAGCAGTAAAGCCTTTTTGCTTGTAAAGTGGCAAATTGATATTAGAGCAGGTGTCATAACTGCCTTCACCAGTTTTTACCACCTTTTGGCAAATTCCCAGAACTTCATCTAGATTCTCCTGTTGAGCTAGTGTCTTGACTCAAGTTACTGTAATAATAATCCGTAGGTTCTTTGGCAGCAGCTTGGCGGTAAAGAGCGATCGCTTCTTCTGGTTTTTCTTGTTTCATCAAGATATCGGCCAGTTGTATATATGTTGAAGCTTCAGGTTTGATTTTAATTAGTTGGCGGTAAGCAGCGATCGCTTCATTGACGAAGCCACGCTCTAATGAAAGTGATGCCAAACGTTCATAATAGACTTCATTTGTGGAGTCATTTTTACTCGCTTGACGATAGATATCAACGGCTTCTTTATATTCCAGCATGTCACCCAGATAGTAGTAAGCCAGATAACTCTTGGGATCAATTTTCAAGGCCTCACGGTGAGCAGCGATCGCCTCTTCTCGTTTGCCTAATTTACGCAAGATATTACCTAAATTGTTGTATGTAATTATCTGCATCCGGCTGAAGTTTCAGCGCTTGACGGTAAGCTAATAGTGCTTCCTGTGTATTACCAATTTCCATCAGCTGTGAAGCTAAAGTGTAGTAGTAATACGTGCTACTGTCAGGCTCAAGTTTGATAGCTTGACGAAAAGCGGCGATCGCTTCTGTGGCTCGTCCCTTTTTTGCGAGAAAATTACCTAAATTGACGTAAATATCGGCACTGGGATTTAATTGTAACGCTTGGCGATAAGCAGCGATAGTCTCTGCAATCTTGCCTTGGTTAGATAGGATATCTGGCAGCTTGGCGTAAGCGGAGCTATTTTTGCGTAGGCGTAGCCCGTCGTAGACATCGCGCTCAATCAAACTCCGCCAAATATTAGCGGCTTCTTCATAATTTTTCACTTCTTCGGCAGATGTTGCTTTTTGTTCCAACTCGGCGTAGATATAGCAAAGCTGTCACCAGGGGCAAGATAGCCTGAAAGTACTGCGGTGAATGACTTTTAGATATTTCAGTTACTAACCAGCCAAGGGATTAACAAAGCTGTAACAGCCAGCCTACTCGATCTAGCAGGAGCAAGTCGTGAAATTGTTCAATACATCGCTGGGCCAATTGTCACTCAGCAGAACGGCTGGCAACAGTCAATTCCCACTTGGGTAGGAAAAGCGAATGCCTCCGGCACGCTACGCGAACGCAGTTGATAGATTAGATGCAGCTTTACAAGAGATACACAAGGGAGAAGTAGGTAAACTCACCTCTAGTAGCGAAGTTGTTGCACTGATGATGCCAATTGCTTTTGAAGTGCCGCTATCATCCCAATGGACAGATGTTTACCTCTGGGCAAGTTATGATGCCCTCGTCAGGCACAGACCTTTCAAGAATTTCAACTATGAAAACCTTTGGGAGAAGATTGGTACAACTCCGGTTTTGTATGACAAAATCCGCTCTGATTATGAAACTCTAGCTGCTGATATTCGTTCTCGTGTAGTCAAACACGCGGCGAAAGAGGGATGGGGTAAGAAGTCTTCAAATAACAACAAACACCCTATTACAGCAACTTCAACTGAAAGTAATACTAAGATGGAGCTCAATTCATGGGCAGGCAACCCGCAGGCGAGCCAATCAGGCTTACAGCATGGGAAGCACGCGGGGACGAGATCCGGTCGGGAAGGCTGCGTCGATTCGATCGAGTTCGGTTTGGGTCAGATTGAGTTCCCCGGCTCCCGCGTTTTCAGCGGCGTGTTCGGGGTTGGATGCTTTGGGGATTGCGAAGAGCGAGGAATGCCGCACCAGAAATCGGAGCGCGACTTGGCGAGGGGTGGCGTTATGGGCGGCGGCGATTTCCTGTAGTACGCGACCTGCGGTTGTGCGCGAGCTGGGAAAATCCCCATGACCGAACGGGCTGTATGCGACTACGGCGACCCCATGCTTCTCACACCAGGGGATCACAGCGTGTTCGATCGCTCTCTCTCTCAAATGGTAAAGGACTTGATTGCAGACGAGAGAACCCTCGCCAGCGATCTTCTGGACTGCTTCCAGGTCAGGCACATCGAAGTTGCTCACGCCCCAGCAGAGAATCTTCCCCTCGTGCTGAAGCTGCTCGAAGGCAGCGATCGTCTCCTCCAGTGGGTGTTGACCGCGCCAGTGCAACAGATAAGAGTCCAGTCGATCGGTATGAAGTCGAGCGAGGGATTTCTCGCAGGCTATGATCGTCCCTCTCCGAGAAGCATTTCCAGGAAGAACCTTGGAAACCAGGAAAACCCGATCGCGTCGTCCAGCGATCGCCTCTGCGACCACCTCCTCGGCGCTGCCGTACATCTGTGCCGTGTCGATGTGGGTCATGCCGAGATCGAGTCCTTGGCGCAAAGCGGCGATCGCAGAGGCGCGGTCACCGTTGTCGATGTACCAGGTTCCTTGACCGATCGCTGCCACCTCGCGCTGCGTGGAACCAAATCGATGCTGTTCCATACCTGTCCTCCTGATTAACGCTCCGAGTCCTCACACCATCTGCCGTACCTGCCCTGCATGGCTGAACAGCTCGATCATTTCCCGGTTGAAGGCTGGGATGTCGTCTGGCTTGCGGCTCGACACGAGGTTGCTATCAACTACAACTTCCTGATCTACCCACTGGGCACCTGCGTTCTGGAGATCGGTCTTGAGCGACGGCCACGAGGTGAGCCGCCGTCCGCGCACCACATCTGCCTCGATCAGAGTCCAAGGTCCGTGGCAGATCACCGCTACGGGCTTGTCAGCATCGAAGAAGGACTTTATAAACTCGATCGCCTTAGCTTTAGTCCGAAGTTGATCTGGATTGGCAACACCACCGGGAAGCAGGAGGGCATCATAGTCGGCTGGATTTACTTGATCGAGGGGGACATCTACCGGGAAAAAATCCGCTTTGTCATAATGGTTCCAGCCCTGAACGCGATCGCTCTTAGGTGAAATGATGTGGGTTTGAGCACCTGCTGACTCAAGGGCTTGCTTGGGTTGAGCCATTTCAACTTGCTCAAAGCCATCTGTAACCAGAATGGCAACTTTCTTATTTGTGAGCTCTTCTGTCATCTCTACCTCCTAAAGTGTTGGCTAGACTTGGTTTTTTCGTGTTCTTGTGGGGTTTTAGGCAGCCTGACCTGGCTTGAGCACGATCTTGATACAGTTGTCCTTCTTGTGCTTGAAAATTTCGTAGCCGTGCGGTGCTTGTTCTAGCGGCAGACGATGGGTGATTACAAAAGATGGGTCGATATCGCCATTTTGGACGCGATCGAGTAACGGGCGCAAGTACCTATGAACGTGCGTTTGTCCCGTTTTAAATGTTAAGGCTTTGTTCATGGCAGCACCCATCGGTATCTTGTCTACAAAGCCGCCGTAAACACCAGGAATTGAAACAGTGCCACCTTTGCGACAGGCAACAATCACTTGCCTTAGGGCAGTGGGTCGGTCGGTTTCCATACGCACGGCTTGCTTTACCTGGTCGTAAAACGCATCAGGACCCGTACCGTGGGCTTCCATTCCCACAGCATCCATGCAAGCATCTGGACCGCGCCCACCGGTCATATCTTTGAGGGCTTCACCAACATCAACTTCCTCATAGTTAAGGACTTCTGCCTTGCCGTCTTTCGCCATCTGTAGGCGTTCGGGAACTCGATCGATCGCAATGACGCGCTCGGCACCTAGCATATATGCACTTCTAATGGCAAACTGTCCGACTGGACCGCAGCCCCAGATCGCTACAGTATCTCCTGGCTGGATATCGCAGTTTTCCGCTGCCATGTAGCCAGTGGGGAAGATATCCGTCAGAAACAGGACTTGTTCGTCTGTTAGTCCATCAGGAATCTTGAATAAACCGACATCGGCAAAGGGAACGCGGGCATATTCAGCTTGACCTCCAGCATAGCCACCCATCATATGGGAGTAGCCGAAAAGACCAGATGGGGAATGACCCATCAGTTTTTCTGCCATCCAAGCGTTAGGGTTGGAGTTATCACACAACGACCATAAATCTTTTTGACAAAAGAAACAGGAGCCGCAGGAAATGGTAAAGGGGACGACAACGCGATCGCCTATCTTGACATTCTTGACGGCACTGCCTAGCTCAACGACTTCCCCCATGATATTCATGACCCAGGATATCGCCCTTTTCCATCGTGGGGATGTAACCGTCATAAAGATGTAAATCAGAACCGCAAATCGCTGTTGACGTGATTTTAACAATCGCATCACGCGGATTGATGATTTTTGGATCGGGTACTGTTTCAACCCGCACTTCGTTAGCGCCGTGCCAGCAAACTGCTCTCATTGAGTTGTTCTCCTTTTTTATTTCGCGCATTAGCCAGAGGCGAAGCGTTAGACGCAAAGGGTAAGAGATGACAAGCTTCCTTAGCGTCTTTGCACCTTGCCGCACCCCAAAATTTGCTTGAAATCAGGGTTTGAGTAAGACTTTGACGCAGTTGTCTTGTTTGTGTTTGAAAAGCTCAAAGCCGCGTGGTGCGTCTTCTAGACTGAGGCGATGTGAGAATACAGCAGATGGATCGACTTCGCCTTCGATGACGTGACCCAGCAACCGAGGCATATACTTTTGACCGTGCATTTGTCCCGTTTTGAGCGTCAAACCTTTGTTCATGAAAGCGCCCATCGGCATCTTGTCCACGAAGCCAGCATAAACGCCCATGACCGACAGAGTGCCACCCTTGCGACAAGCCAGAATCATTTGCCGCAACACATGAGGGCGATCGGTTTCCAGCCGTACTGCCTGCTTCGCTTCATCGTAGAATCCTTCCAGCCCGATCCCATGGGCTTCCATGCCACAGGCATCAATGCAAGCATCGGGACCGCGCCCGCCTGTCATTTCTTTCAGGGCTTCGCCCGCATCGACTTCCTCATAATTGATCGTTTCCGCTTTCGCGAAGTCCTTAGCCAGTTGCAAGCGGTAGGGAAAGCGATCGATGCCAATCACGCGCTCGGCACCGAGTAGATAGGCACTGACCATAGCGAACTGTCCGACTGGGCCACAACCCCAGACTGCTACGATGTCTCCACGCTGAATATTACATAAATCTGCTCCCATGTAGCCGGTGGGAAAGGCATCGGTGATCGGCAGCAGTTTTTCATCGGGAATGTCTTGGGGAAGTTTGAGCGCGCCGAAATCAGCGAACGGCACCCGAACATATTCTGCATCGCCACCGGCATAGCCACCGAATAAATGGGAATAGCCATAAATTCCCGACGTACCAAAGCCAAACACCTTCTCCTGCATCCAAGCGTTGGGGTTGGAGTTATCGCATAGTGACCATAAATCTCGTTGGCAGAAGAAACAAGAGCCACAGCCAACCATGGAAGAGACAGCCACGCGATCACCCTTTTGCAATTGCTTGACTTCGCTACCAATTTCAACAACTTCCCCCATAAACTCGTGACCAAGAATGTCACCCGGTTGCATCGTCGGAATGTAGCCATCGTAGAGGTGCAAGTCAGAACCACAAATGGTTGTTGATGTCACTTTAAGGATGGCATCACGCGGGTTGAGAATTTTTGGATCGGGAACTGTTTCGACCCGCACATCATTAGCACCATGCCAGCAAGCTGCTTTCATAGTCATTAGTCCTTAGGTCATTGGTTATTAGTCGTTAGTCTTCTCATTAGTCCTTAGTCATTTGTCGTTAGCTAATAAACAAAGGACAAGTGACTATTTCCCTCTTGGTTGTCCCTCTGTGGTGGCAATCTCGCCTGCTTCCATCATCATTTTGAAGCGGCGTAAATCATCTCCGATTTGCTGTTCTGGTTCTTCGCCGAAGAGTTTGGCAATGGTAGCTCCAATTGCTCCACCAGGCGGGTTATATTTCGTGACAACTTTTACCTCAGTACCGCGATTGGTGGGTGCTGGCTGGAAGCGGACAGAACCAGAGTTATCAACATCTGCACCTTCAACCGAAGCCCAAGCAATCAATTCGTTTTCCCGATCTTCAATGATGTCTGCATCCCATTCAACACTTCCACCTAACACCCCACTGGTCGTCCAGTGCGATCGCTTATTATTGTGTACTTTTACGTCTTTGAGATGCTTCATGAAGCGCGGCAAGTTCTCAAAGTTATGCCAAAAGCGGTAGAGTTCCTCTACTGGTTTGTTAATCGTTACCGTCTTTTCAACTTTAATTGGTTGGCTCATGTCTATTGTCTCCCGTGCTTGCTGTATGGTGCTTTGTTTATCGCAGTTTGGACAAATTTGTTTGTCCAAACCCTAATACTAGGAGCGGAGAACAGTGTAGAATAAAAGCTTATTAGCGAGAGGCATGTAGAAGTCTCTTGAAAAAATTTACCCTTCGTATCAGCCTTCTAGACTACTAAAAAAATTAACTACTACAAATCAATACCTGAAATTTAAAGCTTTCAACTAAACATAACCTCTAACTAAAGAATGAGATTGGTGTTAAGTTAGTTACTTCTCGCTTGTATCTTGGCGTAATGCTAGGGAAGCTGTCACCTATTGCAATCTAGACATTCAAACATAACTAGACAAGTGTTTCACTCAAGGATTTTTAGATGCTTAACTTTGCCGAGAATGTCTTCTTTTAGGCAAAGTATACTGGGAGTAGGCTCCCCAGCATGAGGCTTTGATCTATGCTAATTCATGCCGCTTCACTTCTCTTTAAGGCAATGCACATAGTCCATTTCCTCTCAATGCGTAAGTCCTATATAGGACTCATATCTGATTTTTGAACAAGATTTCAGATAAAACCCCCGTCCAAATCGCTAAAACCCAATAATCAACTCTTTTTTCTCAAACCCAGACTCCACCATACTTTCAGGCTATCTTGCCCCTGGTGACAGCTTCGCTATATCTACGCCAACTCCTCTACCGTTTGTGCCAGACTGATTTGAGGAATTAAAGCCAAACCTAAACTCAACAAAAACGGGAATATTTTCAGGTTTACCATAGACTTTCAGCTTAAAATAACTAAGTCAATCTTCAAACCAAGCTTAATCTCAGTATTTAAGTTTGTAACCCGTAAAACTTACCATACTGGGTAAATCAGGCAAAAATATGGCTACGAAAATTCCTGTCACAGTGATCACAGGCTTCTTAGGTAGTGGAAAAACCAGCCTAATTCGCCACCTGCTACAAAACAACGAAGGACGGCGTATTGCCGTTTTAGTCAATGAATTTGGCGAACTCGGTATTGATGGCGAATTATTAAAATCTTGTCAAATTTGCCCCGAAGATGGTGAGGGTGACACTAATATTTTTGAATTAACCAACGGCTGCTTATGCTGCACCGTGCAGGAAGAGTTTTATCCGATGATGCAAGAGTTAATCAAGCGGCGAGATAGTATCGATTGCATTTTGATTGAAACCTCTGGTTTAGCCTTACCAAAACCACTGGTGAAGGCTTTTCGTTGGCAGGAAATTCGCAACGCCGCCACTGTAGACGCGGTGATTACCGTGGTAGATTGTGCGGCGGTTGCAGCCGGGACATTTGCTAGCGATCCAGAAGCGATCGCAGCCCAGCGCCAAGCAGATGATAATCTAGAACACGAAACACCCTTGCAAGAACTGTTTGAAGACCAACTTGCTTGTGCAGACTTGGTGGTGTTAAATAAAATTGACTTGGTGGATGCTGAGACAAAAGCCAGAGTTGAGGAATTGATTAAGCAAGAATTGCCCAGAGTGGTGAAAATTGTCGAGAGCGATGCCTGCGGCGGGCTACGCCTACGTTCTCAACTAGATGCATCTATATTATTAGGATTCAAAGCCGCAGTTGAAGACAATTTAGATTCTCGTCCTAGTCATCACGATACCGAAGAAGACCACAATCACGACGAAGAAATTACTTCAGCTAATTTAATTTTGGATCGTACCTTTGACCCCGAAAAGCTACAACAGCAGTTGCAAACATTGGTACAACAACAAGAAATTTACCGGATTAAAGGCTTTGTCGCAGTGCCAAATAAATCCATGCGCTTAGTCATGCAAGGCGTGGGAACTCGATTTGATAAATTTTACGATCGCCCCTGGAAACCAGAAGAAGCTAGGCAAACGCGTTTAGTTTTCATCGGACGTGATTTGAATTCTTCTGAAATCGAATCACAGCTTGTAGCTTTATAAGTATATATAGAAAGATCCCCGACTTCTTAAAGAAGTCGGGGATCTTTCTCTTGAGAGTTACTAGTTATGAATAATTAGTTAATTCAAAACAAAAATTCTTCACTTTACAAATATATGACGATTTCTCAACTATTTAACGTTGCCAACCTTTTCGTCTTGCCATTTTGGGCGTTGATGATTTTATTGCCGAACTGGAAAGTCACACGGTGGATAATGTCATCATATTTACCCTTTGTGCTGTTAGCAGGAACATATTTATATTTGTTTATTAGCAGCATTACTCCAGAAAATGCCCAAGCTTTATCGAATCCTCAATTAGCTGATATTGCGCGATTCCTTGCAGATGAAACATCTGCGGCAACAGGTTGGATTCATTTTTTAGTGATGGATTTATTCGTCGGTCGCTGGATTTATTGGGAAGGACAGAAAACAGGTGTTTGGACAATTCACTCTCTGGCTTTATCTTTGTTCGCTGGGCCGTTGGGATTACTATCTCACATTTTAACTGACTGGATTACTAAGAGATTTTTCCCAAAGTTTCAGCAGAATGAAAAGGCAACATTAGCAGAACAAGAAGTACCATCAACTGGCACATAGCAATAGGGGCACACATCTGTGCGCCCCTACTAATGATAATTGCTAATAGTTTACTGCCATTACCAATTATCTCATTTTAAAATCATTAACCGTTGCCGTGTCTATAGTCAGCATCTATCCAGCAGCGTGGTAGAACTTCACCTGAAGGAAAAACAAGATTTTGTTTTTTGAAAGTTTCAGGTTGCTGTTCTTCTTGACCTTCTTGATCTTTTGCCTGAACAACATCAGTATTCGGGTCAATTAATTCCTGAATTTCAACAATTTTTACCAATTCGCCAGAATCTTTGACTTGTAAAAGCATAGAAATTGCCTCAATAATTTGCATGAAAGTTAAGAGCAAGTTTAAGATAAACTCATTCTCGTCTCAACCAATTTAGAAGGTCGAGATTCCTTAATTGTTAAAGGAAATTTTTACCAGATATGCATAAATAAATTACACAAAATTTATCTATGTGTCTCTGTGGTTTTTATCTTTATAAAATTGACACAACAAATTAATCCTCAATCCAGCATTTCAAATCAAATTAGGAAATACTGACCGAGAAAATTGTCTAATTCAAATAATCTTGGTTGTAGATATTAGATTTCGCGTTGATATTTTTCTAAAATATCAACTAATGTTACTTGGCATTGCAGTGGTAGTAAATCACTTAAAGAAAGTTCGCTTCTACCGCCGCCAATTTTGACTGTAATTGATTTCAAGACTTTTAAAACTTGATCTTCACTTACATTGTTGGAAGTAATTAAGGGATACAACTGTTCTGCAACAAGGGTGTGCAGTTTGGCATTAGATAAATAAAGATGCCATTTAGCAATGTCTATGTAGACATTTTCGCCAATTTCAGCTGCTAGGGCTTCCAGTAGTTCTGTGGTGTTAGTCTTTGCCATAAAAATAACCCTACGTTAAGAAAGAGTGCGAAATCTCAGGCTTTTTTACATTATCGCTCAATTAATAGGCTGATTCTACTACCACAGGTTACAATCGCCCCAGCATCAGCAGTCCGTCTTCAGGTGGATTTAGGTGGAGTTTCGCTGTAATTAGCGATCGCACTAATATAGATCAGATGCACTAATACTATGCCTGTCCAACTTGCAGTAAACAACGGTAGCCAGTCCCAGGTAGTGCTTTTCAAGATATGAAAAAACCATAAGCCAGAATTTATAGTAGCAGCGATCGCTACATGGACGGCAAAATTCATCCGGTCATCAATCTTGCGGTAATCAGGGTCTTTGCGATCGGGTTTGCGAGGCCAACGAGGAGGCATAAATATTTGTTACAGATTTAAATACACCCTACTCATTCTAAGGTTTTTAGTGCAGTCGTTGCGATTAGACTTCTAGAAGCAGTCATAATTGAATTGGAAGTCAAGAGCCGCTGGGTTAAATCCGATGACGATCTTTGAGCAAATAGACCCCGATCTCCTCTATCCAGATAGCGACGGCAAACCAATGGCAGACAATACAGAGCAATATCGTTGGATTGTCCTGATTAAGGAGAATTTAGAGATTCTGTTTGCTAATAATGACAATGTTTTGATTGCAGGAGATTTGCTCTGGTATCCCGTCCGTTCTCGGCTGATTACACCGACTGCACCTGATGTGATGGTTGTCTTCGGTAGACCAAAGGGTAAACGTCGTTCCTATCGTCAGTGGCAAGAAGATAATATTCCACCGCAAGTAGTCTTTGAGATTCTTTCTTATAGTAATGATACCAAGGAGATGGATCGTAAGCTGGAATTTTACGATACCTATGGTGTTGAAGAATACTATTTATACGATCCTGAAAGTTTTCAACTAGATGGCTGGTTGCGGCAAAACAACCATTTGAATAAAGTATGGCAACTGGATGGTTGGTTCAGTCCCCGTTTAGGAATTAGATTTCAAACGGAGCTTGGAGAGTTAGTAATTTACCGTCCAGATGGACAGAGATTTTTAAATTCCCTGGAACTCAATCAACGGGTAGAACAGGCTGAGTTATTACTAGAACAAGAACTTCAACGCGCTGAACAGTTAGCAGCATATTTGCGTAATCTCGGCATTGATCCTGATAATCTTCCGTAACTAGGGAGATGAAGAAGGAAATAGGGTACAGGTTACAGGGTACAGATTATTCCCTATCACCTGTCACCTATCATCTGTCACCTAATATGCCCAATAGCTAACTTATTACTTTGCCGGCGAATAATCTCCTGATTTCCCGCCACTTTTACTTATTAAACGAATCGATTCAATTTGAATCGACTTTTCTAAGGCTTTTGCCATATCGTATAAAGTCAGGGCAGCGACAGAAACCGCAGTTAAGGCTTCCATCTCTACACCAGTTTCAGCTTTGGTTTTGACTGTAGCTTGAATTTGATAACCCGGTAGTTCGGGATCGGGTGTGATTTCGACAGCGATTTTTTGCAAAGGCAACGGATGACACAGAGGAATTAAAGTGGCTGTTTGCTTGGCTGCCATAATTCCAGCCAATCTTGCAGTTGCCAACACATCCCCTTTTGGGACATTTCCGGCTTGAATGGCAGCGAAGGTGGCTGGCAGCATTCGCACCTTAGCAGCTGCTATTGCTTGACGAATGGTGGGTGCTTTATCAGACACATCAACCATCTGTGCCTGTCCTTGGGGATCTAGATGGGTTAAGTTGGCAAAATTAGATGGAAAATTATCTTGCGCCATTTGGTTAGAACGTGTTAATATAGATTGTCGGTGAGGGCGTGTAGCTCAGTGGACTAGAGCACGTGGCTACGGACCACGGTGTCGGGGGTTCGAATCCCTCCTCGCCCGTTTTTAAAAAGTTAAGAGTTGAAAGTTAGGAGTGATGAGTTAAATTTCATCACTCCTAACTTTTAAGTTTTTCAAGGCGTAGGCATCTGGAGCTAGACCTAATGCAAAGCGCAGTGAGTTGGATAAGTTTTTGCTCGAATGGGTGAGGAAGAGGACAAGTGCTAGAGAAGTAATCGCAGCACCGTAGCCAAACATATCGCGGTAGCCTACAAGTTCTGCAATAATACCCAGAAGAGGAGCAGCGATCGCAATTCCCAGATCGAGTCCAGCTATACATATAGCAAAAATTTTCCCCCGTTCTTGCGGCAGTGAACGGTCTGCCATCATGGTAATCATCATCGAGATCAGTGTACCACCACCAGCACCTTCAGCGATCGCAGCCAGCAAGAAAACGATCGGGCTGTAAGCCTGCCACAGCAGTATTAATGCCAAAACGTAGCAAAAAATCCCAAAGGTAATTAACCGTGCTTACATCCCCGCCCACGAGGGGACGGGGTTTTACGCACGTTCAATAAACAAACCCCGCCCGAAGCGATCGCTTGCTTTACCAGCAAATACCCTGATACTAAAACTAGAAATTGCCGCAGCTGTAAAAAATAGTCCGCCATTGAAGTCCACCTGAGTGGATTTGAGGAACAACGACACAAAGGTATGTACAGCACCAAGGGACAAACCAACTAGCAACATAACTATAGTTGGAACTCTCACCCGTGGGCTGGCCAAAATTTGCCAAAATTTGCGATCTTCTCCCTCTGTCTGCTGCTGCGTTTGCACTGGCGAATTCGTAACTTGTACAATTCCCAAGAGGGCGACAAAACCCAATTCGGCAGATAACAGAAATAATATGCCGTAACCACTTGTAGCTTCTAAATAACCACCCAAGGCAGGGCCAATTGCTAAACCAATGGGAGTTGCTAGGGTCATGTAACCAATGATTTCACCACGAGTTTCAGCGGGCGCCAAATCTGCGACTAAGGCACTGTAGCCAGTGGTAAAAGCGGCAACACTAATGCCGTGAAAAATCCGCACTAGGATTAATAGCCCAAGAGATTGGGTTGCCAAGTAACCAAAGGGTGCGATCGCAGCTACGATCGTACCAATCACTAAGACAATTTTCCGACCGCGTTCATCGGCTAACCGTCCCAGCATTGGGCGAGATAGCAATAACCCAATGGCAAAACTGCCCATGACAAGGCCAATTTCTTGCTTGCTTGCGCCCACATCATCGATGTAAAGCGGTAGAGTTGGCAAGAGCGAAGACAGGCTCGACCAGAATAATAAACCCGCTGTAAACAAAATCAGCATAGAAGAATGCAAAAGCAATACCTCCGCTTATAAACTCTAAAAAATGCTCACTCAATGCTCAAATACTATACTTTAATTACTTAAGTACTTGGGTAGTGATACTAAGTATTAATTAATGCTTTGTATCACTACTCAATATATGCTCACACACTTCTAACCTCAAAAAAACTTCAAGTAATCTTCTGACTCTAACCCACACCTTGCCACACAAGGATTACAGCCATTTTTGCCCCTAGGGCATCTCATCTATCTTTAACTCCCTTTACAGTCCATCATTCTCTTGCTAATACCCGGTTGTAGAGGATTTTTGGCACAAATCAAAGTATCGCGAGAGTCATTATCACACACTATTGAGAATAAAGATAAAAATAGTACAAAAATATTGCCTGTCTATCCTTTGTCTTCTAAAAACTCCAAGTATTTTGAACATATCCACAAAAAAAGACCCTATCTAGGGTCTTGACTATTAACTAAACTTTTGAGTTATCTATTCCCCCAACAAATACATCACCTCTTCTAGCTTTTGTTTAGCTATGTGGAGATTGAGAAACTTTTGTTTTTCCGATGACAATGGAGAATGAAAACGTCTACCTTCAGATGTTTCAAACGCGCCCATTTTAGTTAAAACTTGTCTCTCAGCTAACAAAATCTTTGTGAGCAGCGACAAGCATTTGAGCTTGTCTTAAAACGTTTCCAAATAAATAAAAAGGAATCTGCCAAGCTGCAACGGTAACTTCTTTGACTATATCTTGTACACTAACTGCAATTAATTCATGCTCTGGTGGCTCTCCTTCAACTACACCAGACCAAGTAAAAGCTAATAAAAAATCATCGTCTCCAGGCAAGGATGCAATCAAACATTCTTCTGGTGTTGGTTCGCAAATAATTCCATAATCATTTGCAAGTTCTACTAATTTTTGAAAGTTGTTTGCGTTTGTCATTTGTCCTTTGGGTGTAATTGAATCTCAGTTTTAGAAAAAATCATATTTTTAACTCCAGAACTCAAGTGAGTTGCTACGTAGCATAAATTACGAATTATTAATTATTCGTTTAAAATTATGAGTTATTGGAGTTGGATTGGGCTTAAGTCCAAAATCTTACCGCGATCGCCTGCTTGTATCAGCAACAATTGCTACTGTTTTAAAAAAATCTAGACTACCTACTTTTTCGGTTTACCGTATTTACATATACCTCCCTTTGTTAACATTTCAAGATTGATGTCCTAATATCACTCAGGCTGACGCAGTGCATTGAGAATTGCGTCAGCTTTTGGGGGAACTGCTGTAAACCGAAGCACAAAAAGATGCTCGTCAACATTAGACTGTTGGATCACCTTGGCATAGATATATTCTTCTTCTATAGCAATTTCTGCTTCAATCAATAACTTGAGTTTGAGATTACTCAAGAGTTCTAAAGAATGTGGCGATCGCAGCTGCGCGCCTTTTTCTGAGAGGCTAATAAAGTCTCCCAGAAATACTGTTCCCACTGCATGTTTTCCCTGTAAAATACTGTATTCTACAGGTATTATGGGAGTAATAACGCTCATTTTTTGATCATATTTAGGCAAGAATAAATTATATTTACCGCCAATGCCACGAATTTCACAAATTGTCACAGGGTGTTTAATTCCTTTAGGTTCTATTTGTAGTTCTCCAGCAATTTGTAGGTCAATATTGGCATCCTTACAGGTATTTTCAGAAATTAAAATCTGTCCTCCCACTGTATAAGATTCAATTCGAGCAGCCAAATTAACATGACTGCCAATAACTGTATATTGAGCGCGTTTTTGAGAACCAACATTTCCCGCTACAGCCTCGCCTGTATTAATCCCAATTCCCATTTCCAGGATTGGGAAATTCATTTGCTGATTTTGTTCATTCACTTGCTGCATTGCCAATTGCATAGCAATAGCACAAGCGATCGCTCGTTCAGAATCATCTTTGCGACTAATTGGCGCACCAAAAATCACAAAAATACCATCACCCATAAACTCATTAATCGTGCCTTTATACTGGTTAATCACATCAGTCATTGTTCCCAAATAAAGATTCAAAATCTTTACTACTTCTTCTGGGGGCAATTGTTCGGAAATAGCCGAGAATCCTCTTAAATCCGATACAAGAACCGTAACTTTTCGGCGCTCTCCCCCCAGCTTTAACCCAGAAGGAGTTTCGAGGATATTGGCGACGATTTCATCAGTTAGATAGCGACCGAGGGTTTTTCGCATCTCGGTAGCGCTTTGAGCAATATACTGAGTGAGTGCGATCGCAGAACCGACAAAAGCCAGCAATGAAGGGATAACGGGAATCCACCAACCAGCCAAAAATGCCAAAAAGCTGCCGCCAATTAAACCGCCACCTACCAACAAAACACTAACAGCCATGAGGTTTTTCTGGTTGCTACTGTGGCGTTGCAGCCAACACAAGCTAGCACCAATAATTGACCAAATCAAAATTGATAGCCATTCTAACGGCTCAGGTAAACACTTAATCAGTGGACGACCTTCCATTGCCGCACTTAAAATTTGACTAATCAAATTAGCATGAATTGTCACACCCGCCATTCGTTCTGGGTCGGTCAAGACATTACTGCTGTAAGGTGTATAGAATAGATCCTTCAAACTCTCAGCGGTAGCACCAACTAATACCACCTTATCTCGCATTAAATCGCGTGGTATGAGATTCTCTTGCACTTCGGTAAGAGAGACTTTAGTAAACTGCTGTATCCGTCCTCGGTAGTTCAACAGTACTTGATAACTCCCGGCATCGGCTCGGACATAACCTCCATCATTAGCTTCAAAAATCGGAAAAATACCCCGATTTAACTGCAAGTAATTAGAGTTAATAGCTGATGGCTTGGCAGTAATACCTTCAGGTTTCAAGTACAACAATGCCAGTTTTAACCCAAAACTTTCCAGAATCTCGTCATTATTTAAATTTACGTACAATAACGATCGCCGAATTTTGCCATCTCCATCTATGGGTAAATCATTCGACCCAATTTGATTAAGTTTTTTCAGTTCTGGAGATGAATCAACCGCCGAACTATCAATAGTATCAGAGACTTTTTGGACTCCAATTAAATTAGGAGTAGACTTAAAAACCTTAAGTAAATCTTGATAACCGGGATTGACGGGTAAATCACGATAAATATCTAAACCAATCGCTCTAGGTTTTTGCTGTTTGATTTTCTCTAACAAACTAGCAAGTTTTCCATCAGGCATAGGCCACTGTCCCTGCTTGCGGACATCTGCCTCATTAATCTCAACTATGACAATGCGGGTATCAGCCGACTCTCGTGGACGCAGGAGAAAAAATTGATCTAGTGCTGCCAATTCCAACAATTGCAGTAATCCAGTCAAGCGGATTGCAATCACCAAGGCTGTAATATTGGGAACAGCAAGTAAAACACCCCGCCATTGCCAGATGTGCGGTTTCAGCTTTGCCCACATAATATTTAGTGCTGAGTGCTGAGTTAGGAGTTAGGAGTTAGGAGTTAGGAGTTAGGAGTTAGGAGTAGAGACGCGATTAATCGCGTCTGTAGAAGAGTTGGGAGTTGGGAATTCTCCCTCAGTCCAATGCCCCGTGCCCAATGCCCCATGCTCTTCTTTCGTAGATGTGCAACAATCAATCAATGGTTCAGAAGCGATCGCACTCAAACCCACTGACTTGAAAAATTGTCTCCAATCCAGCCTTGCTTTGAAATTATTTGGCTCAGTCCGACGTAGCTGCACCAAACTAGTCAGTGCTTCATGCCAAATCCCAGCTTCTGCATAGATGGTGGGCAACTTGTATAAATTTGCCTTTGCTAACGCCTCCGATAAGGTTGCTCCTGGCTGAGTGCGTTCTACCCAACCATCTACAGTCGGATTTTCACTAGAGTCTTGAGTATCACAAACAATTGTTAGATACCAATGATAAGTTTTACCTACAGCAAGTGCAGGGGTACTGTCAGGAAGTTTAAAGCTAATAATTCCCGGCTGATTTGGAAGTGTAAAAGATGTTTCATAAAATACGTTTTGGTCTTCAGTCAGGAGCAAAAACTTGGCTGTTTTGAGTTTAAATTGGGGTATATACCAGAAAAATGTTGGATGTTGAGCAAATGTCAGCCCTAATTTATCTGGAGGTATTAAGGGGGTTATTAGTTTTTTGCCTGTTAGACAAGAGCTACCACGGGTAGAACCACCAGCACTTGCGGGGGGTTTTCCCCGCTGTGGTGGCTTAAATGTTTGACTAATTTGCCAAGTTTTATTGGGATGGTACAACTGAGCTTGTACCTCTGCTGTTAAAGCAGAAAGCAAATACAAAGGTAGGGAAAAGGGTACAAAATATAAAGATGGTTTCATCCATTTCATATTGATAATGCCTGAGTTCTAGATTAGTCAGGTGAATAAATCAAGTATTCCCAAAAGCAGAGTCAGATTTTTCACTCAACTACAGAACTATTTATTGGGCATTGGGCATTGGGCATTGGGCATTGGGCATTGGGCATTGGGCATTGGG